>NZ_JASJGN010000347.1:0-6616 GCF_033791525.1 Desulfosarcina sp.
TTCGGCTTACCCGGCCAAACGCCGTGCAGATGAAATTGGCAAACGCATCGAGGCGTTGGCTCAAGATCCAAAGTTCGATGCAAAAACACTGCGGGTTAAAAATGCCGGCGCCGATCACCAGATCTTTCCCGGTGAGAAGGGTAAGGCCATCCTTCGGATTCTGGAAGCGGATGCCGAATTCGAAGGGGTCTCTCGGACGGTGCTCGCCGAAACCATACAAATAAGCATTACTGAGTCCATCAATGACTACCGTCATGATCACAAGCCGGCAGTATTACTTAAAAACGCAATGTATGCGCTCGGAAGCATGGTGGTGTTGGCTGTACTCTTATGCGTCGTGTTCTGGGGCTTTCGCCGTCTGGACGGATTCCTGGAACGTCGCGTCAAGCTCCGTATGCAGAACCTTGAAGCTCGATCTCAACGGATCTTCCGGAGAGAGCAGCTCTGGGGGCTCCTGCACGGTGCACTGCAAATGTTGCGGGTACTGGTTACTATATCTCTGGTTTACGGTTTCGCGAGTTTCGCGCTGAGTTTTTTTCCGCAGACGCGCTACACCGCCCACACGCTGTTCCAGTTCGTGGCGAGCCCACTTGGCGATATGGTCGATGCCGTCATCGATTTTATACCGAACCTCTTGTTCCTCGTGGTGTGGTTTTACATCACGCGTTACGGTTTGAAGGTAACCCGCAGTGTGTTTGCCGCGATCGATACCCGGCGTCTGAAAATCAAGGGATTCGAGGTCGAATGGGCGTGGCCGACCTATCGGATTGCGCGGCTGGGGGTCATTATCTTCGCGCTGGTGATCGCGTATCCCTATATTCCCGGATCCGACTCTGCGGCCTTCCAGGGGATCTCGATCCTGTTGGGGGTCCTGTTTTCTCTTGGCTCCACTTCCGTGATCTCCAATGTGATCGCGGGCTACACCATGACCTACCGGCGTGCCTTCAGAATTGGTGACCGGGTAAAGATCGGTGATACCATCGGTGATGTCTCGGAAATGCGCGTATTGGTCACCCATGTAAGGACACCGAAAAATGAAGAGGTCGTGATTCCGAATTCGACCATCCTTAACGGCGAAGTGACCAACTACAGCACCATGGCCCGTGACCAGGGCCTGATCCTGCATACCACGGTCGGGATTGGTTACGATGTGCCGTGGCGGCAGGTGGAGGCGATGTTGTTACTGGCCGCCGAAGACACCGAGGGACTTCTCAAGGAACCCAAACCGTTCATACGACAGAAATCGTTGGGGGACTACGCAGTGAACTACGAACTCAATGCCTATTGTGGTGATGCCTCACAGATGGTGAAGCTGTACACCGACATGCATCGCAACATCCAGGATGTCTTCAATGAAAATGGCGTGCAGATCATGTCACCGGCGTACAAGGAAGACCCGGCCGAACCGAAGGTCGTCCCGAAGGAGCGGTGGTACACACCGCCGGCGACCGAGGAGGGATAAGCTTTTGGCGTGCAGCGTGTTCGGGAAGACCCATAGAGGATTTAACAATGTCCCAAACTGAGCGTTTCAAATTTTTACAGATAGAATAACCGGTATTTATTGTTTGCCATTATGGTTTACGGCACTAAAAATTTGAAACCCGTTGGGATAGCCGATCTCACCGTATAACCGGTGTCAGCCGGCATCCCGCATAGGCGACTATATCGGAATGCCAGCTTCCTGGGTCCTGCGGCAAGCTCGAAAATCGCTCAGTTTGGGAGTGTCTATTCAAATTATTTCTAAGCGTATTATCGCATAGGCTTTAGGAACTATTTATGTTGTGGACCCGTTGAATGTGAAAGATGCAGTGGACAAGAAAGACTAAATATTCTGCAAGCCGAATAGGAGAAGGTAATGAATTACAGGATTATCACTGCTATAATCGCCATATTTTGGCTCACTGGCTGCACACACATAGGGCCAAAAACTGTCCCCCGCGATCGATTCGACTACAATACGGCGATTGCAGAGTCCTGGAAGGAGCAGACCCTGCTCAACATCGTTAAGCTGCGCTATGCCGACATGCCACTTTTCGTAGAAGTGGCATCAGTGGTGAGTGGCTATACCCTGGAGGGGTCGGTCAATCTTGGTGGTACGGTCTCTTCCGAAGCGGCAATTCAGGGTGACTTTCTGGCGTTGGGCACAGCCGGCAAATATACCGACCGTCCCACGATCACCTACGCGCCGATCACCGGTGCGAAGTTCAACGAAAGCTTCATGACCCCCATTCCGCCAAAAACGGTCTTGTTCATGATTCAGTCGGGATGGCCGGTAGACTTGATATATCCGATTGTCGTGGATTCAATTAACGGCTTTCGTAGCCGGCAGGCCGCCGGGACCGATCAACGTTTGGGCGATCCGGAATATTATTATCTGGTTTCTTTGTTTCGCAAAATACAGCAATCCGGTACGGTTGGCATGCGCATCATTAAAGAAAAGGATAAGAAGGAAACCACGGTTCTGTTTTTCCACCGCAAAAATATCTCGCCAGACGTCGCCGAAGCGCGCATGGAGATCAATCAACTATTAGGTTTGGATCCGGAGAAACAGGAGGTCAAGGTAACCTACGGGCTAATCCCCCAAAGCGATAACGAAATTGCCATGCTGACCCGCTCGATCATGCAGATCATGGTCAATCTATCCACCCAAATAGATGTGCCCTTCGAACATGTGTCCGATGGCCTAACCGTCGACTCCTTTCCACTCCCCGTGGGTGACGAGGTAAAAATAAAGCAACTTATTCGCGTTAAGAGCGGACCCGACAAGCCGGAGAACGCTTTCACAACTGTCAAATACGAAGATAACTGGTTTTGGATTGACAAGAGAGATTTTCAGTCAAAGCGAACTTTCGCATTTCTGATGATCCTTTTTTCACTTACGGAAACCGGAGGTAATGAGGGTCTTCCGCTGGTAACGATTCCTGCCGGTTGATGTCACAATCTGCTATGACTTGCCCGCTATTAGCCGTGGGACATTTAGTAACGGAATGAATATATCCAAAACAAACATGTACTTAAGGCCACGTACACGTATAGCTGCTATGCGCCTGGAATTAAATAGAAATTATACGAATACAATATATTGTGCCTGACCGCTTTTATTAACCATCATGTCCGCACTGCATGTACGCGCTGTCTACAACAGGCACGAATAACTTTTTGCCTGTAAATACATCTCCAACGTAGATGCAATTGTCAAAAAGTTCTCGCAAGTATAGTCTATGGCAAGAAAGAGCACGAATCGAGGAGGCTCATTTTCGTGTCATACCCACAACAAACAATGTGTGGGTGCCACCTTCCAAAAGCTAAGTTCCACGAAACTCAACACACTTCAGATGAGTGTCTATCACCCAAACGGAGCGATTGACGAGGTTGCCGCAGATTCAAGGCAGATGTCGTCGCGCTATAGTGGACTATGCGCGGCGATATCTAACACCGAAGATGGGGTGAGATCGGCAAACCCAATGGGTTTCACCTTTTGAATACAACCATCGATGGACCCAACCGTGATCGTTACCAATCGACCTTCTTCGAGAAAGGTGCATCGCTCAGTTTGGGAAATAACTATTGGCGATAAACCTACCCTATGACGACTTGATAAAAATGAGGCGTGGGATTGCCGTCAAATAGCGGCATTACACGCTCACCTGCTTTGTCATGGGCAGGACTGCCGTGCATTGCTTTGAAATTGTCCTGGCTCTCAAACTCAACGATAGCGGCATAATTGCCATCATCAAAAGGCTTCAATAGCCGCCTCCCGATAAAACCCTTAAACGTGAAGAATTCTTCGTTTGTCGAGGCAAACCATTCTCGAAATTCTGCATCTTTGCCGGCTTTTATAGGCGGAAAAGAGATTAGCGCTACAAACATAATGTCACCTCCGTATGGATTATTTTTTTAAGTCCGACCGTTCTTCCAGATACGCCTTCAGCGCGACGACGTTGTTGTGCTCCGCGTCGTGCGAACTGAACAGCAGCGTCACCTTGCCTGTCTTCGCCGCTTCAACAAGCGGCTGCCATGCGTCCGGATGCTCGTCGAGTTCGGCCCGGTAGCGCCGCTGAAACTCGGGCCACTTGGCCGGGTCGTGACTGAACCACTTGCGCAGTTCGGTGCTGGGCGCGGCGTCTTTTAGCCAGTCGTCCAGTTTCAAGGCCTCCTTCTTGATCCCGCGCGGCCAAAGCCGTTCCACAAGAATGCGCGTCCCATCCGTATTCGCGGGTGGATCGTACGCGCGTTTGATTTTAATCATGATTGCCTCTTTTTATATCAAGCTTTCCGCATTCTTAAGTAGGTTAACCCTGCGGCGATCACCATCGGAACCACACCGACGACGATCAGAATCACGTGCGACGGCATGCTGACCCATTCCAGCGCTCGAATCCGGTCAGAGCCGATGAATTCAAGACTGCGGGCGTGCCAGTATCCATTTTCAAGCACATCCCAGACCTGCAATATACCCTCGGGGAACAAATTGGTGATCACCATCAAGGCCAGCCCGATGTTGATGCCCCAGAAGGAAACCTTGACGAATTTTTCCGGGAGTACCCACTGTTCGTCCGTCAGCACGTGCCGCAGGCCCAGGACCAAAAGCGCCATGGCCAGCATGCCGAATGCGCCCAGCAAGGCGGCGTGTCCGTGGTTCAGGGTCAAGATGGTTCCCGCCTCGTAATAGCTCACTACCGGCATATTGATCAGGAACCCGAATATGCCGGCACCCACAAAATTCCAGAACCCGACGGCCATTAAAAAATAAAAGGCCCATTTGTGGGGGATTTTTTTCTTGGGTGCACCGGCGGTGTCCCCGGTACCGGTCAATTTGACAAAATCCCAGGCGTCCAGCGTCAACAGTGTCAGCGGCACCACTTCGAGCGCCGAGAACATGGCTGCCAGCGCCATGGTAAAATTGGCCTGCCCGGTCCAATACCAATGATGCGCCGTACCGATGATGCCGCCCGCCAGAAAGAGGATGGCATCCATGTAAATGACCCGCACCACATTGATGCGCCTGACCACCCCCAACTGGTAGAAGGTTACTGCAACCAGAATGGTTACGAAAAGCTCAAAGAACCCTTCCACCCACAGGTGAATGATCCAGAAGCGCCACATGTCCACCACCGTAAAATTGGTAGTGCTGCCGAAAAAAAAGGCCGGCAGGTAGAAAAAAGGAATCGAAGCCGCACCCGCCAAAAATAACAGCGAAATCTCTCTTCGCTCCGGATCTTTCAAAACCGGTGCGATCACCCGGTAGAGCAGACCCATCCAGAAGCTGAGTCCGACGACCAGGATAACCTGCCAGAAGCGCCCCAGCTCGAGGAACTCCCAGCCCTGGTGGCCAAACCATGACCAGAAGCGCCCAAACAGCTGGTTGATACCTGCCAGTTCGCCCAACAGGCTGCCGACCACCAGTACTACCAGCGCCCAGAAGAGCATGTGCACGCCCACGGCATGCCCACGCGGTTCCTCCCGGCTTATTGAAGAGGCCAGCAACAGACCGCCGGCTATATAGGCCGTGGCGATCCAGAATATGGCCAACTGAAGGTGCCAGGTGCGCAGAATATTGCTTGGCAGATACTGGGCCAGGTCGATGCCATAGAAATTTCCAGGATCCGCACGATAGTGGGCCAGGGCGCCACCGATCATGACCTGCGTTAGAAAAAGCAGGGCCACAATCACAAAGTACTTGATCGTCGCCTTCTGTCCTGCAGTAGCTTCACCGGCCAGCATTTGCGGATAGATGCCTTCAGGGCCACCTTTCCAGCCCAGGTAATCGAATTTGCCGAAAACAACCAACACACAGGCCAGTCCGGCCAGCAGCATGGCCACACTCAACGCACTCCAGAGAACCGCATCGCTGGTCAGAAGATTGCCCACCACCGGGTCATAGGGGAAGTTGTTGGTATACGAATAGGACTTGTCCGGTCGGTTGGCGACACTGGCCCAGGCCGTCCAGGCAAAAAAAGCCGTCAACTGGCGGATCTCTTCCGGGTCATCGATATAGTTGTCGGGAAGGCCCGAATTGGATGTCGGGTGCTTGAAATAATCGGTCCAGACCGTGAGCTGCCTTTGGAAAGAGTCCTTTTCCGCATCGATGAATGTCAGCTGTTTGGATGCGGGATCGTAGCGGTTTTCTTTCAAAAGGATGGCTACCCGGGCATCTACCTGAGCCCGCTGGGATTCATCCAATGCAGACAAATCCATGCCGAATTCCTGCCTGGCGATGGCCTGGCCGGTATCCAGCGAGAGCTCGTGCAGGTACTGCGCCGAAAAATCCGGGCCCAGGTAGGAGCCATGCCCCCAGATCGAACCGTTCTGCATCAGGCCGTATTTTAAGAATACCTCCTGGCCCGTTTCGATATCCTGCCGGTCGAAGACGACGGTGCCTGCGGAATCGACCACCTTTTCCGGAATAGGTGGTGCATGGCGGTATGCCTGTACCGACATGAAGATCAGACCGATCATGCCGACCACGAAAACCAAGACAACACTGCGGCGCCACCATGGAGAGAGAACCGCGGTGTCAGATAGCTGCTCTTGCATAATAGTACCTCCTATTTTCCATTGAGATGATCGGTTAATATTGATGAACGTGTATACTACTCACCGCGTATCATCACCA
>NZ_JASJGN010000348.1:0-15263 GCF_033791525.1 Desulfosarcina sp.
CCGGAACCTTCAGCAACACAGACTCCGGCACCGCCTGCAGTGAAACCCGAAAAACAGGCAGACACATCAGCGCTTCCCGCAGCGACCACGCTGCCTCCCAACAGCACTTCCCCGGTAACCGAAGAGACCATTACGGACTCACCGGCAGCACCTCCGGCGACGGCTGCTCCAGCCGCCGATTAGTTAGTGTCCATCCATAAACGGCTATTTTGCCCGATATCTGCGTTATGCGAACGCGTTTATCCTCGGAATATCAACCATATTCACCCCAAGGGCACTTCTTTCAGGGCACCTGCGGTAAAATTTTTCGCGCGCCTTGATCTCGACCAAAATCCCTCGTTTCTGGACGAACACTAATTCAACCATCTCAACGGATCAATTCGAGGCAGAAAGTAAATGGCGGCCATCTCATGCGACCGGGTGATCGCAGATTATTGAACCCTCCCCGCGGCCCCGATGAGCTGTGTCCTTGCTCCGCTCCGACATGCGACGGAGAATGCGCTCGCTTTCGCGGTTCAACGATAAAGTTCGACAACTGTCGCTCCAATACTCAGGTTTTACCAATCACAACCGATACTGGTACCAATGCGACTTATTAACTGGTGTCGATCCACAAAAGGCCAATTTGCCTGATATCTGTGTTATGCGAACGCTTTTATCCTCGGAATACGAACTATATGCACCCCAAGAGCACTTCTTTCAGGGCGCATGCGGTAAAATTTTTCGCATGCCTTGATCTCAACCCAATTTGCCTGTTTCTGGATGGACACTAACCAAGGAGAATCGACCGATGAAAGCTGACAACCTGGTCTTTCTGGAGAATCTGGAATGGTTTGACGAAAGTGGCAAGGAACTGGTCCATCGACTGCCTGAAAAGGGGTCCGGGGAGATAAAATGGGGGGCACAACTCACCGTCCGGGAGAGTCAGGCCGGTATCTTTTTTTACAAAGGCAAGGCCGTCGAAGCGTTCGGGGCCGGCCGTCATACGCTGAAAACCGGCAATATCCCGATTCTTACCAAAATTGTCAGTTTACCCTGGGGCATGACCAGTCCGCTGCGAGCCGAAATGTATTTCGTCAACATGAAAGTCTTCACCAACCTGAAATGGGGGACCCGAGATCCGGTTGCCTTTAAAGATGACCAACTGGGACTGGTCCGACTGCGGGCGTTTGGTGTCTTCAACCTGCGGGTGGTCCAGCCGGTACTGTTTATCAACACCATGGTGGGTACCCAGGGCATGTTCACCACCGAAGCGATCGAGGAGTATTTGAACCGGGTCATCGTTGCCCGATTCAACGACTTCATGGGCGAAAGCATAGACTCAATCCTTGACCTGCCGGCCAAATACGATGAGCTTTCCGAAGGTCTGGCCAAGCGGCTCCAGGAGGATTTCAGTCATTTCGGCCTGGGCCTGACCCATCTATACATGAATGCGATCACCCCTCCGCCGGAGGTACAAAAGGCCATCGATGACCGCAGTCGCATGGGTGTTTTCGACGACATGAACAAACTCATGCAAATGAAGTCAGCCATGGCCATGGAAAAGGCATCGGAAGCCGAGGGTGATGGCAGCATGGGCATGGGCACCAGTCTGGGGTTGATGATGCCGGCCATGTTTGCCCAGTATTTCAACGCGTCGGGAAAGGACCCGCACCCCGGTGGGACAGCCGTGCCTGAGGCGGAACAGGCCACCTGCCGGGAGTGCCAATGCAACATCCCGGTGTCGGCCAAGTTCTGCCCCATGTGCGGTCACCAGCAGCTGGTATTTATTGAATGCGGCCATTGCGGAAAAAACCTGGCGCCCAATGCGAAATTCTGTTCCCGCTGCGGTCATCCGGCTGAAGAAAAGCCCAAACCCGTCTTTTGCGCAAAATGCGGGACCGAAAATCTGGCCGGGTCCAAATTCTGCACCCAGTGTGGAGAAAAATATTAATTTTCTCATCGATCATCAATGCCCTCAGTGCGGTGCACCGGCAGCGCTCAGCGAAACGGATCGGCTGTTTCAGTGTGCTTTCTGCAAAGTGAATTCCTATCTCGTGGAACGCAGCTATTTTCGGTATTTGCTGCCCCACAATGCCCCCGATGGCCAGGAATTGATTTATTTTCCCTACTGGCGATTCAAGGGCATGGTTTTTTCCTGCCTGCCGACCGGCATCCAGAATCGATTTCTGGATGTCAGCCAGCAGGCCGTGCAATCAACGCATTTCCCCGTATCTGTCGGCCTTCGCAGCCAGGCCATGAAGTTGCGTTTTGTCAGCCCGGAGACCAAGGGGTGGTTCATCAAGCCACACCTCCCCTTTCGTCAGGTGATGGAAGCGTTTCTCACCCGCTACAACTCAAAAATTCCCGGGCCAATTCTCCACCAAAGCCATATCGGTGAGTCTTTGAGCCTGATTTACGCCCCATTTTATGTTGGCAAAAGGATCATGGATGCGGTGCTCAACCAACCGGTGTCCGCAGAACTGGATGAGTCCTTCGAAGTAAGCCGGTTCTCCGGTGGGCCGGCGGACTGGCGCATCCGCTTCATCCCTACACTCTGCCCGAACTGTGGTTGGGACATGCAGGGGCGTCGAGATGCCTTGGTCCTTCACTGTAAAAATTGTGAGTCCATGTGGCAGGCGTCGAAACAGGGGATGTCCCGTATTAACGTAGCCCATCTGCCGAATCATGAAAACGAGAACACCATTTACCTGCCCTTCTGGCGTATCAAGGCCGAGGTGACCGGTATCGATCTCAGCAGTTATGCCGACCTGGTAAAAGCGGCGAATCTACCCAAAGCGATCCAACCTGGATGGGACCGGATCCCCTGTCACTTCTGGGGCCCGGCATTCAAGATCCGCCCTAAAAGTTTTCTGCGGTTAACCCGCCAGATCACCCTTTCCCAGCCCCGGAATGATCTGATTGCCCACGTGCCAAAAGGAAACATGCATCCGGTGAACCTGCCGGTATCCGAATCCGTCGAGACCCTGAAACTGAACCTGGCCGGACTCCTGCGTCCGAAAAAAATAGTGGAAGAACGTATTACTGACATTCGGGTCAAGCCGAGTCGCTATCTGCTGGCTTATCTTCCCTTTGAGATCCACCACCACGACCTGGTCCAGCCCACTTTCAATATCGCCGTCAATCAGAACCAGCTTGGATTGGCGGGCAATCTGTAATTCTCATACAGATGGATCCACCTCCGATTTTTGAACGGTTTTTCCCTTGAAAGCGCACCTTTTCATGGCCAAATGATTTTGGCTGTCAACCGGCCATCGTTCCAATGGCAGTCGGTATAAGCTTACAGATGACAGGGCATCTTCCCCTTCACCGGTATCCATTTCAAAACTGCTCCGGTCGTCTTAAACCCATTTATTACCAATTGTCGGGCACTCCGCATTCGATACGGCTGGTGGGTGCGACATCGATCAGAAAACGCCTGCCGTTCATCACTCTATAGCTAACAGATGCCCTGCGTCGGCGTTTTTTCCTGCAAACAAAGGAGCAGATATGGCCACACCTTTACCCAATCCATTGCTGCGGCGGTCTTTCGTCAAAACCGTCCTGCGCCGCCTGATTGCCCTGATCACCTCTGCCGGGTTGGTCTACGGCATGATTGCCGTTGTCTATGCCACCAAAACCATTTTTAAGGTCAAGATGAACTATGCGGTTGTATTGGAACGATTCGGTGGCGTTCGACAGGCGGTAACGGATGTGGGCTGGCATGCCCGACTGCTTTATTTCACACGCATCGAACAGGAAGTGCCGCTGATGAACCAGACCCTCCAACTGGGTGGCACCCCGGCGCCCATGCGAATCATCTCCAAGGGTAACGTGGCCCTGTGGACCTCCGGGGTGCTCACCTATCGGATCCGCGACCTGAACACGTGGGCCATAGAGAACCTGAATCCCCTGGATTTGTTGCAGGGCGACTACGACGGCATTGTCAAAGATATTCTTCAGGCCCAGCAGGTTGACCGTCTGATCAGTGACCGTGAAACCATCAAGGAGATGATCTTCACGGCACTGAAATCTCGCCCCATCAATATCGGCGGTCCCACCATCGAAAAGAAATACGGCGTTGAAGTCGTCAGCTTCGTGCTCAAGGAGACCCGATTCGGCGACAAACTGGTGGAGGCCTCCGAGGAGAAAAAGCGCCGGGAATTGATTGCCGAGGCCGACAATTACGCAGCGGACCAGGAGGCCAGCCGTATCCGTAACGTGAGCGAGGAGAAAGGCGTGGTGCTCAATGGTCCGCCGGGAAGCGGAAAAACCTTTCTGGCACGCACCTGACTCAGCGAAAACACCGAGGTGCACGATATCGCCACCAGCGCCAGCGCCCTGCAGGACCCGTCCAATCCCGTCGACGGCGCCGTGGACAACCTGGAAAAAGTTTACGACATCGCCAAAATGATCGCCCCTGCAGTGGTTTTCTTCGATGAAGGGGACGCCCTGGCGCCTAAACGCAGCGGCACTGGAGGGAATCCGTCAGACAAACTGACCAATAAGTTTTTGAATCTCATCGATGGTGAAACGCCCCTGCACAAGGTGTTCACCGTGCTTACGACCAATCGCCTGGATATTCTGGACCCGGCCCTGATCCGCTCCAAACGCCTCAAGGTTCTGGAAATCAAGGGGCTTTTAAAAAAAGGAGATATCCTTCAGATTGTCGACAACGCGCTGGCGGATATTCCCCTGTCTGCGGATCTGACCACCGACAGCATCGTGGAGGCGGCCAAGGGCGTCAGTAATACACCAGCTGATTATGCCGCCTTTGTCGAAAAGGCCAGGGCACTGAGAAATACGGAATACGAGGTGATTTCACGCCTTCGGCAGGTCCGCCATGACTCGATTAAAACCCGAGAGAACTTTATCAAATTCAACTTCAAGACCCTCATGGGCATCCTGGAGGCCTGGGACGATAAGAACCAGATAAAAACTGTCGTTCGGGGAACCCCTGATCGATTTTTGGAACATTATAATGCGGTTTTGAAGATACTTGAACCGATTCAGCAGCCGGAAGATTATCCCATGGTGGCCAGTCACCTCAAGTCGGCCCGCCACGAAATATCGGAAAGCCCCACCAAAAAAGGCAAGGTGGTGCTGGATGAGTTCCTGGAGGCGGAGTTGAGCCAGGAGCCCCAAGTGAGGTTCATCATCGGCGTCGGGGCCAACGATGTTACCGGCGTTCTCCTGCCCATCGCCACCAGCCTGACCTACAGCCTCTCTTCAGAGAAAGTGATGGTCACCGGCGCGGTGTCATCATCGTCCTCGGCCGGTGCCCAGATGGAGATGGCGGTCCAAATGACCCAGCAGAGCGCCCATGAGGCGTTGACCATGGTCAAAAACTACCTGCAGGATATGGACCCCAAGGTCAGCGCCGCACGCCTACTGGGCGAATTTCTGGACAAGTATACCATTCATCACCAACTGCTCTCCGCTTCCTACAGTGTAGGCGGGCCGTCGGCAGGATACGCCCTGGCCATCAATACCCTTTCTGCACTGATGCACATTCCCGTGTACAATGATTTCGGCATTACGGGTGCGCCATGGACCAAAGGGGTCAATCGTGGGGAGGTCGGCGGTTCGGTGATCATCGGCGGGCAGCGCAAAAAAACAGAAAAGGTGCTCATGTACCTGCGGCGGATGTATATGCCGCTGAAAAACTACCTGGACCTGGAAAAGGAATTTCTGGTCAATTACTGGACCCAGGATGAGGATATTTTAGGGGTCACCCATCTCGGGGATCTGGTTCCTGAAGTGATCTGTTTGGACCCTGAGTATGAGCAGGTGCTGCAGGATCTCATTTTCATCCGAATCCGGTATAAGCTTGACAAATACCAGGGGATACGACCCGACGAGGCGATTAAAGAAGACATTTTGAGAAAGAAAGAGATTCTTAGAATCCGGGCGGAAAAAGAGATCAAAAACCGGCTGATTGCCCTATGTCGCTATTTGAGAAGCCCGGCCAAAGACCCTCACATTTCGCTGGAAGAGATTCTTCGCCAACGCGAATCCACCCTGACCCTGATGACCGATCCGCTGAAGCGCCTGATTCAGAAGGTAAGAACCCGCAAAAATAGATCCAAATATCGTTCGCCATCGTAAACCGGCAACAGGAGGCCCTTCAAAAGGCTGTGTCCAAATCGATGGTGCGACCCTCAACCACCCGGTGCACAATCTGATGGAGCGCCTCGGGCACGTGTTGCGGAGGGACCTTCACAGCAAGAAAATCCGCCCGCATCCCCGGGGCAATTGCACCCCTGTCAGACAGCCCCATGAGCCGTGCCCCGTGTCGACTGGCGCATTGAATGGCTTCCTCCACACTGAATCCCGCAGAGACGAAAAGCTGAAGCTCCTCTTTGACCGACAGCCCGTGATGCACGCCTGGACTGCCGGCATCGGTCCCCACGGCAAGGGTCACCCCCAGATTCCGGGCAGTGCTGATCTGCTCCAGCTGGTGTTCCAGGTTTTTCCGGGACACCTCCGAAAAAGACGGATCGCTGCGGTGCCCTTGAGCCTTCAGGTAATCGCCGTAGGCCTTCATTGTCACGGCCGTGGGCACCCAGACAACACCGTGATCAGCCATGCGGTGCATGTTTTCCCGGCCCATGAAAAAGCCATGCTCGATGCTGTCACATCCCGCATCGATGGCCAGTTTCACCGGCAGGTGACCATTGGCGTGGACCATGGTAGGCTGGCCGCGCCTATGGGCTGCCACAATTACGGCAGCCAGTTCGTTTTCATCAAACTGGGGTACAGATTCCACACCAAACTGGGTAAGGCTGTTGAGGCCGGAGTTGACAAGCTTCAAGTGGTCCCGCTTTGAATCTGTCCCGAAGGCACTGTTGACCAGGGTCTCCCCCTCATCCACTGGGATTGCAATGAGTTTTCCGTATCGGCCCAACGCATTTCGGGCACGCCCCGCCGAAGCAATAGTCACCATCGGTGGGGGATTATTGGCCGAGTCCCATTTATAACGAAGTGTGTCACCATTGTGGTCACCGCCGTCGCGAACGGCCAGCACTCCGCTGGCCAGGTGCTGGCGAAGATGTTCCGCAATAATTTCCCGGCGAACCGTGTAAGTACTGTTTAGTTGTTTCCGGCGAAAGGTCGGTTCTATTGTGCCGGACATCACCAGATGAACGTGGCTGTCGATCAGTGCGGGGAACACGGTGCAGTCCGACCAATCAATGATTGCCATTCCTTCGAGTCGCGGGTCACCGGGATCGAGGATTTCTCGGATCCGACCGGCGTTGATAGCGACAATCCGGTTTTCGACAGCCGGAATGCCGGTTCCATCAATCAGCCATCCCACATGGTAAGCGATCGTCATTGAAGTCACAGTAAGTATTGTTATGCAGGCACTATATATTTTTAAAACGGGTCTTTTTTCTTTAACACCGAAATCTGCTATTTCTTCGAATTACCTTTTTCAGTTCGATTCCCCTATAACTGACCCACCGCCGGACTTCAACCCCGGCCCTGATGAAGGACCGGCTATCCGATGTCAATCTTCCCGTCGGCCAGCCGTTGGACAAAGGGCAGATCCGCCGGGGTAAAAGAAAAATCAGCCAGTTGATCCGGCCTTACCCATCGGCAGGCCTGGTGGGAAACCAGCCTGAAGGAGACCCCATTCCAGAATGCCCGGTAGGCCATCAGCTCGATGGAGATGTGATCGTAGTGATAAATGCTGGATCCGAGATAGTGGCCGATGCCGGCATCCATTTCCAGCTCCTCCCAGAGTTCGCGTTTCAGGCATTGCTCCGGGGTCTCTCCGGCTTCGATCTTGCCGCCGGGAAATTCCCACAGTCCGGCCAGCCGATCGCGCGAGTGACGCTGGGTGATCAGGATGCTGCCATCACTGACAATGATTGCAGCGGTGACTTGAACGATGGTTTTCATGGCGCAGACGTGCCGGACCCGGCCTGCCAGGCAGGCAACAAAAACAAATGGATGAATAAAGGAATCATGTGAAGTCCGATATACGGGTCAGGATACACTTGCGTGCACGTATACAAATAATGGCGCCACCATACCAGTTGTGGTCAAGGGAATAGAGCACCCCCACCATCCATGGTAGTTGTTGTCTTTCCCCGTCGGTACCCACTGTGAGCCCGTTGAAACCCAATCGTTGTTTCGATGAGTGCGATAGTGGCCGGGATGAACAGCTACCGGATCATAGCATTCATTTTCTTTTTGTCCATCGGTATCATAGAAACCCGACACGGCTATCGGTGTGTTTTACGACTCGACTGTTCAAAGCGGTTGGCGGCGGGGCGGATTATTTTTATATATTTCAACAATTAACTTGCTTTCAGCCCGAATAGGTTTATTATAACCCAATTCAACGAGGTCCCGCATTCGTCATGCGGGACATTTTTTTTCTGCAGGAATATTCAACACGCCGATGAAGCATCCTCCAGATTTGAGATTTTGAATAAATTGTAACCCCCGGAATTGTCCGCGGGTTTTATTAATTATTGAGTGCGGACGCATTTCCACGCAGGCCCATGGGAACGCGGACTCCGCAGAGGCTCAACCCGCAGTCAATGGCAAAAAACTCAAGCAAGGAAAATAATCTTTTGAATTTTAAAACTTTTTCATTTAACCCCGCTGTTGCCGATGGTGTAACGAAAGCGGGTTACACCACGCCCACACCCATACAGGACAAAGCCATACCCGAAGTCATGAAGGGACGCGATTTAGTGGGACTGGCCCAGACCGGCACGGGTAAAACGGCCGCGTTTGTATTGCCCATTCTCAACCGCCTGATCGATGGCCCACGCAATCGGGTCGGTGCACTGGTCATCGCTCCCACCCGCGAATTGGCCGAACAGATTCATGGCGAATTCAAGCGCCTGGGCCGCCAGACACGCCTGCGCAGCGCCGTGGTGTATGGCGGCGTGGGGATCAATCCCCAGATCCAGGAACTCAAACGTGCGGATATCGTGGTGGCCTGCCCCGGCCGGCTGCTGGATCATATCGGCCGGCGGACCGTTGATCTTTCCCGGTTGGACGTGCTGGTCATTGACGAAGCCGATATGATGTTCGACATGGGTTTTTTCCCGGACATTCGTCGCATTCTGACTCACGTCCCCTCAAAAAAACGCCAGACCCTGCTCTTTTCGGCCACCATGCCCAAGGAGATCCGACGCCTGGCCAATGATGTCCTGCAGGATCCGATTACGGTTCAGATCGGCACCACCGCTCCCGCGGAGACCGTCAGTCATGCCCTCTTCCCGGTCGCCCAGCATTTGAAGACGGCGTTGCTGATCAAATTGCTGGGCGAAACCCCGACCGGGCCGGTCCTGGTGTTCACACGCACCAAGCACAGAGCCAAGAGCCTGGGTGAAAAGCTATCTAAGGCCGGCTATCGATCGACTTCACTGCAGGGCAACCTGTCCCAGGGGCGTCGCCAGGCAGCGCTCAACGGCTTCCGCTCCGGAGCGTATCAAATCCTGGTGGCCACGGATATCGCGGCCCGAGGCATCGATGTCTCAAATGTTTCCCATGTGATCAATTTCGATATCCCTTCCACCCCCGAGGCCTATATTCACCGTATCGGCCGCACCGGACGGGCCGAACGCAGCGGGGATGCGTTCACCCTGATCACCACGGAGGATACCCAGATGGTCAGGGCGATCAATGGGGCCATCGGCAGACCTGTGGAGCAACGCACCCTTTCGGATTTCAATTATGATGCGCCATCGGGATCACACGGGAAAAAGGTCAACACCCGCCCCAATCGACCCCATCCCGTGGTTGAGCGGAGAGCGCCCAAACCCAGAGCCAATGGACGGTCAAGCAAAGGTGCCTTTGCCTTCCTTTCACCCAGCAAGTCCAAGCATGCCGGCAGACGCAGTAGCCTATAAGTTGGCATCCTTAGGGTGCAGATTCCATCTAACAAATAAGGTTTGACGACCCATCGACCTCATTCCGACTATTAGCATCAAGAAGGCTGACCACTTCATTAAGTGGCCCGCCTTTTTTATTGGGGTGCTATTTGGGGTTGTGGCTGAATCGGGTATGATTGCATAGCCTACCGGTCATCCCAAGACTCCAAGGAAAGGGGTAGCGCCAGTAAAAAACCGCTCGATTTAGATTTCATTTTGTGAAATCCAGTTGTTAAACGGTATCTGTTGTGTTTTTAATGCATTCATGGGGATTTAGTGGCTGATGAGGGATATCGTAACCCTCCGGCGTCACCCTCGGCGTTGTATTAGCCATTATTACACAGAAACCCTTACGGAGAATGGTCATGGCTGAAGAGACCCTCACCACGATGCAAAAGGCCTTTGCCTTTAACATGGACCGCGACAAGTACGGCACCATCGCGGAAATCGGTGCCGGCCAGGAGGTCTCACGCTGTTTTTTCCGGGCAGGTGGTGCTGCCGGCACCATCGCCAAAACCATATCGGCCTATGATATGTCGTTCAGCGATGCCATCTATGGCGAGGAGAAGGACAAGCGTTACGTAACCGAAAGTCGGGTAAAAAAGATGCTCGACAAGGAATTCAACCTGGTATTGCACCGGGTCGGTGACAAGCGCCCCAAAACCTCGACCTATTTTGCCTTCGCCGATACGGTAACCGCTCGAAGCTACAGCCAGCAGGGCGAATGCCATGGCTGGTTGGGGATTAAATTTCAGGTGACGCCCGGTGCCGATCCGAGCGACATTCTGATCCATATTCGCATGCTGGATGAAAGCAATGACCAGCAGCAGGAAGCCGTGGGCATATTGGGCGTCAACCTGATCTATGGCGCCTTTCACTTTCATTCACGCCCGGAACGCCTCATCCAATCCCTGGGAGACAACCTGAAGTGGGGACGGTTGGAGGTCGACCTGATTCGATTTAGCGGCAATTACTTTGCCGATATCGACAATCGTTACATGGCCTTGAAACTGGTCCAGACGGAATTGACCGATGCCGTTGTCTTCGGCGCTGACCGCAAAACCTTGGTGCATCCTTCGGATTTGTTCTACAACCGTGATGTGATGGTCATGCGCGCCATGTTCAGACCTGTGACCCATGTGAGCGTGGACATGATGACCCGTGGCATGGAATTATTCGCCCGCATGTGCGAGGCCAGTTCCGCCCCTCATATCATGGCTCCGGAAATTTCAGTCGCCGAGATGCGAAAACAAAACAGTTATGACATGCAAGACATTCTCGATCGCGTCGACTGCCTGAACATTTTGAATTATCCCGTCATCGTTTCCAACTACCTGCGCTATTTTCGCCTGTCCGACTATCTGGGTCGGTATACCCGGGGCAAGGTGGCCTTCGTTATGGGTATCCCCAACCTGGAAACCCTGTTTAACGACGCCTACTATGATGGATTGAAGGGAGGCATTATCGGTGCGTTTGGCGCCCTATTCGACCGCGACACGCTGCTATTTGTATACCCCATGTACCGGGACGGCAATCCCGATGACCTGGTTACCACCGAGAACTTTCCCGTCCCCGAGCATTTGAAACACTTCTATGCCCACCTGCTCGCCAACCATAAAATCCTACCGGTTCAAAATTACAATCCAGCCCATATGCATATCTGGCCCGAAGCGATCCTCGAGCAGGTCCAAAAAGGACCCGGGCCGTGGCAACGTTCCGTTCCCGAAGCAGTGGCCCGGGAGATAAGCACCCGATGTATGTTCGATTTTTGCAAACTGACCATTTCCTGACCGGCACTACCGAATCCGTATCACTGCCGATGATGGCTGTTGTACCGCGATAGCGAACGCATTCCCAGCCGTTGCGGCGGGGTCAGCGAGCGAACGGGGAATCGACTGTCATCCATACGGTGAATCCTTTCAGCGGCTTGCCGCGGGGAGGATTTAAAAGTGGTGCCCGATCAGGTCAAGAACGATTTCAACTGCATTGCCCTTGAATTGATTCAAATATTCCGATATCTTTATCGATAAGCGCTGCGTCGGACTGATTTAGTCTTTCCCAATGTTGCGCCTTGACATGCATGGGTTTGGTTAACGACCCCCTACCGATCGGGACTGTACGATGGAAACTGTTGGCGGCTACCTGAAAAAAGCGAGGGAATCCAAAAATATCAGTATAGGTGAACTGTCCCAATTGACTAAAATTTCAGCGTTGTATCTGAAATACATAGAAAACGATGAGTTTGAGAAGCTTCCACAAGGCCCTTATGTCAAAGGATATATCGCATCCTACTCCAGATTAATCGAGGGTAACGTAGACGAAGCCGTTTCATTGTACGAGGCCTTAATTAGAAAGCAGATTCAAACCGAGGACATTGAACCCGAAACCTCGGCGCACAATGGCAGGAACCGCCTGCCCGAAAAGCCCAAAACGAAGGAGTCGAAGCAACCGCAGGTTTCCCTGTTTGGCAAAGTTAAAGCGTTTTTCAGTACCATGGCATCATCCGTACCGATCAACAGTGCCTCATTCAAAGCAGCTGGGACCTCAATCAAAAACATCGGTGCATCAATACGAACAAACGGGAATGTGTTCGACATCGTTGTTTCGTTTTTTAAGAGGATCGCTTCATCGTGGTCCTGGCTGTATGCATCCATGGCCCTGCTGGGCATCGCTATCCTGGTGCTTGCCGGATTCGGATTCTACCATCTGTTCATCTATGACCCCAATCCACTGCCAGTTGCCGAATTGCAACACATGCAAGACAAGGAAACACGCACGCTTACTGCCATTGATTCCGAAAAATCGGTCTCGCCTTCACCATCCACTGATGCATCCTCAAGTGCCGATCAACTCAAGGGTCAGGCCGACAGTTCGAAAACCGCTGAGCCAGACAACCCGCCTGAAGCTCAAAAGCAGCCGACACCATTGGCCACCGATCCCGCTGCAGCGACGCCCCGCACCCAGTTAAAACCCGAAGGTTCAGCCGCCGCGACCAATCCTGCCATACCAACCGGCACCCCATTATCCGGTTCATCTTCGGCGGCAGAGAATGCCGACCCAAGCCTAACCAGCACCGGCACTGAAAACCAGGCGACATCTGGCCAAAGCGTGTTGACGGACGCTCCATCGCCGGAATCGACAACAGCCGATGCACCCCTAAAAGTGTTGCAGGCCAGCGTCTGTGCAGAAATAAAAAATCGCATGCCGGCGGGTGTCGACACCTCTTTTCCCGTATCGACCCAACGGGTTTTTGTGTGGAACGCAATTGAAGCCAGGCAGGTTCCAACCCAGATTCGGCATATCTATTATTTTGATGGGCAGATAATCAGCAATGTCATCCTGGATGTCCGATCCGCCTACTGGCGGACATGGAGTGCCAAGAGTCTTTCAGATGATCGTTATCGGGGTGAATGGCGAGTCGACATCGCCACGGCCGGCGGAAAGGTGCTGCGGCGCCTTTACTTCGAGGTCCGATGAATCCTTCACGATCAGGTGTACTTCTGCCAGGACTTGGTTTCAAAATCAAACGCCTGCCGGTTGAATAACGCAACGCAGACCTTTACCACCGGCGCGTCGTACAACACCCCTTTATGTGATTCTATCTCGGCGAGCGCGGCCTCTATACCCAATTGAGGCCGGTATGGGCGAAAGGACGCGATGGACTCCACCACGTCCGCCACTGCCAATATACGCGCTTCCAGAATAATCTGGTCACCTTTCAAATGCCGCGGATATCCGCTAGCGTCCAATCGCTCGTGGTGCTGGTAGATGGTTTCGGCGATCGGCCAGGGGAACTGAATCTCCTTGAGGATGTCATAGGCGGTGCGCGGGTGCATCTGGATGATGGCTAACTCGTGTTCTGACATCGGTCCGGGTTTGTTTAAAATAGCGGATGGAACATGTATTTTCCCCAAATCGTGGATGGCGGCAGCCATGCGCAGGCCCTGAATGCGTTCCCAGGTGAAGCCCAATCGGGTGGCGATGGCGCGGCACAATTTGGTCACCCGCCGCTGGTGACCCGCGGTATACGGATCGCGTTTTTCTATCGTCGTGGAGATCGCCTGAATGATGGCGCCCATGTTTTTGCGCAGTCGATCATGGCTGCGAGTCAGTGCCTGCTCGACTTGTCGGAAAGCGCTGGCGTCCGTGAAGCGTTCGACATATCCCCCGATGGCACCGCTTGCATCCGGATAGGCCGTGATGGTTACGATCCATGGTGCATGTTTACCGTTTTTGCAGTGGGGCTGATTGTCGAACACACGCTGCTCGCCTATGGACCGAAGTGTTGTCAACGGGCAATCGGGAGTCGAACAAAGCCCGCTGGAAAATACGTCATGGCACTGTTTTCTAACCAGGCTACTTGCGTCAACGCCCGATAGCGCGGCAAACGCTCGATTGACAAATAAAATGGTAAAATGCGGATCGGTGATGATCAGGCCATCGGAAACGGCATCTAAAATTCGCTGCCAATCCTGATGGCCCAACTGGGGTTGGGCGGGTTGTGAAGTTGAAGTGGCATTCATTGGCTTGCCGTTAAATCAACCTTGTGATCGTTTCAACGTTAACGGTCGTAACGCCTCTGCCGGTCAGTCGTATAATCTACTTACCATCAATCGCAGTTTAGAGAAACAAAAAGTCCGCTTACATTCACAATGCTATTTTTAAAATACTCAACGGGGAAATAATAATTCCAAAATGGTGCCAAAACCCGAGCCAATCAAACCCAACATAGCCTCGATATTCACAGCGCCTCCAATTGCAAGGTGAGTTTTTATATCGTTCTCGGGAATATGAAAACCTGCGAGGTGACTAATGGCTGAAAGTTGAGTCAAGCAGGAAAGGCGGGCCGGTATCGACACCCAGGGGATTCACCGCGACGTTTTTTTTAGCCACGGATCCAATCCCGTTATGGTATTGATCGACAGTGCTTACATGACTGTCAGGAAAGAAAAAGGGGCTACCGGTCAATGCCTGTAACCCCTTGTTTTTTTCTGGCGCGCCCGGCAGGATTCGAACCTGCGACCTACGGATTCGTAGTCCGCAAAAGAAAGCATTGATTCACATTGAAAATGAATCCTTATTAATTATGGTTTGATGTGTATCAATCATTGTCTTAAGGTTTTATTAAATATGCTTACTATTCATCCAGGTCACCAATAAACATGCGCTATACTTTCTGATAATAATAATTTGTCGCAAGGGGTGGTAAAAATGATCAACTATCAGTTTATATTATTACCGGTTTTAATTATTGTTTTTCTCATAGGTTCTCCAGTGGTTGCCGATGATGGCGCGATTAACAACAAGAATATGTCGCGTACTATCCAGGTGCCGGTTTTCGACCAGGGTATCGTGAACACCGCGATCTCCGAGGCAGAACACGCCTTT
>NZ_JASJGN010000349.1:0-6454 GCF_033791525.1 Desulfosarcina sp.
ACCACTACCAAAACCTCCAAAAATAAGAGAGCCATCATTACCAATAGAGAAAGATGTTGCATTTGAAATACCTGAAAAACCTATTAAAAATAAAATCGAGCATAATATTAAAAAACTTTTTTTCATGTCCACCCCTTAAGATCCTGTTCAATTTAATTGAAGTTTTTTAACTGAAATAGAGTATGTTTTTTCTCCCCCTCATTCGATTCCGCAATATTCTAACGTTTTGAACGTAACTCTCCTTTCTTGATCATCAGTAAAAAGATCAGTTGAAAAACAGCTAAATTGTAAGCAATGCATGATAAGTCTACCCACCCCAATCCTTATCAAGTAACGTGCCGAAAATGGATCTGTTTTAAAGTACACTTATTTTGTATTTAAATTAGATGGTTCCAAATATTTTAGCTTTTTAGGTTCAGGAGATGGCAGTTTTAGGGCTAAAAAGTATGTAAAAAAAGTTATATTTATTGTTAAATTGTAGAAAATTTTACCTATTTTTGGCCAAGGCGGTGGGGGTGAAAATAGGGAAAAGACCGTTTTATCAGTTCCGTTGGTTTCATTGGTTTGATTGGTTAGAAATAATTTGGGGCGATAGACGATAGGCTATGGGCGAGAAAAAAAGGACGAACGTCGAACATCGAACATCCAACATCGAATAGTGAATGAGAAGAATAAACCAGAATTCAGAAGTCAGGCGACAGTAGACAGGATAAAAAAAGGCTATGGACAATGGGCTATGGGCGTGGAGCGGGGAGGTAATGTTCGTTTAATTGGTTGGTTATTTTGTTTTGTTTGATTGGTTAGAAATTATCGTGGGCGAGGGGCCATGGGCTGTGGGCTTTGGGCGAGAGAAAAATAACAGAACCGAGGAGATTAAGAACAGGCTATAGACTGTCGGCTATGGGCGATAGGGAAAAGATAGTATAATTGGCCTGGTGAAATCCGCTGGGCTCCTTCCTGGCGGTCTTGGGTGAAATGATGGTTCTCGCTACGCGATTTCACGGGATAAAAAATTTCACTGGCTAAAGTTGTTTCACTTGACTCCTTGGACTCTCGAATCCTTGAACCCTATTGTAACATTTCAAACACACCAAACCTAGCTGCTTTTTTGTCAAATGAAAGCACTGTTTCACAACCCGAAAGCCTGGCCGAACAGGCGATCAAGACGTCCGAAAGATCAGCGTTTTTTTCATGTGCTTCTATCAGAAAGCGCTTCAGCGCAGGTTGCGCTTCAAATTTCAGGATGGACAGGTAAAGGATATCGTTGATGGCATCCAGGATGTCCGTTTTCGAAATCTGATAGACTGCCCCCAGAACCCAAATCGTTTCCAGAATCACCAGCAAGGGGACAAAAAAAACCGCTTTCTCGGATTCAGCCTGCCTGAACAGGCGGTAAACGGCTTTGGATTGGCGCTCATCATCTCTTACGAGAAACCTGACGAGGATATTGGTATCCAGCGCCTTCATTAAAAATCAGCCTTCAGCCGTCGGGCGATCGCCTCGTCCATGGCCTCAACGGAAACGGCTTTTATGCCTGGCTTGTGCAATTTGCCGAAAAGTTCATCGACCGTTTTGGACACCGGCCGAATCAGCGCCTCCCGATCGCTGGTGAAGACAAATTCTAGTTTGTCTCCGGTGCCTACCATCAACTTTTCCCGAATCGCTTTGGGAATTGTAATTTGCCCTTTGCTGGTAATTGTTGCCAGTGCCATGGTGTTATTCCTTACTTAAAATTTTGTCTTACAACTGTGTAAGGCGCAAAGTTTTACCTGTCAATGCAATAAGAGCATTAAGAGCAGGCGATAGGCGAAGATGGAAAAGAATTTTGAATTTTTAATGATGAATTTTGAATGGATGAACAGGTGGAAGGTTGAAGGTAAAAGGCTATGGGGGAAAGGCTAAAAAGATGAACATCGAACTCGCCTGAGGCGAGCAAGCACTTGTCCGCCTTTGGCGGATCGAACGTCCAACATCGAATAATGCGTTCGCTTTGCTCTGGCGATTGATAAACTATTAAAGACATGTCTCTCGCAGAGTCGCAGAGAGAGCAAAAAGTATAGGGGGCTTCGCCCATTAAGGCAGCTGATTACCTTCGATGCGTTTTACTGGCATCAATATCCTTCAATCAATAGATCAAGATGGATTTGCAGGGCTCTTTCTATGCTGAACATACTCTCAGCATCCAACACGCCGATCCGTTTCACGATACGACGCTTGTCGATGGACCGTATTTGATCCGTCTTCACCTTGGAAGCCCTGGGAAGATTGGCCGTTCCTTTTTTCAGCTTCGCCTCGAAGGGATAAATCTTTGCTAAATTCTGCGACGTGATCGGTAGGACGGTAATGGTTCCCGAATACTGATTGCCGATATCGTTTGATATGACAACCACCGGCCTTGTTTTGGCAATCTCCCGGCCCAATGTCGGATCCAGTGCGGCCAGGTGAATCTCGCCTCTTTTAATACTTATCATCCCAGCCCTCCAAATCGGCAGATTCAAATTCAGATGTAATATCGAGGCTTTCTTTTTTGCAGGCGCGATAACCTTCAGACAATTTCTTTTCGAGCTCCACCTTTCTGTCCTGCTTAACCTTAAAGCGGATGGCCTCAGCGATGAACAGACTGCGTTTTCTGGGACCGGATATCTGGTCTACGAGTTGGATCAATTCTTTCGGTATAGTGATATTGAGTCGTACATTTTTTGTGTTCATAATTAACTCTTTCTTGTGTGTAAATATATGTGTAATAATTGATGTATTATTGAGTGGATGTCAATAGAAAACAACCGGGCCAGTGATGGGCTATGGGGAAATGCAGCAGGGCGCTGCATTAGCTGATAGCTGATAAGTTGGGAAAAGCAGGAAGGATCGGGGAGCATAGAGCGTGGAGGATCAAGAGCAGGCTGTGGGCTATAGGCGATAGGGAGGGGTGGACTATAATTTTGAATTTTTAATTAATGTTATAAAATCTATTAGATGAACACGGAAGGGAAGCGACAGGCTGGAAGGATGAACGTCGAATGAAAAGAAAGAACAAGCGCATACACCCAACCGTTTAATGCGGTATAGAACGGCGGGCAAATACTGATTGCTGAGTTAAATCATATTTGATATTTATCGGTAGCTTGTGCCAATCCGTCCTCCCTGTTAAATTTACGCCAGTGAAGTTTGGTGAATTCTACTTGAACGACAAGGACTATTTTTGCAACCCATACGAATCAAACTGCCCATTCCGTTTTTAATGGCCCTATACCTCCTATGGCCTTTTTTTTCACCCTCCCCATGCATGGCCCTGGAAGCCGGTGAATTGCTGGTCGTGGCCAACCGAAACGCCCGGGAAAGCATCGGCGTGGCCAACTATTATATGCAAAAACGGGGGGTACCCGAAGAGAACCTGTTGAAGATCTTTGTGACCGATGATGAGACCTGCTCCAGGGCGGATTTCGATCAGTTGATCGCCCGGCGCGTGCGGGAAAAGCTGGCGCAATACAGCCTCGCCCAGCGGCCACGGTGTGTAGTGACTGTTAAAGGCGTACCGCTGAGGATCAGGGCTTTGCCGTTAACCAGGGAAGAGCAGGCAGAGATCGCCGGGTTAAAAGACGAACAAGAGCGATTGAATGGTCAGTTAAGTGTAATATCGGATGACGCTGGAAAAAAAGAGGTTTCAGATGCGTTGTCCGCTGTTGAAAAAAAGATCAAGGCGTTCCAGTGGGCGCACAATACCGGCGCATCGGTGGATTCCGAATTGATGCTGGTGCTGGCCGGGGAATACCCGCTGGCCATGTGGGTGGCAAATCCTTTTTTCCTGGGCTTTAAGGATGAAAAGCTTGAATTGGCGAAAAAGGATGTGACGATGGTGAGCCGGCTGGATGCGCCCACTTCCCAATTGGTTCATCGTATGATCGATGACGCCATTGCTGCTGAAAAAGACGGGTTGACCGGAACGGCCTATTTCGATGCGCGGTATATCGATCCCGGTGATAAACCCGTTTCGGGATACGCGCTTTACGACAAATCCATTCATTTGGCGGCAAAACGGACCCGGGAAAAAGAAGTCATGCCGGTGGTGCTGGAGAATTCCGGAAAGCTGTTTCAACCGGGTGAGTGCCCGCAGGCTGCGCTTTACTGTGGGTGGTACAGCCTGGCCCGATATGTGGACGCCTTCGATTGGGTGCCCGGGGCGATCGGGTATCACATTGCCAGCGCGGAATGCCGCACGCTGCGCCAGGGAAGCAGCCAGGTCTGGTGCAAGCGCATGCTGGAAGAAGGGGTGGCCGTCACCATCGGACCGGTGGACGAGCCATATGTGCAGGCATTCCCTTTCCCCGACGTATTCTTCAGGGCGCTGACCGAGGGGATGCTGACCGTGGCCGAGAGCTACCTTCTCAGCGTGCCGTACCTCTCCTGGAAAATGGTGCTGGTGGGAGATCCGTTGTATCGGCCGTTTAAGGAGGGGGGAGGGCAATAATTTTGAATTTTGAATGATGAATTTTGAATTAATGTTATAAAGTCTATCAGATGAAGAGGAGGGACTATAGGCTGTGGGCTATAGGCGGATTAACTGATTAGCGTTGAACATCGAACGGAGAAGGGCAGGAGTCAGGAGATGAAGTTCGTTGAATTTGTTCAATTAGTTGGATTTGTTCGTTAGTTCAATTGGTTTTTTTCATTCAATGTTCGATGTTCATCTTTTCATTCTCTCGCTGAGTCGCAGAGATCGCAGAGAGAAATATGTTGATTATTTACCAGCCGCAGGCTGGCTAAACGATTTTCCGTGTGAGTCCGTGTATTTCTGTGGTTAAATTCAAGCTTTTTCACTCAGTGAGAGTTATGGGGTCGGACCGAGTAAACTCATTGAAAAAATATGGAAATAGTTTTAAAAATATCCTTAAAATGGCCTTAGAAGCTATGTTTTGGTGTGAAAAAGGGCAATTTAAGGTCTTAAAAGGAAAATAGCACGAGCCAATCGGCATTTCATTTCTGGTCACGTATGGCATATTACGCACCGTTGCCACAAACGTGAGTTTCTATTGAAGTTTTCTAAAGATCGCGATCGGTGGATGACATCGAATTTAGGACATGGATTGCCACGGATCCAAGGCAACAGCAATCGTTTAAGTTTAAGCTATGCAGCGAAAAGAACTTCGCCATTGCGAGCGAAGTCGATCACAAATAAATCACCTCGATCCCATTCCTCCTGCGTCATCGCTACCGCTTCGATTGGAGCAAAAATTTCATATATTACGTCCGTCAGGATATCAATTCGTTCCCAATAATCCTTACCGATAAAATCATCAGAAATGACGACAATATCGATGTCACTTCCTTCCCAATTGGTGGAAGACGCATAAGAACCATAAAGGATAAGTTTAAGCGGTCTTATACCCCGGGTCTTGATTCCTTGATGAAACCGATCAACGATCTTTACAACTGCCGATTTATCCATTTGATAACCTTCCTTCCATTAGTCAGGATATCCTTGACAACCACCTCATTGTACTGCTTTTGAAGATTTGCGAGATTTTCCGGATAGCGGGTGGGGATGCTGGCCTCATTTAGCTTAACAATAAATTTTCCAAGTTCCATCGGTGGTTTCATGCCGATTTCGTTGAATAAATATATCAGATTGTGGGATTTAGGAGGTATCAATCCCTTCTTTTCGTAATAAAGCCCCTTCAACGCCTTTTCAATGGAAAGGTGGCACATGAAAACGGCATATATGTGCCGACCTCCGCTTTGTATAAAATCAGCAGTCTCCATATCGTAGTCTGATTGGATCAACCATTCTTTGGTTCGTTGTTCCATTCACCCATAATAACAGAC
This sequence comes from Desulfosarcina sp., assembly GCF_033791525.1. GTDB lineage: Bacteria > Desulfobacterota > Desulfobacteria > Desulfobacterales > Desulfosarcinaceae > Desulfosarcina. Next base: position 5,821 of record NZ_JASJGN010000349.1, read on the forward strand.
AACCTATCGAATATCCAATAAAAAAAGATGCGGGGCACATTGCCACTGTTTGTTGCAGGTGATTAGTTCCAGGTAGTGGGTATAGGGTATGGGCGATGGGCGGATTAACTGATTAACATCGAACTCGCCTGGGGCGAGCAAGCACTTGTCCGCCTTCGGCGGATCGAACGGAGAAGGGCAGGAGTCAGGAGTCAGGAGCCAGAAGCCGGGAGGAAAAGAACAGGCCATAGGCTGTGGGCGGACTATCAATTTTGAATTTTTACCTGGTGAAATTCGCTATGCTTCTTCCTTTCAGAAATTTCACTGGTTAAAAATGATGAATTTTGAATTAATGTTATGAAATCGATTAGATGAGAACGGAAGGGAAGCGGGAGACTACGAGCGGAGTCCCTATTTCCGCTATAGCCCGTTTTGGGCATCCGAGCCCAAGCGAGCGGCGGAAATGACGGGACTGCTTATGCCTGCGGCGCCCCCAGCCGTCCTGCGGTCGCCGGCACTCCGCCCCGGATCGGGGCTGGCTGCGTACCGGCGCCCTCAAATGACTGGACGGTGTGTCGGGTGCGCTTGCATGAGACCTTCGCCGGCTTCGGGACCAAGGCCCCTTCGCCACTCCGGTCACACGCCCGCGCCCTAC
>NZ_JASJGN010000350.1:0-9786 GCF_033791525.1 Desulfosarcina sp.
CCTGCCGGGAAGCTATGCAAAACAACCCGGATCCCAAGGCCATCAAGGATCTGAAACGCAAGACCCGCTCCAAAATTTACGATTCATTGGAAGTGGTGCGAAAAAAACCGATGCGCGCCCGGAAAAGACAGCCCGGCCGCCGGAAATAGAGGCGAATCATCTTTAGCTTGTCGCTGGTGGAGGCGGCGGGAGTCGAACCCGCGTCCTATCTTAAAATTAGGTTCTGGTAGTGCACCAAGGTGTCGTTCCAGCGCCGACAATTTTCCTCGTCTTCGGAACCCCTTACTCCGTTTTTGGTAAAGAAACCAATGGCATTGTCATAATTCGCCTTGGAGATGGACTCCTTGAGCCGGATCTCACCCTGACGATACATGCGGTTGCCGATGGCCAGCATTTTTTTCAGCATCTTGGCCTTGTGGTGATGGTTGCGGCGATTCTTGGCGAAATAGACCAGCGCCGTGCGATAGGATTCCAGGAACGGTTGGATATAGCCGGCAAAGAAAACCAACTTGCGAAATCCCTCCGACGAGAGGTTGTAGGTATCCGGCATGGCCGGGTGGGGAACCAGAATCGAATTATCGATGAACGTCTTAACGGTTTTACGGGCAATGTAGGCCGGAGGATGGTTCGGGTCTGCATTGAACTCCTCGCAGAACAGATCCTGAAGGCGACGATAGGTGTCGTGCAGATCTGCCGCCGAAAACTGGAAGGCGTCTTTTTCCAATATGGCCAGGGCCGTGAAGGCCGGGGGAACAAAATGGCAGATGCTGATATTCTTGTAGTAGTCCAGTGCGTTGCGCCGGTTTTCAACGATGCGCCACGCATTGTGGCGGGCCTGATCTTTGGCCTTGGCATCGACCCACTGGATGAATTTGCGCCCTCGATAATGATAGAGGGCGTTCTCTACGGCGGACTGATGCCCGTCGGCAAGGGTATCCGCCACGCAGGACCCCTGGGCCCAGAACTGGTTCATGGATGCCTCGATGCGAAAGCCCAACTCCTTGCGGGAGATGATCTCCCTGCCGCCTGAAAGCAAGGCTCCGGCGACCAGGGACTGAGGGGTGACCATAGTCTGTCGGTCGATGGCGTTCATCATCCGGGCACCGATGTCTCGGCACAGGGTGTTCTGTTGTTTGGCGGAAAGTGCCGCTCCGGTCAACCCCTGCTCAGCCAGCACGTCGTTCAGGGCCAAGGGTTTACCGAAATTCAAGTGAACTCTGCCATAACGGTTTTTGAGGATTCGCTTGGCTCTGAGGATCTGACGGAAATTCTCAGCCGTTTTCTTCCCGCCGCTGATTTCGTGCAGATAGGATCCTTCGTCCGGGATGCGATCGTAGGCGATGAAGACGGGGACAAAAACCAGATCCTTGCAGGCGCCCTCGAAAAAGGCGTGCAGCAGGATGGAGAGCATGCCCAGTTGGGGCTGAAGCAGTTTGCCGCTGCGGCTTCGGGTGCCTTCGATATAAACGGCGACGTTAAACCCTTCTTTAAGCACCTGAAAAATATAGGCCACAAAAACCTTGGCATAGAAGACGGCACCTTTAAAGCTGCGCCGCACAAAAAAGGCCCCCACCCGACGGAATAGCGGGCCCATGGGCCAGAAGGCCAGATTTTTGCCGGCAAAAATATGTGGGCAGGGCATGTGGTTGTCGTACAGGGTAAAGGATAGCAGGAGGGAGTCCATGTGGCTTTTGTGGGCGGGCATGAAGATGATCGGCCCTTTGCGGGAATTGCGTTTGATGGTCGACAGCGCTTCCGGGCTGAAGGTTACCGACTCGAAGAGCGTGTTCAGGAAACGTCCCAAAACCCGGTGGACGATATTGATAAAGGAAGGGCTGTAATTGGCGGCGATCTCGTCCACGTAACCCATGGCCTCACGGTGGGTCTGGAAAATAGTCATCTCCCGGCGTGTGGCATAGGTGCCCATGAATTGGCGCAATTCCTCACCGGTCAGGATCTCCTGCTTGATCTCCTCCGGTGTCTTGATGATGGGGCCGGTGATGCTTTTCCGATGGGCATTGATCTGACTCAGCAGATCCCGCCGTAACTTCAGCGCCAGATAATCGGTGCTGCGCCCCCGGTTCTCTGTCAATTCCAGAAAGCGTTTCAAGTTGATCGGATCGGACACTTCGATAAAGATGTTGCCGGGTTTTCTGAACAACGTGGCCAGGCGGCGCAGTTTCCCCGGTTTTTGCGGAGGGCCGAAAAAAATGTCAGCCATCGTAGGCATCGTGGTGGCCGGGTGCTTGCTGAAAAACAACAACTGAGGAAGGACACAGATGGGCCGCTCCAGGGTCTGCTGAATGTCGATCAGATGGCGGATGGGATCGGTCTTGGATTTGATGAACCGACGATAAAAATCGCGTTTTTCCACCAGTGGCAAAAAGGCGGTGGTCCCCTTGTCGATTTCGTCGCGGATGAAGCCTGCCCGGTAAGGGTCCCTAAACGAAAAATGGCGCAGGAAGAACCTCACCTGGGCGGTGGCGATGCGAAACAGCCGGCCCACCGGCTGCAAGAAACGGATACTGCAGTCGAAACCCAACTGGGGATAGGGTAGTTTGGCCTGCATGTAGCGGGTATAGTAGCATAGAAATTCGAAATAGCTTTTGGTTTTGGAGACGTAAACGATGACGGCGTTATCGGGAAGGTCCTCCAGGGTCGCCTTGAGATCGGGATTCAGGCGGATGCCTGAGAAGAGGCGGCGCAGAATGAACATGGAGAAGATGCCGGTCTGCCTGGGTAGCCAGCAGGTGAAAAGGTTCTCCGTATTTTCCGAACGCTTTTGAATCCAACCCGCGAATCGTGATGGCTTATTCATGGCGCGTTTATATCAGAATTACAGAAAAAGGCCACCGTCTATATACCGGTTATTTGAAAAACGGCTCCAACGGAAGACGCAAGTCTGTGTTGTCCCGGACCGGGTTGGACGTGTCGGGATGGGCACCGTACAGGTAGCGCACGTTGAAATCCATGGGGGCCGGGTCTTCCAGCACGATGCGGATGGTATGGCCGTCCTTGCGTGAAACCGAGCTGATGGGCAGCGGCTGCCGATCGGCGAGAACCTCGAACCCGGTGATCTCCGTCCATGGGGTGAAGTCGGATCCGCCCTGGTGCCCGATGGCAATATCGATAACCCTGTCGGACGATCGGGTGACTGCCGTAATGGCTGGACCACGATGGTAGGGGGCCTTGCCCAGCAGGTAAAAGATGGTTTGAGACGTCCGCATGCCAAGGGAGGAGTAAGACGATGGCGCCAGGTGCTGGCGGCCGCGGTTCTCCAGATCGATGCTCAGGGCGGCCAGATGATGCTCGTCAATGGTTTTCAACGCATCCATCTGGGCGTCGCGTATCCACTGGCAGGAGATGTCCCTGCCACTGGGTCGCTTGACCAAAGGTATGATCAAAAAGGGAAGTTGGGGCCGGGACGACCCATTGTTGATGTCCGACCGAATCTGATCGTTGACGAAGCGTTCCAGAGCAGCGCGGTATTCCTCGCCCGATACCGTCCCCCGCGCCGCATCCGCCTCTCCCTGCATCCACAGCACGAACTCCACCGATCCGCCGACGGTGTTGACCCCGTCGATGAATTGCCGATAGATGCCGTCAGGTCCGGTGTCCAGCCAGAAGCCCTTGCCCCATTCCGCCCTGGCCGTCAGGCCGGTGCCATTGACCGAGTAGTCCAGCAGGCCAACCGGTATCTTCAGCGTTGAAACCAACCGGTTGCCCAAAGCCAGCGCCCCGTTGCCCTCAACACCGGGCGTGATCCATCCGCCATTGCGGTGAATCATGAGAAGGGGTGAAGGCTGGTGGTCTTTGCCCGTGAAGAACCATTCGCGCATGTTGGACTGGCCGATGCAGGCAACCAGCATACCCACTCCCCACCGGTTGCCGCCCTTGTTGACCATCCACGGGGTGATTGCGCTGCGCACATGTAACCGGTACCACCCCCCCTGGGGAACCTGGCGCAATATACCCGTGTAAAGCCCGTTTTCAGGTGAGCCGTCCACCACGGTCCAGGGTACTACCACCGCGTCGGTCCCGGCGTCCACCACCCGGGCTTCAACCGGTCCCTGCATGCCTGTGTAGGTGCCGGTGACCACGATATCCGCATCCTGGCCCTGACGTTGAAAGATACGGCCCTGTTCGATATCGGTCAGGGTTAGTTCGGGCAGGTTCAGTCCGGGCAGGCTCAGTCCGGGCAGCGCATTGCTGAGATGCGCGGCTGACTGCATGGCCGGATCGACGGCCGAATCTCCGGCCGGCGGTTCGATCGGTTGAATGGCCATCCCGCTGTAGATATCGCCGGCGGCGGCGGATGTCTCCGGAACCACTGGCATCGGATGCTTGCCGTAAAAACTCAACAATTGCGCGTTTTTCAGGATGAACACCCCCGGGTGCTCGCTGGGGTTGATCTGTATCTCCACCGTTTCATCGAAGGGCAGGGGAACGATCATGTTCAGGGTTTCCCGGCTCAGGCTTCGCTGGATCAAGCCGGTGTCGCCAGGCCAGGTCTTGACGGTGATCCGACCCTGGTGCGCCGGGGAGAAGGTCAGGTTCACCATCCTGAAGACGGTGTTCGTCGATCCTGAAATCGGGGGCAGGGAGAAAAAGGCCTCCTCGCCCGGGGAACGGATTTGCAGACCGGCAGGGGTGATGTCCAGCGCACACGGGGTCACCGGTTTTGCACCGTCAAGGGCGATGTTTCGTTTAACCACGCCCTGCATCTGTTGGCCGGCTGCCAGAGTATATAAGGCTTCCAGATTCAGGTGAAGCCGATCGAGCCCATCCTCCGCGCTTTCCACTATCACCCAATCACTATCTCTGGCCATGACATTCCGTCCGAACGTGGGTTCCTGGGTTGAATCGATGACCGCCATGCTTTTAAACGCATGGGTGATAAACGGCAGGAGGCGTTCCATATAATCGTCGCCATAGACCACTCCCACTGGACCATTGACGGCGTGGGGCCCTGCGGCATGGCCGGCCAACGGTGTTTTTTCCTGCGGCTTCTTGCCCAGAACAAGACGGTAGAGGTCATCGTCCGGCGGTGGGCAGGCAACTGCCGAACGATTGCGGGGTGCCGGGTTTGCCAGTCCCTGAAACTTCAGGATCGGTTGGGCGGCGGCGGCGGCTCCGCTGCAGGTCCACAGGCGTGACCGTTTGTGATAGACATCCACGCCACTGAGTTTGGCTTTTTTCAACACCGGGTCCAGTTCGATAAAGCCGCTCAAGGGGTGACGGCGGTTGGCATCGATCAGCGCCTTGTATAATGGACTTTTCGCCCCTGTATGGCCGGCACCCGCATACTCCGGATAAATGGCCGCCTTACCGGGAACCACCGTGGTCAGAAACCGGCGCCCCGTGGCGTTGATTATTTTCTCCACCGCGTGTAGCTCCAGAAACAGCCGGTGGCCTTTCTGCCGGGGGGCCGTTGGCACCGGGTGATCCTCACTGGCTCCCTTAGGGTAAAGCCAGCCGTGGATGCCGAGCTGTACCGCCGTGGCCGAGGTGGCAGAAAAAAATTTATAATTCAGCCAGCTGTGGAAAATTTTCAGGGGTTTTCCGGCGGGCAGGGATTCTTCAAACCAGCCTTCGACAGCCTGGTAGAAGCCTCGGTCCAGCCACAGCGCTGCATGCGGCCGGGGAAATCCCTGCCGGACGGTGTTGTCCCCATTGCTGCGCATTTGGCCGACCCCCCACAAGACGACCGGTGCGGCCAGCAGAAGCACGAAAAATAAAGAGAAAAACTTTTTCACCATTTCGATTAAAACCGGTAGTAGATGAAAGGGTTCTGGGAGCCGGAAGACAAAATGGCCAAGCACCAGGGCAATAGCGCCATGAATAGAACGATTCCCACCATGGTCGCCAGTAATCGTCGTTGCGCCAATAAGGGTTCGGCATCCATGGCCCCGGATGGCAGGATCAGCGTCGTGGCCGAACAGAGCATGAGCACCGTGTTCTTAAGGTCCATCAGATTCACCAGGGATGCCGGTATTTCCAGGCTGGTGAGACTGAACATGGCCGTGAAAAAATGGTGGGCCTGGCCCAGATTGTCACAGCGGAAGATGACCCAGCCGCACATCACCACCACCAGTGTCAACAGGCGACGAAGCCCGCGCAGGCGGTTTTCGGAAACCCGACGCAGGCCGGTGATCCGCTCAATCACCAAAAAGAGGCCGTGGTAGGCGCCCCAGGCCACAAAGGTCCATTTGGCGCCATGCCAGAACCCGCACAGGAGAAACACGAGAGTCAGGTTCAGGTAGGTGCGCGGTGCCCCTTTTCGGCTGCCGCCCAGCGGAATGTACAGATAATCCCGGAACCAGCGACTCAAGGAAATATGCCACCGCCGCCAGAAATCGGTCAGGCTCACGGCGCTGTATGGACGGTTGAAATTTTCCAGAAAGCGGAAACCAAAGAGCATGCCCAGGCCGATGGCCATGTCCGAGTAGGCGGAAAAGTCCAGATAGATCTGAAGCGTGTAGGCAAGGGCCCCCAGCCATGCAGTTTGGGTGTCCAGCACAGCGGGCGGGAGACCGAATATGACGTCGGCAAACCGGCCGCAGGTGTCGGCCAGGATTACTTTTTTGCACAGGCCCCAGCAAAACCGCACCGCGCCTGCATGAAAGTTGTCCCACGATTCCACCCGTTGGTTGATCTGGTCGTGGATGTCCCGGAACCGCACAATGGGACCGGCCACCAGCTGGGGAAACAGGGCCACATACATAAAAAAGTCGATTATATTGGCCATGGACCGGCACCGCCCACGGTAGACATCGATGGTGTAGCTGAGCTTCTGGAAGGTGAAAAACGAGATGCCTATCGGCAGGGCCACCGTTTCCCATCCGGTCGGGTCGATTCCCATCCGGACGAGGTAGTCGGCGGCCTGGTCCACCATGAAGTTGGCGTACTTGAACCAGGCCAGCAGCCCCAGGTTGACCCCGACGGACAGGGTCAGCCACAACCGCTTTTGCGCTTCAAACCGATCCATAAAGCGGCCCATCGCATAGTCAAACAAGGTGGACCCGGCCAGAAACAGAATGAAATCCGGGGCGCCGAAAAGATAGAAAAGATAGGAGGCGACGAGCAGGGTCAGGTTGCGCAGACGGTTTTTAAACAGCACATACTGGCCGTAGTAGCCAAGGATCACCACCGGCAGGAAGGCGAAGATAAAGAATACGCTCGAAAAGATCATGCGATGGCATCTGTTTTTTAAGGAAATGAAAGCGGGTCTGGCTCAAACAGGTGAGACGGTGTCATCGGACCAATCAGACGGCGGGCTGGTGGTGGCCATTGTCGATTACTTCCCGGATGGCATGGGAGAGCTTTTCCATGCCAAAGGGTTTCTGGATGAACCCGTTGCATCCCCGAGCGATGATGGCGGCGGCGTCACCCATGCTGTAGCCGCTGGCCAGCAGCACCTTGATTTCCGGTCTGATGCTGCGCAGCCGATCAAAGACCTCACCGCCGCCGATGTCCGGCATGATTAAATCCAGAATCACCAGGTCAATCTGCTGGGGCATGTCGGTGAACACACGGACCGCATCTTCGCCGCAGCAGGCTTTGAGCACGGTGTATCCCATTTTTTCGAGCATCTTCACCCCCACATCGAGGATATAGGGTTCATCGTCGACCAATAAAATGGTTTCCGGACCGTTTAAGATGCACTCCGGTTCGGGTGCCGTTTCTTTGCTGGTTTTCTGGGAGATGGGTAGGTAGACACTGAAGGTGGTGCCGCGGCCGGCATGGCTTTCAAAATCCACAATGCCGTCGTGGTTCTTCACGATGCCAAACACCGAGGCGAGCCCAAGGCCCGATCCACAGCCCAACTCCTTGGTGGTGAAAAAAGGGTCGAAAATTCGATGGGAGATGGTCGGGTCGATACCTTTTCCCGTATCTGTGACCGATACCCGCACATAGTCGCCGTAGCTGATTTCAAAGGGTTTGACGAATTTTTCGTCAATGGTGACGTTCTGGGTTTCCAGGTAAAGATCGCCTTTTTCCGACATGGCCTGCCAGGCGTTGAGGTAAAGGTTGATCAAGACTTGTTCGATCTGCCCCCGATCGGCGGAGACCGGGCGAACGTTTGGTTCATAGGTCTCATGGATCCGGATGGATTTGCGGGTTCGGCCGAACAGGACGGCTGTTTCTGAGACCACATCGTTCAGGTTCGTGGGCTTGACCACATATTTACCGCCTCGGGCGAAACCCAGCAGCTGCCGGGTCAGGTTGGCGCCGCTGTCCACCAACTGCTCAATGCTGCGGATATTCTCGTACAGCTGATGGCAGTGGTCGACATTCAGATCCATCAGGGAGATGTTTCCCTGTATTCCCATGAGCAGGTTGTTGAAGTCGTGGGCAATGCCGCCGGCCAGCGTGCCGATGGCCTCCATTTTCTGTGCCTGCTGGAGTTGGCTCTCCACATTTTTTTTCTCGGTAATATCGATTATGATGCTCTGGTATTCCATGGCGGTGCCCTGCTCATTGAACAGGGCGCGGTCGGTCCACTGCCGCCACAAGATATCACCGATTTCGGTCCGGGTGCACTGTTCGTAAATGACCATGGGTTTTTCCGGACGAAGGCGTTGCAGTCGTTTTTTCATGCGCTGCCGCCCCGCGTCGGGAAAAAAAGCGAAAACGTTCGTTTCCTCAAGCGTTTCGTCGGAAAGCTGAAAGTGATTTTTAAACCGGACGTTGGCAAAGGTAAGATCGCCGTTGGGCAGATACCGACAAACCATGGCCGGCATGTCCCGGGAAACGGAGCGGTATCGATCCTCACTTTCCCTCAGGGCTTTTTCCACCCGCTTGCGTTCTTCGATTTCATTGCGAAGTTGATTGTTGGCCTGCTCCAGCGCCTCGGTACGCTGTTGCACCCGCCTTTCGAGACGGTCGTTGGCCTTTTTCATCCCGGCTTCCGCATGTTTGCGGGCGGTGATGTCGTGGGTGACCACGACGGCATGGGTCACCTGGCCGCTATCGTCCCGATAAGGATTGTAGGTGACCTGATAGCAGCGCAATTCCTTGCCGTCGAACTTGAACCAGTCTTCAGAGGTGGTTACATTTCCGGCAAAACAGTGGTCTAACTTGGATTTGATAATCGAGTCGAACTGATCCTGTCCCCATACGGTGGCAACACTTTTGCCGACAACATCTCCGTGCCGCTGCCCCCGGGCACGGCAGTAAGCCTGATTGACGCTCTCGTAATTATAATTCCGGTCGATCATGGTGAGCAGTTGATCGGCCGCATTGGCGATGAACTGGGTTTTACGCCAGACCTCTTTTTCCTTCTCCAGAAGCCTGAGCTTTTCCTGAAGGACGCTGATTTCGGCTGTCGATTCGTCCATATTGTGGCTGTGGCTCTTTTGCGAACGATGTTGCCTGAAATCGCTATATCGTTCGATTACCAGGCAGACGCCGGTTTTTATAGGTTTCCTGCAGTCTTTTTTGCTTATAAATAGACCGGATGCCACTGCTTCGTCAATACGTGGTTACGATTGGGTTTTCGGTAGCCGGTTTCATGGAGACTTTTTTGTTGACATCCGCTGCAACAACACTATATTAGCCCTCCAGCAATCTGATCGGTAGTTGAAGGTCCCACATCTGGTGTGGTCATTGCCAAATGAGGGATCTTTTTTTTATTATACCTTTAACACAAATAACACAAAGACCGAGCGCATCAACCGGTCAGGCACTGCGCTCACCAATCGAGGACATCATGGCAACACGCATCGAGAGAATCAGAAACATCGGCATCAGCGCTCATATCGATTCAGGCAAAACCACGCTCAC
>NZ_JASJGN010000351.1:0-3073 GCF_033791525.1 Desulfosarcina sp.
GCACATCAGTCCCGACGCGCCGGCACCGATGATGACGACATCCGTTTTCGGTTTCAACAGGGCCTTCCTTTCGCCGGCAGCCGAAATCTTTTGCGATCCCTTTTCGTCAGGCAGTAAGGATGAAAATCAATTTAGATGAACTCGTAAAAAGTCGCATTTCCGACGGATTCGTAAAAAGCCCGAGATCAAGGCTTGCGAATCCTGAGGAATGAGGTGTACTTAAGGTACTCCGCAGTGACGAAGGATGAAGCGTAACGCAGATATCGGGCTTTTTACGAATCCGTCAATTCTGAATTGCCGAAGCATACAGCCCGTGTAGCGCCATATTGGCAGCGTCACGCCTGAGTGAGTTGTATGGTGACTGTCGAATACTGGATCTGATAACTGAATGGTTCGTAAAATCCATTGAATAGGTTCCAAGATAAAACATTCCAACGCCTTTGAAAAGACAAGTGGAACCAGTGCGACCATGATTGCGCCGTTTGTATTGTGGGATGAGCGGCTTTTTCAAGGACAACTGGTTTTCTTTTTTTTGCGCCACAATCATCCATAATCAGCATCAGGAGGTGCCAATGGAAAAGGAAAGATCATTTTATCAACGGTTGAAAGAAAAAGGAGTCTCACGAAGAGATTTTATGAAGTACTGTACTGCGCTGACGGCGACCATGGGACTGTCATCATCCTTTGTCCCCGGGGTGGCCGAGGTGTTTGCCGCACCGGCGCAGCGCCCGCCGGTGGTCTGGTTGCATTTCGCCGAGTGCACCGGGTGCTCCGAATCCCTGCTGCGATCCCAGTATCCCTACATTGACGAATTGGTCCTCGAGGTGCTTTCGGTGGAATACCACGAGACCATCATGGCTGCCGCCGGTCACCAGGCTGAAGAGCAGCTTCAAAATGCGATCAAGAAGTATGAAGGCAAGTTCATCTGCATCGTTGAAGGCGGTGTGGGCACTAAATACAACGGTGGCTACGGAAAAGTGGGCGGCCGTTCATTCCTCGAAATTGCCAAGGACGTCTGTCCAAAGGCGGCGGCCGTTATTGCTTACGGCACCTGTGCGACATTCGGCGGCATTCAGGCTGCAGCGCCCAACCCGGGCGGCTACAAGGGAGTCGGCGAGGCCATCGGCATTAAACCGCTCCAAATTCCCGGATGCCCGCCCAACCCGATCAATCTGGTGGGCACCGTGGTCAACTATCTGCTGCTGGGCAAACTGCCCGAACTGGACGACATGGGCCGGCCGTTGTTTGCCTTCGGCAACACCATCCACGACAAATGCCCGCGGCGCTCCCACTTCGAAAACGAGGAATTTGTTGAGGAGTTCGGCAGCGAAGAGGCCGCCATGGGCTATTGCCTTTACAAAATGGGCTGCCGTGGACCGGAGACTTATAACAACTGCCCAACCGCCAAATTCAATGACGGCACCAGCTGGCCGGTGGAGGCGGGTCATCCGTGCATCGGTTGCAGCCAGCCTAATTTCTGGGACACCATGACCCCGTTCTATGAAGAGATGTAAGTCCAATCATTTCAATCTGAAATAGTCCTTTGACGAATAAAGGGAGGTTCTAAATATGGGCAAGCGAGTAGTAGTGGATCCAATCACCAGAATTGAGGGCCATCTTCGTATCGAAGTGGAAGTGGCTGGGGGTAAAGTCGTCAATGCGTGGAGCTCGGGTCAGATGTTCCGCGGTATCGAGCTGATTCTTCAGGGGCGCGACCCGCGCGACGCACATCATTTCGTGGCCCGATCCTGTGGCGTCTGAACGTACACCCATGCTCTGTCCTCGGTGAGGGCAGTCGAAGCCGCAGTTAATGTCCAGATTCCCAAAAACGCCAGACTGATCCGGAACATGATGCTTGCCGCTCAGTTCCAGCACGACCACCTGGTCCACTTTTATCACCTGCATGCGCTGGACTGGGTTGACATCGTCAGTGCCCTGAAGGCCGATCCCAAGAAAACCGCCGATCTGGCTGACAACGTCAGCAACGCCAAAATGGGTGGCTCGGCTTATTACAAACAGGTTCAGCAGCGCATTCAGACATTTGTGGACAGCGGTCAGTTGGGTCCCTTCTCCAACGCCTACTGGGGCCACCCGGCCTACAAGCTGCCACCGGAAGCCAATCTGATGGCTTGTGCCCATTACATTGAAGCCCTTCGGCTTCAGGCTCGATCAGCCCGCATGCACGCCGTCTTCGGCGGCAAGAATCCCCACCCGCAGTTTTTGGTAGTGGGCGGCATCACCAGCGTGGCCGATCTGAGGCCCGATCGCATCGCCGAGTTCCTCTACCTTCAGAAAGAGACCCAGGAGTTCATCGAAAATGTCTACATTCCGGACCTGGTGGCCGTTGCCTCCTTCTACAAGGATTGGGGCGCCATCGGCGGTACCACCAATTTCCTGGCCTGGGGCGAATTCCCCGAAGGCGACAATGAGCCGGAAAGCCTGTTCATGCCGCGTGGCTTGATCAGCAAACGGGACCTGGCCAATATCCCCATGGCCATTCAGGAGAAGGTGGCTGAAAATGTGACCCGCGCCTGGTATGAGGACGGACCCGATCTGCATCCGTATAAAGGTGAGACCAAACCGCTTAAGGAAGATCCCAAATACCGTCCCGACAGCGGCAAGTACTCCTGGTTCAAGGCGCCCAGATACGAAAGCGAACCCTGCGAAGTGGGACCTCTGGCGCGTGTGCTGGTGGCCTACGGCAAAGGCCACAAGGAAATCAAACCGCTGGTGGACGCCACGCTCCAGAAACTCGACATCCCTGCCGGCGCACTATTCTCTACACTGGGTCGGACCGCCGCCAGAGGACTGGAAACCATCGCCATCGGCCAGGCCATGCCCGGCTGGACCATGGAACTGCTGGAAAACATCAAAAGCGGCGACACCCAGACCTACACCGCCTGGGAAATGCCCGATGAAGCCATGGGTTTAGGGCTCAACGACGTGCCCCGCGGATCGTTGGGACATTGGATTAACATCGAGGGCGGCAAGATCAAAAACTACCAGTATGTGGTGCCGTCAACCTGGAACTTCGGTCCCCGTGACGACAAGGGCAAACTGGGTCCGGTGGAAG
>NZ_JASJGN010000352.1:0-4480 GCF_033791525.1 Desulfosarcina sp.
ATGAGTTTCGAATGGATGTATTGGACAGTCCCGACGGCGATTTTTTTTATCACCATTTTCCTGATGATCGCCGGCATGCTCGTCTGGGAACTGGTGTCGCCGACCGTCGAACGTCGCGGATTCCTGAAGATCCCAACGACACGGGGAACGCGGTTTTTTGTCGGCTTGTTGGGCACCGCCTATATCCATCTGGCATGGCTCGGGCTCACGGATTTCAATTTGTGGTTTGCGCTTCCTATTTCAGCGGTCTGGATATTTATCGTCATGCGCTGGGGGTAGAAGTGATACAACCGTTCTGGGTTCACGGTTCAATGGTGAACGATCAACCAAAGAGTGACCGCCTGTTCCACAAGACTGACGTTGGAGTGGGGTTGACGAAAAAAATGGTAACCCTGAACCTCTGAACGATGAACGCTTAGTAAACAAGGACGTGTCTCTATCGTGCGGTGATCACAGCCTTCACGCCCGCGATGCCGTCCGCAAGCCCAACCCCACCCCTGAAGGCGTAAAGGAGGAGTCCCATGAAAGTGAAGATGAAAAAGACGATGCTTCTGGGAGTTGCCTTGGCGATCATGTTCGCCCTGGCGGCAGGTCCGGCCATGGCGGATATGGCAGCCGCAAAGAAATGGGTTGATGAGGAGTTCCAACCCTCGACCCTGTCTAAACAAGAACAGCTCAAAGAAATGGAATGGTTCATCAATGCGGCCAAGCCATTTAAAGGCATGAACATCAAAGTCGTCTCCGAAACCAGTCCCACGCATGAGTATGAGGCCAAGATCCTGACCAAGGCCTTCGAAGAGATCACCGGTATTAAGGTCTCTTTCGACCTGATCCAGGAAGGTGACGTCATCGAAAAGTTGCAGACCCAGTGGGCCTCAGGGCAGAACATCTATGACGGCTGGATCAACGACTCCGACCTGATCGGCACCCACGCCCGCTATGGCTATGTGGTGCCCTTGTCCGATTTCATGGCCGGCGAAGGCAAGGACGTGACCCTGCCGACCCTGGATGTCGACGACTTTATGGGCAAGTCCTTCACCTCGGGACCGGACGGAAAGCTCTATCAACTGCCGGATCAGCAATTCGCAAACTTGTATTGGTTCCGTTACGACTGGTTCAAACGGCCGGACTTCAAGAAGCAGTTCAAGGAGATCTACGGCTATGAACTGGGGGTACCGGTCAACTGGTCAGCTTACGAGGACATTGCCGAGTTTTTCACCGAACATGTGCGTGAAATCGACGGCAAAGCCGTCTTCGGCCACAACGACTACGGCAAAAAAGCGCCGGATCTGGGGTGGCGCTTTACCGACGCCTGGTTGTCTATGGCCGGCGCCGGCGACAAGGGTATTCCCAATGGCAAACCGGTTGATGAATGGGGCATCCGCATGGAAGGATGCCGACCCGTAGGTGCAACCGCAGCCCGCGGTGGTGCCGCCAATGGTCCGGCGGCCAAGTACGCGCTTCAAAAATACATGGATTGGCTGAGAAAATACGCGCCTCCGGGCAGCCTGGGCATGGATTTTTACACCTATCTGCCCTTTCTGGCCAACGGCAGTGTGGCCCAGCAGATCTTCTGGTACACCGCCTTTTTGCCCAGCATGGTCGAACCGGGGCCCACAGTGAATGAGGACGGCACCCCCAAATGGCGCATGGCCCCCTCGCCCCATGGACCTTACTGGGAAGAGGGCATGAAGCTGGGCTATCAGGATGTCGGCTCCTGGACCTTTATGAAGAGCACGCCGCTCGAGCGCCGCAAGGCGGCCTGGCTGTTTGCACAATTCTGCGTGGCCAAGACCACCTCCCTTAAAAAAGCCCATGTGGGGTTGACCCCCATCCGGGACAGCGACATCCGTCATGAATCCTTCACCGAACGGGCGCCCAAACTGGGCGGTCTGGTGGAATTCTACCGCAGCCCGGCCCGCGTAGCCTGGACGCCGACCGGCGTCAATGTTCCCGATTATCCGAAACTTGCCCAGCTGTGGTGGCAGAATATCGGAGAGGCAGTTTCCGGTGAAGTGACCGTGGATAAAGCCATGGACAATCTGGCCAGCGAGATGGACAAAGTGATGGAGCGCATCGCCCGCTCGAAAACACAGGGTGAATGCGGCCCCTTGCTGAACCCCAAAAAGGATGAAGCCTACTGGCTGAACCAGCCCGGATCCCCCAAGGCCAAGCTGGCCAACGAAAAGCCCAAGGGGGAAACGGTCGATTACGACAAACTGATCGAGGCCTGGCGCGCAGGAAAGGTTAAATAATCCACCGCCATACCTGAGACCACACAACCGGGGCCGGCCCGCTTCTGAGCCGGCCCCATTCATTTTTTACCCGCCTGTCCGACTCCCGCATCGGCTGAACCGCTGGCCTTTCCCTGGTTGGGCAAGGGTTGCAATAATCCTGTCGGTCACTTTTGGTGCCAGGATTACCGTTTGACTTTGGCCACGGCCTTGGTTAAATACGGCCCAACCAATGAACGATCAGGAAAGGACTATTCATGAACGATGCAGATAAAAACGCTCTTATTTCGCCGGTGCGATTAGGATACAGCAGCCAATTCAAATTTAAATGCCACCCGGGGGTATCGTGCTTTACCATGTGCTGCCGGGGCATCAACATTATCCTTACGCCCTACGACATTCTCCAGATGAAAAACCGGCTGGGCCTCTCTTCCCGGGAATTTCTGGCGATCTACACCGAACCGCACCTGCTGGAAAAGACCGATCTGCCCATGGTCACTCTCAAGCTGCTCGACGACGAGCGCGAATCATGCCCCTTTGTCAAGGACAAGGAGGGATGCATCATTTATAAGGATCGCCCCACGTCCTGCCGCTATTATCCATTGGGAACGGCAACCCTTCAGCACAAGGAGGGGGCTGACGACGAGGGTTTTTTCTTTTTCATCAACGAGCCCCACTGCAAGGGCTTCGAGGAAGACGGCGACTGGACGGTGGCCGAGTGGCGGGAAGACCAGGGCGTGGACCTGCGGGACGAAATCAACCGTGAGTGGACGGACCTGGTGGTGCGCAAACGCTCTTTTCCGCCGAACATCAAACTGACGGATAAAGCCAAACAGATGTTTTTCATGGTCAGCTACGACATCGATAAATTCAAGGCGTTTGTCTTTGAAAGCGCCTTCTTAAAGCGGTTCGATGTAGACGAAGCCACCGTGGAAAAAATAAAAAAGGATGAAATCGAACTGCTCAAGTTCGGGCTGGAATGGCTCAAGGGCGTACTGTTCAAAGAGACCGACCCTGAGCAGCAGGCGGCCAACTTTACCGACAAAAAAAATCCCACCTGAAAAACAGACCGCGATAAAATAGTAAACACAAACCGCCCCTCCAGGTTATACCGGGAGGGGCGGTTTGTGTTGAGAGGATTTCGATAACACGAGAACGCAGATTTGGACCACAAGATGCCGTTACTGGACGAGCATTGATTAATACGTCGGGTAGTACAACCCCTCCAACAACCGTTCATCGTTGAGCCGCCCGTCGATGTCCACATCGAAGAATTCCGCCAACGGTGCAAAAATCTCCGGGTTTTTCGATTGAACCGTCTTGGCGATATTCACCACCACGTCCAGGCCGGATCGGCTCATTTTACCGAGCGGCGGGCGGCAGGGTCCCGAAGGCACCCCCAGCACCTGCATCAGCGTCTTCAAGGCCAGTGGATTTCGTGCCCGGCAAACCACGTCGCCGTAAGGAGATTTTTCCACGGTTTTCACCGTCACCAGCCCGAACAGCGGCCTCAGAGCATCGACCAACCTTTTTGCCTGGTCGATCTCTTTATCAACCAACAGCCGGACCAGATCGCTCATGGCCTTGGGGACGATATTGGAGACCACCGAAATCACGCCTGTTGCGGCAATCTCCGGGTCGGAAATCATTTCATAAACCAGCCCGTCGTCTCCGGAGAAAATGGTGAATTCGGGCCCGCAGCATTGGCGGGTTCGCCGCATGTTGTCAAGATCTCCCGTGGCCTCCTTGACCGTATTCACGTTGGGATGCTCCCTGAACAGCAGGGCCAGGTCGTCGGGCAGCAACTGGGCGCCTGTCCTCCCCGGGATGATATAGGGAATAATGGACAGATCGGGAAAGGCCGCAGCCACCGGTGCCAGGTACTCTTTTCTGATCTCCAGCGAACTGGGACCGTTATAGTAAGGGTCCACTAAAAGCACCGCATCGACGCCCGCTTCGGCGGCATGGCGCGTGGCGGACAGGGCCTCTTTGGTGTTGTTGCTGCCTGCCCCGGCAATGCACAGGCATTTACCCTTGGCATGTTGTGAAATGATCTGAACCACCCGGTGGTGCTCTTGCCAGGCCAGCGTGGGGCTTTCACCGGTGGGGCCCACGGCCAGAAGACCGGTAATGCCGATTTGAATCTGAAAATCGGCGAGGCGGGTAAGCCCCGTTTCATCGACTGCCGCGCCGTCGAAAGGCGTCACCATCGCAGTATAACATCCTGAATTCATGCTACCTCCTGA
>NZ_JASJGN010000353.1:0-8272 GCF_033791525.1 Desulfosarcina sp.
CTTCCATGTTGCCGCCGGGAAAAACATAGGTGCCGGGCATAAATTTACTGGCGGCACTGCGGCGCAACAGATAGACTTCGATCCCCGCTGCTTGCTGACGAGCGAGAATAAGGGTGGCCGACGGAGATGGCGTCGCGGGATGGCTGGATTGAACGGTCATGTATGTGAAGTGCCCCTCTTTAGCAGCCTGTCAGGCTTCGTTTATCGGTTTACTCATCATGTGGGGGCGTCAGCGCCAGCGGTGTCTGATCTGGAGCATCGCTTTCCAGACGGTCCACGTTCTGGAATCCCCGGGGCAGTTTTTTTCCGCGGCGGCCGCGTTCACCCACATACTGGGTGAGGTTGCCATAGGTCAGCTTGAAAAACCGTTTGCCTGCGAAAATGGTCAGGGTACCCTCTTCAGGCACGACGATCAAATGGATCAGCAGTTCCGTGCGCTCCCTGGCCCGCTTGGGCGGGATCTGGATAATCTTGTTGCCTTTGCCCTTGGCGATGGCCGGCAGCTTGTTGAGCGGGAACACCAGCATGCGTCCCTCGCTGGTGACGGCCGCCAGCAGGTGCGTCGACGTGTTTTCCAGCGCAATGGGCAGTAGCGGCAGGGCGCCTTTGGGCAGCGAGAGCAGGGCCTTGCCTTTGGTGTTGCGCGTCACCAGGTCGTCGAAGCGGGTGATGAATCCGTATCCGGCATCGCTGGCCATCAGCAGGGGTTGGGCTGCCGGTGCCATGATCACATCGGTAAAGGTCGCACCGGGTGGCAGGACAAAGCGGCCGGTGAGCGGCTCGCCATAGCCCCTGGCCGACGGAAGGGTATGGGCCGACAGGCTGTAGGTCCTCCCGGTGGAATCCAGAAAAACCACCGGCTGGTTGCTCCTGCCACGGGCAGCGTCCAGGTAGCGGTCCCCCGGGCGGTAAACCGCTTCACAGGGGTCGATCTCGTGTCCCTTGGCGGCCCGCACCCACCCGTTGGCCGACAGGATCACGGTCACCGGTTCGACCGGGGCCAGCTGCTCTTCGGAAATGGCCTGGGCCTCTTCGCGCTGGACGATGGCGGTCCGCCGGTCGTCGCCGTGGGTTTTGGCATCCGCCCGAAGCTCCTTTTTGATCAGCGTCTTCAAACGGGCCGGCGATCCCAGGATGGTCTCCAGCGACTGGCGCTCGTCGTCCAGACGCTTCTGTTCGGATCGTATTTTCATCTCCTCCAGTTTGGCCAGGTTGCGCAGACGCAGTTGAAGGATGGCCTCGGCCTGGGCATCGGAGATGTTGAAGCGTGCCATCAGCACCGGCTTGGGTTCATCCTCGCTGCGGACGATGCGGATGACCTCGTCGATGTTCAGATAGGCCACCAGCAGCCCGTCCAGGATGTGCAGGCGCTCTTTGACTTTTTCAAGTCTGAATTCCAAACGATCCTTGACAGTTCGGGTACGAAAACTGATCCACTCTGTTAGCAGTTTGACCAGGCCTTTAACCCCGGGCTTGCGGTCCAGGCCGATGATGTTCATGTTGACCCGGAGGGTTTTTTCCATTTCCGTGGTGGCGGAAAGGTGCGCCATGAGGGCGTCCTTGTCCACCCGGTTGGAGCGGGGCACGATGACCAGGCGAATGGGGTCGTCGTGGTCCGATTCGTCCCTGAGATCCGCAACCATGGGCAGCTTTTTCTTGTTCATCTGGGCGGCGATCTGCTCCAGCACCTTGGCCGGCGACACCTGGTGGGGCAGGGCGTTGATGACGATATCGCCGTTTTCCAGCTCGAAGGTCGCCCGCATGCGGATGACCCCTTTGCCGGTTCGATAAACGTCCATGATTTCCGATTTGGGCGTGATGATCTCGGCACCGGAAGGATAATCCGGCCCATGGATGTGGCTGCCCAGGTCTTCGATGCCGGCAGCGGGATTATCGATCAGGTGTATGCAGGCGTCGACGACCTCCCTGAGATTATGGGGCGGGATGTCCGTGGCCATGCCCACGGCGATGCCGGTGGTGCCGTTGAGCAGGATGTTGGGAAGCCGGGCGGGCAGCACCCGGGGCTCTTTCAGCGTGCCGTCGAAATTGGGCACCCACTGCACCGTTCCCATGCTGGTTTCAGCGAGCAGCACCTCGGCATAGGCGGAAAGCCGGGCCTCGGTATAGCGCATGGCGGCAAAGGACTTGGGGTCGTCGGGTGCGCCCCAGTTCCCCTGGCCGTCGACCAGCGGGTAGCGGTAGGAGAAGGGCTGGGCCATGAGCACCATGGCTTCGTAGCAGGCCGTGTCCCCGTGGGGGTGGAACTTGCCCAGCACGTCGCCCACGGTGCGGGCGGACTTTTTGTGTTTGGACGACGCCTTGAGACCCAGCTCGCTCATGGCATAGACGATGCGCCGCTGAACCGGCTTGAGCCCGTCGCCGATGTGGGGCAGGGCGCGGTCCATGATTACGTACATGGCGTAGTCGAGATAGGCCTGCCGGGAAAACTGCTGCAGGGGCATGCGTTCGGTACCCTCGATGCGGATGGGGGTAGCGGTGGTGGTCATATGATTATTGCTTTCAGTGGTTTGTCGTTCGTTTGTGCCATTGTGACTTTAGGAATAAATGATAGGCTATAGACTATGGGCTGTAGGCTATAGGAAAGATTTTTAATTAACCAATCTACACGCAACATAGCGTTTGTGCCTCTCGGACCCTTTTAGACCTTATTCGGCGTTCGAAGTTGGAGGGCCAGTCTTTTTCCTCGACCCCTCGAATCCTTGACCCCTTGAACCCTTTTTTTCAATCCACCTCCGCCAGATCACCGCTCTCCTCGATCCATTGGCGGCGGTCGCCGGCCCGTTTTTTGGATAGCAGCATGTCCAGGGTCGCAAAGGCCGCTTCGTCTTCATCCACGGTCAGCTGGACCAGCCGGCGGGTGTCCGGGGCCATGGTGGTCTCCCGCAGCTGCATGGGATTCATTTCACCCAATCCCTTGAAGCGCTGGACGTTGATTTTGCCGTTGGGCTTTTTTGTCTCCATGCGGCGGATGATGGCGGTCTTCTCGGCCTCATCCAGGGCATAGTGCACCGCTTTGGCCATGTCGATGCGGTACAGCGGGGGCATGGCAACGAAGATATGGCCGGCCTTGACCAGCGGGGTGAAGTGCTTCAGGAACAGGGCGCAGAGCAGGGTCGCGATGTGCAGGCCGTCTGAGTCCGCATCGGCGAGGATACAAACCTTGCCGTAGCGCAGCCCGTTGATGTTCTGCGACCCCGGGTCCACACCGATGGCCACGGCAATGTCGTGAACCTCCTTGGATCCCAGTATCTGGGTCGATTCCACTTCCCAGGTGTTGAGGATCTTGCCCCGCAGGGGCATGACCGCCTGGGTCTGCCGGTCCCTGGCCTGCTTGGCCGATCCGCCCGCCGAGTCACCCTCCACGAGAAACAGTTCGCTCTGGGCCGGGTCCTGGCTGACGCAGTCGGCCAGCTTGCCGGGCAGGGCCGGGCCGGCGGTAACCCTTTTGCGCTCGATCTTCTTGCCGGCCTTGAGGCGGTTTCGGGCACATTCGATGGCCATTTCCGCCAGGCGTTCCCCGGCTTCGGTGTGGTGGTTCAGCCACAGGCTGAAGGCGTCCTTGATCACGCCGTTGACAAAGGAGGCGCACTGGCGCGACGAGAGGCGCTCTTTGGTCTGGCCGGAGAACTGGGGATCGGTCATCTTGGTGGAAAGCACGTAGGAGCAGCGTTCCCAGATGTCGTCCGGGGCCAGCTTGATGCCTCGGGGAATCAGTTTGCGAAACTCGCAGAACTCGCGGATGGCGGCCAGCAGTCCGGAGCGGAAGCCATTGACATGGGTGCCGCCCTGGGGGGTGGGGATCAGGTTGACGTAGCTTTCCGTAATGGTCTCTCCGCCTTCAACCTGCCACACCACGGCCCAGGAGACGGCTTCGCCGTCGCCGTCCAGCTTGCCCACGAAGGGCTCATCGGGGATCGTTTCACAGCCTAGCAGCCCGTCGGCCAGGTACGCCTTGAGGCCGTCCGCATAATACCACTGCTCCTTTTCACCGGTGGTTTCATCGGTGAACGTTACCGTCAGGCCGGGGCACAATACGGCCTTGGCCCGCAGGTTGTGGCGCAGGCGAGGCGTGGAAAACCGCACCGAGTCGAAATAGGCCGGGTTGGGCCAGAAGCGGATGAAGGTGCCTGTGTTGCGCTGGCCCACGCCGCCGGTGACTTCCAGGTCCTGCTGCTTGCGTCCGTCGGCAAACCAGATGAAATGCTTTTGGCCGTCGCGTTTGATTTCCACTTCCAGGCGGGAAGAGAGGGCGTTGACCACCGACACGCCCACGCCGTGCAGCCCGCCGGAAAACTGGTAGTCCTTGTTGGAAAACTTGGCCCCGGCGTGTAGTTTGAGCAGGATCACCTCCACGCCGGTGACGCCCTCCTCCGGGTGGATGTCCGTGGGCATGCCGCGGCCATCGTCGGCCGCGCTCAGCGACCCGTCCGCGTGCAGGATGACCTCGATGCGGCTGGCAAAACCGGCAATGGCCTCGTCCACGCTGTTGTCGATCACCTCCTGGGCCATGTGATTGGGCCGCTGGGTGTCGGTGTACATGCCCGGCCGCCGGCGCACCGGGTCGAGGCCCTTGAGGACCTCCAGGGAGGCGGCGTTGTAGTCGCGATTGGGAGAGCCGTTTTTATTGAAAAGGGTGTCGGTTTTGATGGTGAAACCTCCGGGTGACGATTTCTACATAATTCCTTACGAAAGGACAATGTGTGCAATCGATAAAGCTGAACGTCGAACATTGAACGTCCAACGTCGAATAAGGTATGCTATCTTATTTAAGGTTCGGCCGGGGCACGCAATCTCCGTATTCGATAAGTGGTGTTCATTTTCTTCCACACGCTTTTGGCTGTCATCCCCGCGCAGGCGGGGATCCAGTTTTTATAATTGGTTATGGATGCCTGCCTCCGCGGCTCCTACACGGCTTATGATTTTTTTACCAATAGCTGGAGCGAAGCGATCTCATCATTCGACGTTCGATGTTCAGCTTTCGATGTTCGACGTTCAATTTAGTCCGGTCCCTTTATGATGGATATCGGTTAAAAAATCAATACTGTATGTTGTGGTTTCAATTAATTTGAGGGGTGTATCGGCTATATTGCCGGTAAATTATGGAAATGGTCGATGAGCTGGGAGGGCAGGTTACTTCGATTGGATTGACGGTTGGTGGTTGGCGTTGGAGGTGGCTCATGGAAAGGGGAAGGCAGGCTGAAATAACCGAAGCCGGGGTGACAATTCACCACGGCTTCGGTTTATCCAGCATTAGCGGGTTCAACGCTAAACTCAGTTCATGTATCTTTTCTGCGGGTTACGCCCACCAATCCGATCAGGCCGGTTGCGACCAGCATCATGGCGGCGGAATTGGACATGGTTGTTGTCGCATCGTTCTCAACCGTGGCGACATTCAGCGCAACAAGGCTCGCCTCGGCGCCTGATTCGGAAATCAACTTGGACATGGCATCATCAGCGCTTGAGGGCATTCCACCTAATAATATTAAAACAAACATGAATGCTATAATTGTCATTTTCATGGTCACTATCCTTTCTCTTCCTTAGAGAAGGGTAAAGCAAAACAGTTGCCAATAATGCATTTCATCATGACAAAAGAAAAATTTGTTGAATAACAGAAGGTTACGTTTATAAAAATATTGCTTATCGATCGGTCAGGTTTAAAATTGTGGAATGGTTTACATATTATGTTGTGGTATCCGTTTACATTGTAACCTTTATTTCATACTTGATGGACTCGTTAAGTGTTCAGAATTGTGTCGTCCCTGCGCAGGCGGGTCATGTGGTGGAAGTTTAGCGTTATTCATATGCATTTGATAATAATGGATATAGGCCTTTAAGCGATGACAGTGGAGAGCAACCTTCGGCTTTTTTCGAATCCATGCTATTTGAGATGATCGCCTTTTCGCGTTGCTGTGACGTATGGAATTCATTACCCGGATATTATGGATCTCATTGACGTTTTCGTTGCACATTTTTCCTTTCGCTCTTGGTCTTTTCCCCTCATTGGTTTAGTTGAAGTAATCGAATTCACAGGGAATGTAGGACGTTCAGGTCCTTGAGCCTATACGCGAACAGAAAATGACTGGTTGTGGCGCAATTCACACACCGCCAGGTTGCATATAGCGCACTTGTGCCTATATCTGCTTGCGATGCATGCGCATCCGTATGCGATCAGATCCTAATCCTGATTGTCGGCATGGCTGTCGGCTTCCGTGACGTCGACAGGAATGTGGGAAGCCGGCGGATGGTCTTCAACTTGATCGTAGGCATCCGGATTTTCTTCGAGCCGCGATCGGCTGAGTTCCTCGATTTCCTTTGGGGTGGGCAGGTCCTTTAGATCTTTCAATTCAAACACCTCGAGAAAGTGTTTGGTGGTGGCATAGATCAGGGGGCGGCCGGGCATTTCCTTACGCCCCAGCACGCGGATCAGTTTGCGCTCCATGAGCATGCGCAGGACGCCGCCGCTGTCTACACCGCGGATGTGCTCGATGTCGCTGCGGATGATGGGCTGGTTGTAGGCGATGATCGCCAGGGTTTCCAAAGCGGCCCTGCTCAGGCGGGGGGCGTTGGGTTTGATCATTCGCTTGATCCATTCGTTGTAACGGCCCTGGGTGCGGAACTGGTAGCCGCCGGCAACCTGTTTGAGCACGAAGCCACCGTCGCGCTGCTCGTACGCTGCGATCAGTTCATCGAGGGCAGTGCGGATCGCGGCGGTCTCTTCGCCCTCGATAATGCCCTTGAGGTGGTCCATCGTCAGCGGCGTTTCCGAGACGAAGAGCAGGCTTTCGATGATGTATTTAAGATCTTCCGCCATGGTAGATATCAATCGGGGTCGGGGTTCCTGGGTTTGTTGTGTTTATTGAGTTTGTTGGGTTCATTGTGTTTGTTGGGTTCATTGTGTTTATGTCGGCTGATAGGTCAACGCTCATGGCGAGCCGTAATGTTATACGGTAAAAACGGTACAAAAACCTTCACTCAAAATTAAGAATTCATCATTCAAAATTATTTTTTCCTGACTCCTGACTCCTGATTCCTGAATTCTGCTTTTCATTCGATGTTCGACGTTGGACGTTCGATGTTCGATGTTCATCTTTTTAAAAAAGGATTATAGGGTCCAAGTGAAACCAACCAATTAAACTGTCTTATCATCTCCCAGCTCCCAGCTGCTTTTCCCCACCCTATTGATAAAAGATGCGAATAATCCCCGTGGGCACATGCTGGGCGATGCGGATCAGGCTGAGCTTGGCCATTTCCAGGATGGCCAGGAAGGTGACGATGATGTCGGACCGCTGGTGGTCATCGGCGAACAGCTCGTCAAAGGTCATGGATTCCCGGGCTTCCAGCATTTCGGTCAACTGGGCAATGCGTTCCTGGACCGAGACCCGGTCTCTGGTCAGGTCGACGCGATGGTCCGGCGACACCTTGTCCAGAATGTTCTGAAACGCATCGATCAGTTCGAACAGGCCGATGCGGATAACCTGATCATCTTCCACACCGTCCAGGATGTCGGCACTCGGCTTCCGGGTAAAGGTTTTATCCCCCAGCAGGTTGCGTTCCGCCAGCTGCTCGGCGGCCGATTTAATCCGAAGGTACTCCAGCAGGGGCCGGGTGATCTCCAGCCGGGGATCCTCTTCCTCTTCCTCACCCACTTGCGGCGGCAGCAGCATCCTGGATTTAATATGGGTCAGGGTGGATGCCATCAGTACAAAATCGCCGGCGAAGTCGATGTTCATCTGCTGCATCCATTCCAGATATTCCAGGTACTGCGCGGTAATCTGTGCAATGGGGATGTCGTAAATATCCACTTCCGCTTTTTTGATCAGATGAACCAGCAGGTCCATGGGACCTTCGAAAACATCCTGGAGCCTGACCCGGTAAAGATCGTCTCCTGCATCATCGGGGTCGGTATCCGTCAGGTTGTCCTGTATTATCGGCATTGGTGGGTTAAATTTTTTATGTGTTTTCTCATGCCGTTAACGCTCAATTCATCAGCGGATGCTGTAGAAATTGATGCAAGGCACTAAAAGGCCCTCAAAAGGGCTGCGATTAAGACAACTTGCTGATCAGTGTCCGTTCAGAAATGGTGGATTGGGGCTCAGATCAAGGCCGCAGGGTGATTGGACCCGGAGTCGTAGCAGCGCTACGTCGAGGATTCCAGTCACCCGAGAACGCAGATATGAACCCCAAGATGCCGTTTCTGAACGGACACGTATTAATCCTTGATCCGTACGGCCGCCCTCACCTGAGCCAT
>NZ_JASJGN010000354.1:0-11453 GCF_033791525.1 Desulfosarcina sp.
CAATAATCTGCGATCACCCGGTCGCATGAGATGGCCGCCATTTACTTTCTGCCTCGAATTGATCCGTTGAGATGGTTGATTTAGTTTTCGTCCAGAAACGAGGGATTTTGGTCGAGATCAAGGCGCGCGAAAAATTTTACCGCAAGCGCCCTGAGAGAAGTGCCCTTGGGGTGCATATGGTTGATATTCCGAGGATAAAAGCGTTCGCATAACGCAGATATCGGGCCAAATAGCCGTTTATGGATGGACACTAACTAATCGGCGGCTGGAGCAGCCGTCGCCGGAGGTGCCGCCGGTGAGTCCGTAATGGTCTCTTCGGTTACCGGGGTAGTGCTGTCGGGAGGCAGCGTGGTCGCTGCAGGGAGTGTTGACGCGTCTGTCTGTTTTTCGGGTTTCACTGCAGGGGGGGGCGGTGTTTGTGTTGCTGAAGGTTCCGGCGTGATCGTGGCCGGTGCGGTCGTCGGTGTGGGTATTGGCACCGGCAGCGCCATGGACGATTCGCTTGGTTGCGGGGCGGATTGAGACGGGGACGGCGTGGGTAAGACGGTTTCCGTGGAAGGGGCGGTTTCCGGTGGTTTGATCGGCTCGGGTGTTGTCACAGCAGGTGTTGGTTGTACCGGAACCGTTGATTTGAGTGTGGCGATCGTCTGGTTAGCGATGGCCACATCCGCCTTGGCCTTTTCAAGTTCTTTCTTGGCTCCGGCAAGCTGTCGACGGAGTTGCTCTGTCGCTGTTTTTTCTCCGTCCAAACTCTTCTGAGTGCTTTCAAGCTTATCCATGGTCGTCTTTAGCGTGGCTTCCATGCCTTGGAACGATGCAGCTTCGGATGTAACTGTTGCTATTTCCGCTGTCAGGAAATTGGCCTGCAGGGTGGAAAGCCGGTTTCCAAGAATTATCGAAATCAACGCAAACAATAGCGTCAGTGCGGCAAATGCCAAGGTAAGCGCATGCAACATGGTGCTGGGACCGGTCTGTTTTCTCTGGATGGCGATAGCAGCAGTCATTGGCGCTTTCCCGAAATTTTGAGTTGATTTAAAGGACGATATGGGGGTGCGATGGTTCAGCCGTCAATGGTACCCACGATGATGGTCAAGGACCATTCCCTGTATTTATTATCCATACTGGCCGAAACCTCGATTCCTATGGTTGAAAAAACACGCTGCAAAAAAGAAGCGTATGACGGTGCCGTCTCCTTGCTGTTTACGGCCAGAACGAGACCATTCGGTGGATTGGAGAATGCGCTTTGCGCCACACCGTTGGTCTTCCAACCATCTGCAGTCAGGACTTCTTCCAACTGCTTGGCGGTCATTTCAGACATTTCATCATCCATAACGCAAAAGATATCCACATTCCCTTTGGGGCCCGGATCGAGCAGGTCGATCAGCTGTTCACGCTGGCTTTCCGAAAGACCGCCCTCCGGTTCCAGTTCCAGATCTAAGTATTCAGTGGTTTCCGAGGGCTCACCATTTTTTTTCTCCTGTTCCCGATGGGCTTTAATGGCGCCTTCGGCAATTTCCATCCGCTTCCTGGCATCCAGCAATGCCTGGGTCAGCTCCTTGGTAGACGACTTGCTCAATTTTAATTTGAGTTGATTGATATCCTGGTGTTGCTGGGTTTGAAGCAACTCTTTGCGGATTTCTTCAGCCGTTTTTTCAAGGGATTTGCCTCGTTTATGAGAGGTCTCGAGCTCATCGAAGAGCCCGCTGATGAGTTTTTTTGATTTTCCGACAGTCAGAAAAACCATGACGCCCGTGAGCACTGAAAAAACCAGCGTCGCCGCCAGCATCCAGCCGTTCAGTGCAGCAACCGATTCCATGTTGGTCCACCAAGATAACATACGCGACAGCCTTTCGTGGAATGGTAGAGGAAAAATGCGTAGAGAATATTAAGTACTGATGATACAAAGAAAATGATTATAATTCAAGCTATTTCTGAGTGTTCGGCGGCTATTTCGCCAACCCATCCGACGCTTGGCAACCCTGATGTTATGTGTTACGGGAGTACACCTTCAGTATTGATGGTGAATCGGACACGCGGAAACGAACGGCAATAGGAGAATCGCTTCATGGGATGGATGGGAAAACTGGTCGGCGGAACCATCGGGTTTGCACTTGGCGGACCGTTGGGAGCTATATTCGGGGCGGCGTTCGGGCATGCCTTTGATACGGGATCCGAGCTCGATACATCCGGCAATCGTCCGCGGTTGTCAACGGTGGAGCAGCATCAGCTGACATTTTTTGTGGCGGCCTTTTCCATGCTGGCCAAACTGGCCCAGGCAGACGGACAGGTGACCAAGGAAGAGATCGATTCCATCGAGAGTTTTATGGAGAGGGATTTGAGGCTGAACGCGGAGAGCCGCAATGCAGCCGTTAATATTTTTCGGACGGCCTTGAACGCACCGGGAACCTTTGCCGATTTTGCCCACCAGTTTTACGGACAGTTCCACCATCAGCCTCAGATGCTTGAACTCATGATCGACATCCTGTTGCGGGTCGCAGTGTCTGACGGCAGTCTCGCCCAGGGGGAGGAATCGCTGATCCTTTCCGCCGTAAACACATTTAATTTCAGCACAGGCCGTTACGAGCAGATGAAGTTTCAGTATATCCACACTGCGGATAAGTCCTACGCGGTGCTGGGCTGCAGCCCGGACGATGATGACGATCAGGTAAAACGCTGCTATCGCCAGCGGGCCCATGAGTACCATCCGGACAAGATCGCCGCAAAAGGGTTGCCCGACGAGTTTAACCGATTCGCCCATGATAAATTTCGTGAAATTCAGGAAGCCTGGGAGCAGATCAAAGCCGCCCGGGGTATCAAATAGCACGGATGGCGGATCGAACCATATTGGCGAAACTGGCATTGCCCATGGTAAAGAATTTAACGAACCGGTCCTGCCGGTGATCCAATCGCCGGATGATTTCCTTTTCCGGCAATCCCCTGGTTAACAACGATCCGACGGCGCCGGTGATATCCTCAAGATAGGCCAGTTTGCGGCGTAGCCGGTCCCGGCCATTTTTCAACACTGGATTGTGGGCGCAGAAGAGCGATTCAAAATCGTGTTGCAGGACGATTTGAAGTGACTGGATTTGCTGATCGATTTTTTCATCAGACCTGAAAAACTTGATCCGGTCTCCCAGGTAAAGGTCGCCGGAAAAAAGCCAGCCATTTTGCACTTCCAGGTAAACGGTGTGGTCCTTGCTGTGCCCCGGGGTGTGAATGGGTAGAAAGCGAAACCCATCTGACGCCACTACTGCGGGCAGGGGAGATACGGCAACCGCTCTGGACTGGCCCCAGATCAAATGTTGATAGGGTAAAATGGGTCGGATGTGGCCCATTTTATGGGCAGTCTCAGGATGCCCCATGACAGCGGCGCCACATGTCTTGGCGATCATGGCCGCGTTGCCGCTGTGATCTTCATGGTGGTGCGTCAGCAGGAGTTGTTCGATACGATGGGCCAAGGCGAATGATTTCATTTCACCAGCCATCTTGGCCTGGCCGCAATCGATGAGCGTGTCTCCGATCAGATAACAATAGACATTCATCAACGGGCGGCCGATGATGCCGTATCCCAATTCCAGTGCCGTTACCTGAGAATTGAATGGGTGCTTTTTGACGATCTTCATATCAGGCGGTTATCTCCAGGCACGACCGGCCACCGCTATTCATAAATCTTTTCGTCCACCACATCCGCCTGGGCCGCATCCAGTTCCCAGTTTCGAATATCGGCGTCCGCCTTTTTGCTGGCATGGCTCCGGTAAAAACGCCTTGGGGAATTGAATGCGGTCCTGATCCATGTCCAGACTCATCTGCCGGGGAACCCATTTTACCAGATCCCTGACCTCCTCACGAAAGGCTTTGGCCTCAGCCGACAAAAGATGGTTAACCCCATCGTTGCATAAAAAATATTCGAAAATTATCGTTACTATTTGAAATCATAAATGAAGATTATGATATATTCTTACGTTCTGGAATTCACCACATGTGCAGTCCAGGGTGTAACGATAATTCGCTCATTTTTTTACCCTACCGGGAAAGCCGGAGGCGCCCAGATCTTGCGTTACCAAGGGATCGCAGTAAATTACTACGGCTTCACCCTTGGCGTCTTGGCTCTGATCCCCTCCGGCTTTTGCAACGATGGGGTTAAACATCTGTTTTTCCCTTTTCCAGAGTCTCAAGCCGGTCTACGAGTCTTTGCCTGATCCTCAGCATGTCTTCCTCCATGGCCTTGAGTTCTTGCGTTCGATGCCGGATCTCTTCCAGTTTTTTTGCGCCGTATGTCAACGCCTGTTGAATTTGGTCGATTTCGTTGACGTCCACGTCAGCCAGACCAATCATTTTTGCGATCTCGTCTAAAGAATAGCCAAATCGCTTTCCCCGGAGAATGAGCTTTAATCGGATCCGATCCTTTTTGGTGTACCGGCGCTGATTGCCGGCAGTACGGTCGGGTTTAATTAAGCCCTTCTCTTCATAAAACCGAATCGATCTGCTGGTAATGCAAAATTCCGAGGAGAGGTCCGATATAGAATAGATTGCGTTTTTCATTTTTCCGTTCGGCAAATTATTTAACCTTAACGTTAAGGGCAACTATTACAATGAAAATCGTCCGTCGGTCAAGGGAGAGTCGGAGGGTCAAACCTGCACATGCCTTGGTTTATTTTCAGCCGTGGAATATCAGTGTCTGAATCGGCATGACTCGGAATTGGTATACTGCGTTGGCCGAACAAGGAGAAGGCTGGCGATTTCGAGGTATCTTTGAATTTAAGCAATGACTTAAAGGATAAATCGTTGTCGCCGCGATAACACGAGCTTCCCGTAGCTTCGCATCAATAGTGTCGCCTTACCGCGAAAGTATAGAAGTTGCTGGGCTGGCGACCGGGTCGAGCGAAACACCGAAAATGCTTTCGGAGACGGACGCGATGTTGATGGCTTCAGGCGAGGAAACACCGGCGAGTTTTTTTTCAACAGGCCGTCGTTCTGCCTGTGCATACCTATCCAACCGTGCAGGCGGGATACCTTTGGCGGAAAACAAACAATCCTGAGCCCAATCGATATGAATGGGTCCGGGTCGCATCCGGCGGGGATCTTTCCCTAAATCGCTGCACAGCAGATCGCTGAGAAGCCTGCGTTTCGTGTAGGGTTCGGCATCAGGGTTAAACGGGATCGCTCTTTTTGTCAGAATAAGATCCATGATGCCTTCCTCGAGAGTGGCCAGTATGGCGACCGGAGAGGAATAGCGTGAGCGCTTCCCGTTTTCAGATGCTTCGAGGGAGAGAATGGAATAACCAATTTTAAAGTTGGTGTAGTTGACGATCGCGCTTATCCCGCGTGTTGATCGATCCCTTTCCGACACAAGATCCGTCACCGAAGGATAAAACGTGGGTCTGGGCAAGGTCACACCGAATCGAGTAGCCATGGCTTTGTATGACAGGCTATAGCGCCCTGTTGGACTCCAAATCGACCAACTGCTGCCCGATGCGTTTTCGATCCCATCCATCTGGGCCACGATTTGTTGCGGGGGATACCAGAATCCTTGAATCCATGGCCGAATCGGCTTGTCTGTGCGATTCATCATACTGCGCATGCTGGACTCCATGATCATCTCAGGAAATTCCCCCGGCGATTGTTTGCCCAGAAAACCGCGGGGGAAATGGGACGGATAAAACATGGGACAGATGACGTCCAGATGAGGCGCCATTTTCTCTAAAACCTGCCCGACACCGAAGTCATCGGTTTTCCAGGCCGTCAACCCGAAAACGTCTGCCGAGATGATCACCCCCAAGGGTTTTAATTCATCCTGCGCCTTTTCAAGGAAGGATTTAATGCAGTCGGATTTAGAAAAACCGGGCAGGGTGTTCGGGTAGCTGATGATTGAAAGGTCTCCATCACTGGGAAAACGAACATAGTCAAACTGGATCTCATCGAATCCCATGCAGGCTAATTCTTTTGACAGGGCAATGTTGTATTCCCATACCCGACTGTCACTGGGATTGGTCCAATGAAGGTCGTTGGCGTCTGTCCAGGGTGTATCGGAAGAACCATCCATCACACTCAACTCCGGCCATGCCGCAGCCACTTGATGATCGGCAAAAACATCCAGTTTGGCAATGGTGTGTATGTTGTCTTTTTTCAGTCGGGCCACGTGCTTTTTCAACCCTGAGTGATTGGCTCCGACGCCCATCTGAATGGCCATGGGGTTCTCAGACGGCCACATCAATTTTCCTTTGGGGCTTTTGACGTGCAACACGACTGCATTGACCGGTGTTAATGCGGCGTAATGAACGATTTCATCAAAAGTTCGCTGGGTTATTTTATGAGGCGGAATGTATAATGCGTTGAAGCGGTCCGTGTTTGTTCCGGCTATCGATAAACTGCTGAATGCAGTTGCGACCAAAAAAAAGACCAACGCGGATAAAATTGCTGTGCGGTGCAGGCGGGTGTTAAAATTCAAATGCTCAATCATCCTTTCTCAGTCCCACGGTCTTCCGCCGGCTGAATGGGTTGCGATGCGCTGTCATCATGCTGGGTTGACACAATATGACTATCGGCATTTTTTTGATTTCATGAAGTCGGAGATCGATAATTTTGTCCGGCCTTCTATCCAATGGTATCCAGGAGACTTCCAAGCATTTCATCATATACCTGAATCGTCTTGAGATTGGCCTTGCACCCCGCTTGCGTAGATATCGAATCGGTGATTTCTTCGGCGAGATCGACATTTGAAGCTTCAATTTGCCCCGTTACGCCATTTTCAAAAACTGGGTTGGTGGGGCCGGGCGTATTGTCTATACTCACGTCCGGTTCCACTCCACCCAGCGGTCTTTCCTTGAGCGTTGTGCGGCTTTTTTTAAAGCCGTCTGAATTCACATTGGCGATGTTGTTGGCGGTGACATTCATCTTTACTGAGAATGCCGAGATTGCCGAAAGACTTGAATGTAGTGGTGACATCATGGTTACACCTCAAAGCGGTTCAATTAACAAAACTGGCGGCATAGAGGTTCCGCAAAAATTATGCCGCATGGCAAAATATTAAAAATATAAATAAAATAATAAGTTACGCTTTCATTACTGATTGAATAGGGCGGTGTTGACAAAAAAAGACACGCGACGTCATCAGGTGGCAAAAACTGCCGATGAGGGAGTTAATACTTGCCGGATAGGGACCTGGAATGGCTTGTGTCTTCGATTAACCCCAAGCGAGGAGTGGGTTGTTTCTGGAAGGTCTTGGATTTGAGAAATATCAGAGAGGGTGGGAAGGACGGATGAACCTGTCTGGAAGAGTCATAATAATCGTAAAATTTACAGTATCTTATACGATACTGGGTAGAACTGTTAATAAAAAGCACATAGTCGTGAACGGATGTGTACGAATTTAATGCCAAATATAATTTCGAAGCTACATGTTTTTTTAATAGTTTGCATGATCATTGCTTTACCTTGTGTTGTCTTTCGTTGGCGGCGAGTTATCCAACTATCGCCGCATGCGAAACAGCACCGAAACGGCAAAGAAAAAAGGCGCAGGCGTGCATGGGCACATCGCGGAACCCACCACGTCGCTAACAGCCTGTTGAACGCGGTGGATGCGAAAATATAGAGAATAGGAGGGCCTCATGGTAACCATTGACCCCAACAAACCGATTTTGAATACCAGCGAACACAATCGGGCAGAAAGTCAATCGAATGTAAAAAAAGGCGGGTTTGATGCGATTTTTCGACAGGCGGTTGATTCAACAGAATTCAAGGGCACTAAGACGGAATCGGCACCTTTTCTTTCCGAAATTCGTCCGGCCCAATTTTCATCTGAATCCTTGCCGTCAGCAAACATGATTGTTGACCGGGTCCAGCAGTTGATCGATACGATGGGGGTCTATCAGCAAAAACTGACTGACAGCGGCGCTACGTTAAAAGATATCCAGTCGTTGGTTCAAAAGATGGCAACCCAAAGTGAATCCCTCAGCGCCACATCAAACGTCGTTGAGGGACAGAAAAGTTTGAAAACGATTGTCAATCATTCGTTGACGATCGCATCAATGGAGATCGCCAAATTCAACAGCGGATATTATAATGATGGTTAAATGTTGGCAATACTTTTTGCGAACTCCGGGTCGTTAAATATCCTTTTGGCAAATTTCAAGTATTTCTCGGCAATGGCACGAACGGCCAGTTGCAGTGCATACGGCTTGACAGGCTTTTCCAGCAGATGATTGACATCGGACGCCACGCACATGTTCACAATATCGTCACTGGCGTTGCCTGTGATGATAATGGCATCCGCATGGGCAGTCGGAAATTTTTTGTCAATGGCGTCAAGGAAAAAAAAGCCGCTGGCCCCACCAAGAAAAACATCCACCACAAAAATAGCTACCCCGATATCCCTGCCGAGGCAATAGTCCGTAGCCGCCTCGGAGTCCGTGAATGACAGTACGTTTCCCCATGTATAAAAACGTTTGATCGTCGTGGAAACCACTTTACAAATCCCCGGGTCGTCATCAACGACGATTACATCCAATCCTTCAGGCATTTTTCGTTTCCCTTCATCTATGAATCAATAATATTGTATTTTGCCATTTTACGATAGACCGTTGTTGTATTGATGCCGAGCAGTTTGGCCGCTTCCGCCTTGTTTCCCCCTGCTTTTTGAAGCGTGTGTCGGATAGTTTTTTCCTCGATCACTTTCAAATTGCAATTCACGTCTGCAGGCATCCATGCGCTTGATTGCTGAGCAATTTCACTCGGCAGATCATTCACATGAAGCACATCTTTGACGCCCAGCGCAAACGCTCTTTCAAAAACGTTCTCAAGTTGTCTGACATTTCCGGGCCAGTGATACCCCATCAACAACGCCATCGCTTCCGGACTGACCTCCGGTACCGTTGTTGAGCCTTTACGCTTGTGCTTCTTGATGAGATGGCTGATCAGCAAAGGGGTATCTTCTCGGATTTCCCGTAAGGGTGGCATGGTAATGGAAATGACATTGAGCCGGTAATACAGATCTTCTCTGAAGGTGTTATTTTTTATTGCCTCTTCCAATTTCTTATTAGTGGCGGCAATCACGCGCACGTTTACTTCTGTTTCCCGAGTGTCTCCAACGGCACGGACTTTTTTTTCCTGCAACACCCGAAGTAAACTGACTTGAACTGCCGTTGAAACCTCCCCAATCTCGTCCAGGAAAATAGTTCCACCATCCGCGGCTTTGAACAGGCCAATGGAATCTTTCGATGCACCGGTAAATGCGCCTTTTACATGCCCGAAAAGTTCACTTTCCAGGAGGCTTTCCGCGATAGCGCCGCAGTTGATGGGAATAAACGGGCCTTCTTTTCGGTCACTGTTGTTGTGAATGACGTTGGCTGTCAGTTCTTTTCCGGTGCCGCTTTCACCTCCGATCAGCACCGTTGGGCTGCCGAAGCTTATTTTATCGATGATTTTGTAGATGTCTTGCATTTTAGGGGACATGCCCACCAGTTCATCATATTTGTATCGTTCTTTAAGTCGGTTTCGAATCAGCTGATTCTCTTCCTTCAGCTTTTGTTTTTCGATGATACGATCGATCAGGATTTTGAAGCGGTCGAAGTTAATCGGCTTTTGGAGGAAATCGTAGCTGCCCAATTTCATCGCTTGGATGGCTGTTTCGATGGTGCCATAGCCGGAGACGATGATCACTTCCGTCTCTGAAGAGACCGCTTTGATCTGTCTCAGCAGTTCCATGCCACTGATTTCGGGCATATTCAGGTCGGTAAACACAACACAGAAATGGTTTTCCCGAACCATCTCGATGGCCTTCTGACCGCTTGACTCAGTGGTGACGTTGAATCCGCAGCGACTCAGAAACTGTTCAACCATGGACAGAATCTGTTGATCGTCGTCAACAAAGAGAATTTTATAGTTTTTCATAATTTTTTATAGTGAGTGGTCAAATTTGTAGACAGTTCAAGCAGGCTGATGTGGCGGGCCGAACTCATCCTCCTCTAATCTATAAAAACATACAACTTTCTATTATTAATAGGTAAAATATATTATTTAAACTATGTCATGAACATCAAAAGAAAGTCAAGGTACCAAAAGAACGGTGTATTAATATTTTTTTTCTGCCTGGTATTGAACGTGCAGTAACTGTCATTCAGTTTTTGGATGTTTTCAAACTGGATTAGCATAGATCTGAGCAGCATTCCCATTTTTGACCTGAACTGACCTCCCTTCACCCCTAAGCATCGTTCGTCTTTAACTCACGCTGGTGGTCCCGTTGCCCTTAGCTTGTCGAAATCAAGCATTGGTCACGATCATCGTGAGGTAGGGGCGGCGAACGAATACGGATATTTCAATTGCGTTTTGCCGTGATTGGCATGGCAAAACCAGCAAACGTCCATCCTATAGCGAGGATTTGCGTTAACGATCAAGGCCAGAGAAGATTACATCGTCGCGCATAATTTTTATGAAGGGATGTAATTTATAACAAGCCATTGAAAATAAACGTAAAATAATCATTGGATGGGCCCATGAGAACCTTTAGGAATAGGAGGATGTATGAACCATTTCAGGAAAAAAGTTTACCTGGCCGTTCTGGTTACAATTGCAGTCATCTTAACCGGAGCTTGCTATGTAAACGCAATGGACAAAGTCAACATCAACACCGCTGGTGTTGAGCAACTGAGCGAGCTTGACCGGGTGGGCGCCAAATATGCCCAACGAATCGTTGAATACCGTGAAACGATCGGTCCGTTCAAAGCGCCGGAAGATATCATGAACGTCAAGGGTATCGGCAAAAAAACCTGGGAGGCGAACAAAGACCGAATTGTCGTCTAAGATCCACCTCTTAACATTTTCTGTTAACCTTGCAACCGTGATCCACGATTGTCGAATCAAATGATGCAGTCAGGCCTGCTTGCCCTTGCGCGGATGGCAGGGCAAGCAGGCCATTCTAAAGCAATTATCGGATAACCACCGATCAACATCAATTCCATTGTTCCGCGAACGCCCGATTTGCCTTACCATCTATAATTATTGTTAAACTGCATTGTAGAATTTATCTTTACGATTGACTCCCGCCTGCTTTTGTGTTCAATAGATGAACGCGTCAATGATCTTGCGAATTGCATTTCCTACTTTCATTCCTCTTCCAAGGCACATCGGTAGATGTAATCCACACGGCGGAGCTATAGGCGATCAGCTTATAATGGAATCGAAAAACCTTAAAACATTGCAGCTTTTGGAAGCCATCGCTGCGGATAAACCGACTTCACAGCGTGAATTGTCGGACACCCTGCAAATATCCCTGGGGCTGGTGAATTCTTTCATCAAACGGTTGGTAAAAAAAGGATACTGCAAGATAACGACCGTACCAAAAAATCGGGTCAAATACATGCTGACCCCTGCGGGGGCGATGGAAAAAACTCGCCTGACGTATGAGTACATTTCAAGTTCGTACCACTATTTCAAGGCCGCCAAAAACAGAGTGGAGG
>NZ_JASJGN010000355.1:0-20174 GCF_033791525.1 Desulfosarcina sp.
GTCAATTCAATAACCCCCATCGTTGCATAAAAATATTTGAAAAGTTAGCTAAACTATTGGTAAAATAATTGATATAGACAAGTTGCTACCATTTTCTGGATGTCACGAAGGGTGAAGTCCAAGAATGTCACGGTTTTTCTCCTTTTGTTTACCTTTCAGGAAAGCTGGAGGACTTCAGATCCCGCGTTGTCAAGGGATCGCGGTAGCCGATTACAGCTTCACCCTTGACGCCTTGGCTCTGAAGCCCTCCAGCTTTTGCAACGTTGGGGTAACCTTGGCGGTCTTTTTGATCTCGCCGACAATGATAGTTGAACTACATTTTGAAGTTTGGTCATTGCCATTTATTTGTCGTTTGGGTTTTGGCGATTGATATTAATTGGCTTTTTTTCTGACATTGAAAATAGGCACGAAAAATTAACATGGCACGAAAATCTGCAAAAACCCTGTTTGTCTGCCAGTCGTGCGGGTACGAATCCGCTAAATGGATGGGCCGATGCACCGAATGCGGCGCCTGGGACACCTTTGCCGAAGAGGTGCGACGGGCAGCAGCGTCCGGCAGCAAAATTATGGCCGAAAAAGGCAACCGCCCGGTTCCCATCGACGCCGTTGAAATTATCGATGAGGAACGGATGGCCACCGGCATCCAAGAATTCGACCGGGTGCTGGGTGGCGGATTGGTGGCCGGCACCCTGGTGTTGATCGGCGGTGACCCGGGCATCGGCAAATCCACGATCATGCTCCAGGTCCTGCACGGCATCGCCAGCAATGGCCACCGGGTGCTGTATGTTTCCGGTGAAGAGTCGGTGCGCCAGCTGCGCCTTCGCAGCCGCCGGCTGAAGACCGCATCGCCCGGCCTGCTAGTGGTATCGGAGATCGACATTGACGCGATCATGGCCATGGTGGAAAGCGAAAAGCCGGATGTGCTCGTGGTGGATTCGATCCAGACGGTGTTCAGCCCGGAGATCACATCGGCACCGGGCAGCGTGAGCCAGGTGCGCGAGTCCACCATGCGGCTGATGCTCATGGCCAAACGCTCGGGCATCCCCACCTTCCTGGTGGGCCATGTGACCAAGGAAGGCACCATTGCCGGCCCCCGGCTGCTCGAGCACATGGTGGATACAGTGCTCTATTTCGAAGGGGACCGCAACCATGTGTTCCGCATCCTGCGGGCGGTGAAGAACCGCTTTGGCTCGACCAACGAGATCGGCGTCTTCGAGATGAAGGAGAGCGGCTTACGCGAAGTGACCAACCCGTCGGCCGTATTCCTGTCCGAACGGCCGGAAAACGCCCCCGGATCCGTGGTGGCGGCCAGCATGGAAGGCACCCGCCCCATCCTGGTGGAGCTTCAGGCCCTGGTGTCGAGCACCAGCTTCGGCACCCCCCGGCGCACGATCCTGGGCCTGGACCAAAACCGGGTGGCCCTGCTGGTGGCCGTGATGGAAAAGCAGCTGGGCATGCACCTGATGGGCCACGACATTTTCATGAACGTGGCCGGCGGCGTGAAAATCATGGAGCCGGCCGTAGACATGGGCATCGTATCGGCCATCGCCTCCAGTTTTCTGGATCGGCCCATCCGCAAGGACACCATGGTGGTCGGCGAGGTCGGACTGGCCGGCGAGGTGCGGGCCGTGGGCAACGTGGACATCCGCATCTCCGAGGCGCGCAAGATGGGCTTCACCCGGATTATCGCCCCGGCGGGCAGCCTGAAGCGGCTGCGGCGGCCCAAGGGCGTCACCCTTGAAGGGGTGGACAGCGTCGGCGCGGCCGTTGAACTGCTGTTTTGACGTCACCTTGCACTCACGCCCGGCCGAGCGGAATGACAACACACTCATTATATTGGGTATTGAGTTCTCCTCACGCCCATGGTTAGACTTGACTTGAAACGGTCGAAAAGATATGAAGCGAACCAATCGAAATAAGAACCCGTGGGCGGATCATTACACCCGCCAGGCCCAAAAGGATAACTTCGCGGCCCGTTCGGTTTACAAACTTCAGGAAATCCAGAAAAAGTACCGGATTCTAAAACGGGGCACGCGGGTTCTGGACTTGGGATGTGCGCCGGGGTCGTGGCTGCAGTTTGCCGCTCAGACGGCCGGTCCGGACGGCCGCCTGGTAGGCATCGACCTGACACCGGTCACCATCGTATTGCCGGACCACGTAACCGTGATCACGGGTGACGTGGCTGATCTCGAGGGGCACCTGACCCAGTTGGGACAGACCCGCTTCGATACCGTACTCAGCGACATGGCGCCGGCCACCACCGGCAACCGCCACGTTGACGAAGCCCGGTCCATGGGCCTCTGCGAGGCGGCCCTGGACATTGCCGAAAAGACCCTGGTTCCAGGCGGCGGCTTTGTCTGCAAGATTTTCCAGGGAAGCGATTTCAAGGCCTTTACGGATGCCGTGAAAAGTAGGTTTGACCGTCAGGCGGCGTTCAGGCCCCAAAGCACACGCAAAGCCAGCCGAGAGGTATATGTCATCGGGCTGGGAAAAAAATGACGGTCCCGTAACAAGTTCGATATCCGCGTTACGCTTCATTCCTCGTCACTGCGGCGTACGGAAAGTACGCCTCGCTCCTCAGGGTTCGCAAGCCTTGATCTCGAACTTGTTACGAAACCGTCTGAGTCGGGACTTATTAGCCGTCCAAAAAAATAACAGGAGGTTTACATGTCAGGACATAACAAGTGGTCTTCCATCAAGCACCGCAAAGGCGCTCAGGACGCCAAGCGGGGGAAGATCTTCACCAAATTGATCAAGGAAATTACCGTGGCCGCCCGGACGGGCGGGGGCGATCTGGACGCCAACCCGAGGCTGCGCACTGCCGTGGCCGCAGCCAAGGTTGAAAACATGCCCAAGGACAACATCGAGCGGGCCATTAAAAAAGGCACCGGCGAACTGGAAGGGGTCAGCTACGAGGAGAACTCCTATGAAGGCTACGGCCCCGGCGGTGCCGCGATCCTGGTCGAGTCGTTAACGGACAACAAGAACCGTGCCGTGGCCGAAATTCGCTACATCTTCAATAAATACGGCGGCAATATGGGCGAAAATGGCTGCGTGGCCTGGATGTTCGACAACAAAGGCTATTTCAATGTGGACAAGGCCGCCGTCAGCGAAGACAAGCTGATGGAAGTCGCCCTGGAAGCCGGTGCCGAGGATGTCCGCGAAGAAGACGACAGCTTCGAAGTGATCACCGCACCCGAAGACTTCGATGCGGTCAAGGACGCCCTCGAGGCGGCGGCCATCGCTTTCAGCGACGCCGAGGTGACCATGCTGCCCCAGAACATGAGCCCGTTGGAGGGAAAAGAGGCCGAACGCATGCTCAAACTGATGGACGCCATGGACGACTGCGACGATGTCCAGAAAGTTTACACCAACGCCGACATTCCCGACGACATGGTGGATGCCATGTAATCCCACCCTACCGTGACAGATCGAGCATCCGGGTCACGGCAGCCAAAGCCGGGATACGGATATCCTCGGGGACCTTTACCTGGCCGGACAGGTTCTCCAGGCAGAGGGCCACGTCAGACATACCGATCCGTTTCATGTTGCGGCAGACCATCTTCTTTGAGGCCGGATAGAAGGTCTTGTCTGGATTCTGCTTTTGCATGGGATGCAGCAGTCCGGTTTCCGTGCCGACGATGAAGGCCTTGTGCGGGGACTGGCTGGCGTAGCGCAACATGCCCGACGTGCTTTCCACCACATCCGCCAGAACCAGCACATCCGGCCGGCATTCCGGATGGGCCATGAAGACGGCGTCGGGATGGTCGGCCTTGGCCTTGGCTGCATCGGCGGCCGTCAGCCACTCATGGGTCGGGCAGTACCCGTCCCACACGTGGATGGTCTTGTTGGTTTTTGACGCCGCGTACATGGCCAGATTGCGGTCGGGGGCAAGCAGCATCTCCTTTTCCGGCAGGCTGTTAACCACCTTGACCACGTTGGCCGAGGTGCAGCAGATGGTCGACAGGGCCTTGACTTCGGCCGTGGAGTTGACGTAGGTGACCACGGGCATGGGGGCCATTCTGGCTTTCTTGGCTTCCAGCGATTCGGCATTGATCATATCGGCCATCAAACAGCCGGCATCGTGGCGCGGAAGCAGCACGGTCTTGTCCGGTGAGATGATGGACGCCGTTTCGGCCATGAAGTGGACCCCGCAGAAGACGATTACCTCCGCATCGGTGTCGGCGGCCCGGATGCTCAGTTCCAGCGAATCGCCGCACATGTCCGCCAGGTCCTGGATCTCGGGAGGCTGGTAGTTGTGCGCCAGCATGATGGCATTTTTTTCCTTGAGCAGCTTTTTAATGGCGTCTCGCATGATCATTTCCTTTTTCAGGCTTCCCCTATTTTAGTTCTTCTTAGACCTAATCTGAGCGATTGTCGAGCTTGCCGCAGATACAAGGAAGATGCCTTTCCGCTATAGTCGCCTATGCGGGAAGGCATCTGACGCCGTAGATGCGGTGAGATCGTCAATCCCAACGGGTTTCACATTTTTCAGGATAGATTTCGGAAATATTCTATTAAATATACAGGATCTGTCATCCGAAAAAGTTTGAAACGCTCAGTTTAGGTTAGAATAAATACATCCATAGGCCACTGCAGTCAGGGCGGTTTTGTACAAAGCCCGAGATCAAGGCTTGCGAGTCCCGAGGAACGAGTCGTACATAAAGTATGTCGCAGAGACGAGGGATGAAGCATAACGCAGATATCGGACTTTGTACGAGACCGTCCGCATTAAGGGTTCATCTGCAGCACATCGGCCCCCTCCGGCACGTCGAAACGAAACAGCCCCTCCGGCGGCGGGTCGTCGAAGCTGACGTTTTTGAGTTCGATGCGGGTTTCGTCCCCGTATACGTTAAAAGTGGTGATCCGCACTAGGTCGTAGGTCTTTTTGACGATATCCAGCTCAACCGCCATCAGCTCCACCGATGACTTTTTGGGCAACAGCTTGAGGCGGTACTGATTGGGGTCGGTGGCCGGTTCAAGGGACAACTGAAAACTTTTTCGGACCGTTTTGATATTGGAAAGAAAACCGGCGCCCTTGCCCTCTCCGAAAAAGGACGGGGCTTTGCCGACCAGCACCTGGTTTTCCTGGGGCCGGTACACCCACAACTCCTTGCCGTCGGTGATGATGGTCTGGGGATCCGGCACCAGATATTCCCACCGCATTTTCCCCGGCTGCCGGACCATCAATCTGCCGGAGGCCGTATCGGTCACCTCCATGGCCTTGAGGATCGATTCCTGGTCGAAATCCGCCGTAAACCCGGGGACATTATAGCGGGCTTCCACTCCGGCGATAATCGTGTCGATCGTCGGATCGGCCGCTGCCGCCGACGAGGGCCGCGTCAGACCGCAGGCGATCGCCATCATCATCATGGCCATGATCATAAAAATGGGTTTGGGCCCATCGGGTTTCAAACTGTCCATAACGCCCCTCTCCTTTGCGGTCTATGATATGGCGCCAACTGGGCGGCGCCGATTAAGCGATGACCTGAGTATCCCATTTCATCCGGTTTGTAAATATAGTGGGCACGCGGCGCGTCAGCTCAGCAGCGATTGTATGGCCGCCTCGGCCGTATCCCAATCCGACACCTGCCGGACAGGCGCGTCCACGGGCAGCTCGATGGATTCGATGTTCCCGAAAATCCTTAAGCAAATCAAATCGATCAGGCGCATGTGGTGCATCAGGGCATCCGGCGAAACATGGGGGGCACGCACGCCCTGAAGCATGAGAGTCTCCATGTTGGATCGGCCCAACCGGGTTTCGAACCGCCTGGCTTGCTGCAGGCTGCGAAAGAGGGACCGTTTGTGCTCGACCAGCAGATCGTAAACCTCGGCGCCCTTGCCGGCTGTTTCCAGAAGGGATAGCACCAGGTCCAGGCAGGCCAGGTAATCGGGTTCGCTGTGCATCATTCGCTGGAAGAACCGGCAAAGAAAAACCTGCCGGCCGGATCCCGTGCAGATACCGGTATTTCTGAGCCGCACCTTGACAATGGGTCTTGTTGCCGCCGGCAGGCCCTTTTCGATGGCCGCCGCCACGTGGGGATCAATCTGCCAGCTAATATTCAGCCGCGCCAGGTACTGGGACTTGATAAAGTCGGGCACCCGGATGCGGGCCAGCTGTTTGCCGTCAGGCATGTTGACCCGGGCATGGATCGGCCGGGCCATCAGCCGGTCGAGCATTTGCTCTTTATCCTGTTCAGAAAACCGGGCGGCTTCCAGCAGCGGTTCCAGGTCAATCTGGACGGCCTGATCCGGATAGAAGATCAAGTCCAGCAGGCTGTCTCGCTGGCTGTCCGTATCACCAGCCAAAAACGTCGCCAGCCGGTCGGGTTCAGGAGAGAAGAGGGCCGCGTCAACGTAATCGAGAATGGCTTGGTTGAGGCACCCCCCGTTTTCCAGCGCCTGAATGATCCGGGCAAGACCATCCTGCTGCGTGTGATTAAATGGTTTCATCATGGCCCGACTATATCAGTTTTGGGCAGAAAGAAACAGACGTGCCGGTAGGGAATCCATCCCGATGACCATTCGCCGTGGAACGGCAGCGCACCAAAAAGGGCTTGGCTCGTTGGAAAGGTGAGGGACAGACCGGATGGTATTCGAATCAAACCGATTGGGACGGTGCCTGAACGAATCGGGCAATCTCGTCGAACAGCCCTTTGAGGCTGTCCACTTCTCCGGAAATAGAACCCAGCTGGTTTTCAACGGCCGCCAGCTCGATTTGTTTGGCCACGTCGTGGACATTCATGATTCCCATGTTACCGGCAGCGCCCTGGATGGTGTGGGCACTGCGGGCCACCTGCTGGGCGTCGCCCGCATCGAACGCACACTTCAAACGGTCGTGATCCGCCATGCCTGTTTCCAAAAACAGCTCGACCAGCTCACGGTATTCATCTTCTTCCAAACCGATTTTTTCTCCCAATGCTTTAAAATTCATGCTGCCTCCTCATTGAAAGCACGCTTTTCGATGCTTGCCATGGGTATTGGTTCTGTCGCCGGGAAATCTGTCCACCCGTCAGACGACAATTAATCGTTGTATATCAATCAAGC
The DNA here is from genome assembly GCF_033791525.1 of Desulfosarcina sp. Taxonomy (GTDB): domain Bacteria; phylum Desulfobacterota; class Desulfobacteria; order Desulfobacterales; family Desulfosarcinaceae; genus Desulfosarcina. Next base: position 7,048 of record NZ_JASJGN010000355.1, read on the forward strand.
CGAAATAAAACGGAATCCCATTTCAACCGGTGAGATCTATATCGGCAGACAACAGGAAGGACTTTATCTTTCCCGGGCAGCGACATAAAATTTTGAAATTATTGATATTACACCGTTTTGAATAGGCTTATACCGAGCGACATGGTCTATTGAGATCGGGTTGAAGACTGCCTTAACCATTAAAGGGGCAGGTCGTATTTTTTCAACTTTTCCCGCAGTGTTTTACGGGTAATTCCCAAACGTCTGGCCGCCTCGCTCTTGTTGCCGTCGGCGGAGGCAAGGGTATTGACGATGGCTTCCCGCTCGATCCGTTCCAGGGGGATGTCGGCGGGAAAAGCGCTGCTGGACAAGGCTGTATCGGTTTCGTGCAACCGCGCAGTCAAGACGGCAAAGTCGCTCTCGTCCAGGCAGGTCGTCCGGGCCAGCACCACAGCCCGCTCGATGGTGTTCATCAGTTCTCGCACATTTCCCGGCCAGGGATGGCGGATCAACAGATCCATGGCCCGGGGAGAGAACCGCTCCACCGACTTGCGGTTCTTTTCAGCAAATCGTGTCAGGAAAGAGGCGGCCAGCAGAGGAATGTCTTCACGGCGCTCCCGCAAAGGCGGGGTTTTCAGCTCCACCACGTTCAGTCGATAATAAAGGTCCTCCCTGAACGTGCCGGCCTTAACCATCTGTGCCAGGTCCTGGTTGGTGGCCACGATGAGCCGGACATCCACAGGTATCACCTGCTCCCCACCCACCCGGGTCAGTTCCCGCTCCTGAATTACGCGCAACAGCTTCACCTGCATGGAAACGGGCATCTCACCCACTTCATCCAGAAACAGGCTGCCTCCGTCGGCCTGGATAAACCGCCCCTCCTTGCGGCGATCCGCGCCTGTGAACGCCCCCTTTTCATGGCCGAAAAGCTCTGACTCGAGCAGCGTCTCGGTAATGGCGGCGCAGTTGACCTTGACGAAGGGACCTTCCTTTCTGGGGCTGTTGTGGTGAATGGCCGCGGCCACCAATTCTTTTCCCGTTCCCGATTCGCCGGTCACCATCACCGTGGCCTCAGAGACAGCCACCTGGGCCACGGTCTCCATCATGCGAACCATGGCCGGACTGCTTCCGATGATGTCCGACCGCTGAAACCCGGCTTCCAGCTGTCGTTTGAGCTGTCGGTTCTCAGCCGTAAGACGGATATGCTCCAGGGCCCGTTCCAGGGTCAGCCGGAGTTTGTCGAAATCAAGGGGTTTGAGCAGATAGTCGTAGGCACCCTTTTTGAGCACATCCACAGCCATCTCCACCGAAGCGTAGGCGGTCATCAGTACGATGGGAATGGCGGGGTTGATGGCTTTGATCTGTTCCAACGCCTCTATGCCGGAGACGCGGACCATACGGATATCCATTAGCACCAGGTCGATCGGCCGGGCTCGGACGGCAGCAATGGCCGCCTCACCGTCATCCGCCTCCACGATGGCATAGCCCCAGTCGCCCACCAGGGTGCGCAGCATGGTGCGATGGGCAGTGTCGTCGTCCACGACCAAAACTCGGTATAATTCCGCCATCATACCTCCTTATCGGCGGGCAGGGTGATCTCGACCATCGTGCCGCCATCGGTTTGACTGCCCACCAGGATGTCACCCTGGTGGGCCTTGACGATGTTGTGAACAATGGCAAGCCCTAATCCGGTCCCTGTTTTCTTGGTTGAAAAATAGGGCTCGAAGATATGGGGCTGATCCTTGGGGTCAACACCCGTTCCGGTATCCATGACCTGGATAGCGATGCGACCGTCCCCGTCGGCGGTCACCCGGACCGTCAGACAACCACCACCCGGCATGGCATCCAGGGCGTTGAGCAGTAGATTGAGCATCACCTGGTTCATTTTATCGGTGTCCATAACGGCACAAAGGCTTTCATCGGCCATGTCCAGAACTGCGGTGACATTGGCTTCACGGCTCTGACGATCCACCAGCCTGAAGGCGTCCTCAAAAAACGGTTTCAGCGCCACCTGTTGAAAATGAAGCCGGATCGGACGGGAAAATTCCAGCAGCTGGCCTACCACCCGGTTGAGTCGGTTGACCTCTTGAATCATGATTCCGGCGATCTCCTGATCCCGGTCGCTCTCCCGATATTTTTCCTTGAAATACGTGGCAAATCCCTTGATCGAGCTCAAGGGGTTGCGAATCTCGTGGGCCACACCGGCGGCCAGTCGCCCCACTGATGCCAGGCGCCGGTTCTTTTCCAGTTCCTGTCGAAGGGCGCGAATTTCGGTAAGATCCTTGAACAGGATCACCTGACCGAAGCGCTCGCCGTTTTCATCGGTGAGGTTGGCGGCGCTCACATCCATGGGGATGCGACGGCCGTCGGTCACGGGACACACCAACTCTTTTTCCACCAGGCTGTCGGTGCCGGTCAGGGTATCTGCCAGCATCAAAGGGATGACATCTTTGACAGCGAAACCGATCACATCCACGGCACGGATTCCCAGTGTGGCTTCCGCAACGGAGTTCACGGCGGTCACCCGGCTGTCCTGGTCCACGGCCACCAGGCCGATGGGCATGCGTGACACCAGGTTGTCGGAAAAAACCTTTTCCCGCGCCAGGGAGGCACGGGTAGACCGGTAGTTCTGGGCCAGGAATAGCAGCATCACCCCGGCGCACCCCACAAGCAGCAGCACCGCGGCCATCATCACGGTATGCCGCACATCGGCGGCATGGGCGGCATCGATGGCATCGGTTCGAAATCCCACGAAAATCACCATGGGCGGAGCCTCCCGTTCGGGAGGCGGCCTGTCCATCATGCGCATCATTTGGCCGTGCATGGGACGATTGGGTCGCTTGGCCAATGGGGCAAATTTCCCATAGATCTCGAAAACCGCCTGACCGTCCATCGAAACGGTCCGCCGCCAGGTCAGCGCAGCGGACGAAAAAATGGATTCGAGATCCAGACCGGTGCCATAGTGGCCGCCTACCCGATCCATCCGGCTGTGGGCCATCACCGTACCGTCGATGCCGACCACCAGCAGGTGGGCAATGTCCGGTTGGGCCGCGGTCTCGACCAGCAGCCGCTGAAGTTGGAATCCGCTGCCGTGGCCTCCGCGCATGCCCATGCGCGTGCCGGCTTCAAAGGATCGGATCAGGGCGGCGCCCTTTTCCATCATCAGGTGGATGCTCTGTCGCTTCTGGCGGTTGATGGTCTCCAGCGTCATCAAGGCCACGATGGGCAGCATCACCAGAACCGCACCGAGGATGATCCATGGCGAAAAACCCGAGAGAAATACTCTAAATTGGTGTTTGTCCGTCATCATCCCGACCATTGAATACAAAAAGGCTGCCAGGTTATCCTATTTATTGTAAGACCCGGCCGGCCGGGTTAATCATCCAACCGGTTTGATAGGTGCCCAAGGCAACTGGAACCTTTTTACCCGATTGACGTTCCAACCTGGATCGTTTCGACCCACCCTGACCCATGGCTGATCCCGGTAGCCAATCCTGCCAAAAATTGAAAATAAATTTTTAGTTATTAGTTTTAGAAGGTTACGACTTTCCATGCCAAAAATCAAATGGATTTGGCACCGGCCTTGCTCAAGTGGGTTGTCGAAAATAGAAAACAGACATCTGTTCAACAAACCCAACTGTATGTCAAACCTGAAAGGAGTTCATCATGAAAACCAACAAACTACGAACCGCATTGGTCAGCCTGGTAGCCGTCTCCGTCATCGCCGTGGGGGCAACCGCCTTTGCGGGCAAGGGAATGGGGAACCAAGGCGATGATCGTGGATATGGGGGTTGCGGCAAACAGAACCGCAGAGGCGGCTGCGCCTATGGCCAAATGAATGCAGACCTCACACCGGAGCAGCGCGAGCAGATGGAGACCGAGCGCCAGGCCTTTTTCGATGCCACCAAGAATGATCGGCAGGATCTGTATGCCAAGCGGCTGGAATTGAGAGCGGAGATGGCCAAAAGCCAGCCGGATCTGAAAAAAGCCTCGGCCTTGCAGAAAGAGGTCTCCAACCTGCAGGGAAGCCTGGACCAGGAACGCCTGGGCCACATCATGGCCATGCGCAAGATCAATCCTGATGCCGGCAGAGGATATATGATGGAAGGACGGGGCATGGGCCACCATGGCATGGGTCAGGGAATGGGATACGGACCGGGCAACTGCCCTAAACAATAAAAACCGCCTTTAACCAACCATGCGCCGGGAGTCATCCGCCCGGCGCATTTTTTTTCCCGAGAACAGGCCTCACCGACTGCTATATGATCAGCTTCTAAAAATCGACAAACCCCGCATCACTTCATCGCAGGTATTTGTAGTGGCCGCCATCAAGCGAATCTGATATGTCCGAGGCAGCCTGCTAAATGGAGGATGAACCGCAGCATGAATCGTCTGGACCAGCGTTCTTATTTCTTCGATGCGGGCATTCGCTTTGAATGCCGTCGTTGCGGCGCCTGCTGCACCGGCGATCCCGGCGTGGTTCGGGTCAATGAACAGGGGAGCGCCGAGATTGCCGCCTATTTAGTGCCCATCCATAAACGGTCTTTTTCCCGGATATCTGCGCTATACGAACGCTTATATCATCGGAATATCTACCATACCAACCGAAAGGCGGTCGATGGCGCAGACCAAGAACCCCGTCAAGAATGGAATCATCCCCTGGCCGGACTTGATCCCCGGTAGGCTGATCCGGCGGTATAAGCGTTTTCTGGCAGATGTCCGGCTGGAAAACGGGGAAACCGTTACCGCCCACTGTCCCAATTCGGGGAGCATGAAAGCCTGCTGCCAGATCGGCCGGCCGGTCTACCTCTCCTTTCACGACAACCCCAAACGAAAGCTCAAGTATACCTGGGAACTGATCCACATGCCCGGCTCATTGGTGGGCGTCAACACCCAGGTGCCCAACCGACTGACCGCCCATGCCATTGCATCGGGCGATGTTGCGGAATTGAATGGCTATGAAACGGTGAGACGGGAAGTCAAGGCGGGAAGCCATTCGCGGATTGACATCCTGCTGGCGTCACCGGATCGTCGCCCCTGTTATGTAGAGGTAAAAAACTGCACGCTGGTGACCGACGGTGCGGCCACCTTTCCCGACGCCGTGACCCTGCGGGGCCAGAAGCATTTGATGGAACTGCAGAATCTGGTGGCCGCGGGCTGTCGATGTGCCATGTTTTTTCTGATTCAGCGCATGGACGCCCATTCGTTTGCTCCCGCCGATCACATCGATCCCGTATATGGTAAAAAGCTGCGTCAGGCATCGCAAAATGGCGTCGAAATCATCGTATATGACGTCTCCATTGATCTCAAAGCCATCCGACTGAACCATCGGGTACCCTATGATTTAGGGCCGCAGAAAAAATGAACTACCCCGCCGCAAGCAGCAGGGTATCACCAAGGATCGGATCTTTTTATCGTCGCAAGCGACGGGGTATTAGACCCGATGCTTCGCAATAAATTAACCTGAGATTGCGCCGGATCTTGGTTCGGTTACAAGGCGCGTCGATGGTTTCATACTTGTCGTATGGGGCCATTGGCGCAACGCCGTAGCCGGACCAAAAGACAAGCAAGATGGGGCATTTTATTTTATCCGCGGCCCTTAAGCTTCTTGGCATAATCGGCCGCATTGAGACCGGCCACACACCCCTCGCCCACAGCCTTGGCCACCTGCCAGGGCGGGCCGCAGATATCCCCGGCGGCGAAAATACCCGGTACACTGGTGCGCTGGCCTTTATCGGTTTGAATAAAGCGCATGTCGTCATCCAGTGCCACGCCCAGGGAAGTGGCCAGTTCCATGAGCCCCTTGGCGCCCAGTTCGATAAAAACACCGGTGGTGGACAAGGTGGTGCCGTCATCGAGGACCAGTGCGTTGACCTTTTCCCCACCGGCGATCTCACGGATCTTGGCACCCCGGTGGACCACCACCCGGCTGTTTTCCAGTTTGCCAAGCAGTACATCGGAGACCTTCAGGTCGTCGCAAATCAGGTGAACGGTCCCGGCGATCTCGGCCAGGGTCAACGCACCATCGGCAGCGGCACTCTCACCACCCACCACGGCCACCTCCTCTCCCCGGTAAAAATTCCCATCACAATCCACGCAATAGCTTACCCCCTTGCCGACCAGTTCCTTCTCCCCCTTGACCCGCAGCTTATTCCGGGCTGTGCCGGTGGCCAGGATCAAGGCCTTGCATGTCAATCGATTTCCGCTTTCCGTATCGAGCGCAAACTGGGCTCCCTTCGGGGCAATTCTAAGAATATCCGCATCGAGAAACCGGCTGCCGAAATTTTCCGCCTGACGTCGTCCGGTCTCCAGCATGGCTTGGCCGGTGGCGTTGAACAGGCTGCACATATTCTCCACATGGGCCCTGAACAGGCTGCTCTTGTTCTCCTTACCCAGCACCAGCACCGATACTTTTTTACGGGCCGCATGGATGGCAGCCTGAAGTCCGGCCGGTCCGGCACCCACAATCACCACATCATAGGCTTCATTGTCTCCCATTGTTCTCTCCTTTAATCTGCCGGATTGTCAGATGAGAAATGCCGGCTGCAATTGCCTATGGTGGTGGATTAAAACGCTCCTGATTCAGGAATAATCGAGTGCCACGAAAGAGACAACCCCAACGCACCGATACCGGCACCATAAAAATTAGATTTGAATTCCTTTATCTTTTACCCTATCATAATAAGTATAAACAGGATTTTTACAGAGGCTCATGAAACCCGATCCATAAATGTCTCGTCATTGGTCAACCCCAAGAGCGCGGATGTTGGATTCAGGAATGAGGACGCAACGATGAATACTGATGCCCACGGCAATTCAATGCACGGCCATACGGTGCTTCTGGTTGATGATGAAAAGATGGTGCTTGAAGTCGGAAAGGCCATTTTGCAGCGATTGGGCAATGAGGTCATTACCGCGGCGAGCGGTGAGGAGGCCCTGGATCGATTCGTCCAGCATCGGGAAACCATCGGCTGTGTCGTGCTCGACCTGACCATGCCCGGCATGGACGGCCAGGCGACGTTCAAGCAATTACGGAAGCTGAGCCCCGAACTGCCGATAATCATTGCCAGCGGCCTGGCCTTGGATCATGTGGCCGGCCAATTCGGCGATATGCAGCCCAGTTCAGTCATCCAGAAACCCTACCAGGTTGCCGACCTTTCAGCCAAAATACAAGGCATTCTAAAGGAGGGTTGATCGGTTCTGGGTTCACCGTTCCGGGTTGGTCTCATTCGTTGACCTTGCGCTCAGGCTAACCCATTCCTGATGAAACCACGAATCGCAGCGCGGGTAACTCCGGCATGTAACCCTCCACCGGATCAGCGTTTAGCATCAATGACGACTTTGGCTCGAGTTTTCGGTGCACCCTGAACCCTTGAACCCTGAACCTCTGAACCCGTGAACAACTATAGATCAAACTTCGCTTTGATCTTGAAGACATGCGTGGCAGGCAGATTGAGGATCCGCTTAACACCTGTTGTTTCGGCAATCCGGGCCAGATTGTCCCGGATTACGCCCATGGAAGGCGCGATAAACGTAAACCACACGTTGAATGAATTTTCCCGCAGGTAATTGTGGGTCACCCCGGAAAAGGTATTCACTGTCCGGGTAAACAGTTCCACCTTCTCTTCGGGTACCTGGGCCGTACACAAGGTGCTCACGAATCCCACCTTGCCCGGCACGAAATTTCCGCCGATCCGCCGGATGATGCCCGTTTCCTTGAGCTTCGACACCCGCGTCAGGACCTCGGCCTCCGTCGTGCCCAACTCCCGGGCAATGGCTTCGAAAGGCCGTGGGGCCAGTGGGAATCGCGTCTGAATGCGATTGAGAATCGTTTTGTCCAATTCGTCCATTATCATCCCTATACTTTTCCATAACTGTGCAACCCCGGCAGCAGATTAACGCCGAAATAGGTAAACAGTACAGCCGAAAACCCCAGAATGGACAGATAGGCGATCTGCTTGCCCTCCCACCCGCGCATGAGGCGCGCATGCAGCAGGGTCGCGTAGACAAACCAGGTGATCAGGGACCAGGTCTCCTTGGGGTCCCAAGACCAGTAACTGCCCCAGGCCGAGTTGGCCCATACGGCACCGGTGATAATTCCGCCGGTGAGAAAGAGGAAACCGAACAGCACCATTCGATGGGTGAGTTCATCCAGCACGTCCAGTTTGGGAAGGTGTCCGATAATCCCCTCAATTCTATCAGGTTTCCTCGCCTTGATCAGATACATGATGCTTAGCCCGAAAGCGATGGCAAATGCGGCATAGCCGAAAAAACAGGTGGCCACATGGGCGATCAGCCAGTTGCTTTTCAGCGCCGGCACCAGCGGCTGGATGCGGTCGCTGATATTGGGAGACATGGACGCGTAGGCCATGGCCAGAAAGGCGATGGGCGTGACAAAGGCCCCGATCAGTGCGTTTTTGTATTTAAACTCCACGTAGAGATAAATCACCCCTGCTGTCCAGGCAAAGAACACCAGGGATTCGTAAAGGTTGGACAACGGCGCATGCCCGATTCCCATCTGGTAGGACTCCACCCAGCGCAGCAGGAGTCCCGCCGTGGTCGCCACGACTGCGGCAACCACGGTCCAGCGCGCCGGCAGCGTCAATCGGGGTTTTTTAAAAATCAGCGCCGCCATGTAAAAAAACGCGGCCAGGGCGAAAACAAAGGTCGAAATGGAGAGTAACGGTGAACTGCTCATGGGTAATGTCGAACTCCTTTTTCAATCAAAGGGCCATTTGCGGCCATTGGGGTCAACTCTCGGTCAAGGCTGTAAAAATCTTCTCGACGGTATTTTTCATGGCCAGCTTGTTGCGGTTGGTCGTGCCGGCAAATGTCACCCGGCTGTTTTTGCGAAGTTGTTCGATCACAATGCACACCTGCTGGTGCGACAGATAAAAGGCCACGAAGCAGCCGGCGATCATCAGAATAAATCCGGTATAGACCAGCCACACGCCGGGATCATTGGTCACCTGGAGGCCCGTGTAATAACGATCTTCGCTGGATTGCTGGGGCGTGAATTTCTCCTGCGGCTGATTGGCTATGGCGATCATCACATCGCCACCACGCATTTTGTCGAAGTTGGCAAACTTCAACGGCAGCAGCACTTCCACCGGTTCCCCCTCTTTGGGGGTAAGAATTCCTTTCAGGGCCGCACCGACGTCCATCCCGCGAAACGTGGTCTCGGCCTCGTAGGCCATGACGACAAACTTGCCCAACCCTTCAGGGATATCAACGGGAACGCCCACCTTGGCCGATACGGTATAGCTCATCCCCGAGGCGCGGCTGGTGAAATTGAGGGTATAGGCCTCCGCCGGCCCCGCGACAGGCGTCTCCGGCCCGGGCATCTTTTCCGGTTGAAGTTTGCCATAGCTGGACTGAAAGATATTGATGCCCCGATAGCGCAAGGGGTCGTTGACGATGATGTCCTTTTGTTTAACCGCCTGGCCGCCCTCCAGGATGGTCAAGGCGGATCGGTATTCCTTGGGTGCTCCGGTTTCGTAGAGCGTCAGGCTGAAGTCATCACACCGGATCTGAAAATCCAGGCGGTGAATCTGCCCCGTGTCGCGGATGCGGATGGTATCCGTCGCTTCACCTTCAGCGATATTGACATACCCCTCGAAGCCGAAAAAAGAGCCCGCCAAGCCGCCGATGAGCAATAAAATCACACTCAGGTGAACGATATAAACGCCCAGGCGTGACAGTCGGCCCTTTTCACCGTAAATCACCGCCCCATCGTTCGAACGGGTAACCTTGCAATACCCGTATCGACGGGCAACGATCGGCTCGTAGACGCTGACCAGTTCCTCGGCACCCCGCTTGTCGGTCAGCGTCCGGGCGTCCGATCGCTTGGTGAACCGCTCGGGGCGAACCTTGGGACTCCGGGTAAAAATCAGCTTCCAACTCCCGCTGAGCCGGTCGATGGAACAGACCACGATATTAATGGTCAACAGCAAGAGGAGGCCCTGGAACCACCAGGAGTGGTACATATCGAAAATGCCCAGGGTGCTGAGCAGTTGGTAACGAAAGGCCCCATAGGCATGCAGGTAGGCATCCGGACTTTCATTCTGGGGGATGACGGTGCCGATGATCGATGTGATCGCCAAAGAGAGCAGCAGTACAATGGTCAGCTTGACGGAACAGAAAAATTTCCACAAAGGGTTCGCGTTCTTCAATAAATACTCCTCATGATGGGCAACTATAAATCGGGCCAGCGGTAACCGGTCGGCCGGTGGCGGCATCAAAGATAGGTTTGCACAACAAACAGCTTCATGGTTTTTACACGCCTGCTCCAAATGGATTTAGAAACTAATTCCCGTAACCGGGAATGTAAAGCGGTCCTTTGAGCCGGAAGGCTATTTTGACAGAAAATCTCCATTTAAAAAAGCGCAAAATGAAATACTGGACCTATGTTCTAACACCCTGTAATTGCCCAAAGACAGCTACCGATCAGCGATGGCCAACGTTATCCCGGTTCGTTACCCCCGAGCATTGACTTGAATCAATTTTTCTGAATACAGGCAGCCGGCTGATAAAAGGGTTTTTGTTGGGTTCCCGAATATGTTAATTATTGTGACCCAAACTGAGCGATTGTCGAGCTTGCCGCAGATACAAGGAAGATACTTTTCCGCTATAGTCGCCTATGCGGGAAGGCATCTAACGCCGTAGATGCGGTGAGATCGGCAATCCCAACGGGTTTCACATTTTTCAGGATAGTTTGCGGAAATATTCAATTAAATGAACACCATCTATCATCCTAAAGAATTGGAAACGCTCAGTTTGGGTTTGACCATGTGCCAATCTCATCACGCCCGCCAGTACAATGGCGGCATGACCACAATCAAGCTTGAAGACGCCATCGGCACCCGCCTGGCCCACGACATCACCGAGATCCGCCCCGACGCGTTCAAGGGCCCGTCATTCAGGAGGGGCCACAAGGTTCAGGAGAAGGACGTGTGCAGGCTCATGCGACTGGGCAGGCGGCACCTGACCATCGTGGAATAACATTTCATGGAATTAAATCGAAAACTCTTAGCATGCGCAACAACTGCAGCCGAGCTGGTCAATATCGACCATGTCACCATCGGTATCGGTTTCACGGCGGTGACCACCTCGGATGGCGGGATCGGCATCGCCGCCAACGGTGTGGCCCTGGACGGCTGCTGCGCAGGAAATGTCGATATTGTCGATTTCGAAGGGTGCCCTGCCACCGATCTCTTGCAGTTGATCATGGAGCCCGCTCCCATGGCTCGCACCATGGCCCTGGCAACCATCAATGCCCTGAATCACAGGCAGGCCCTGGCAATGCCCGAAGACCCCGGCAACGCTATACTTTTCGATCGCTTCGGCATCCGGTCCGACGCCCGTGTAGCCATGGTTGGCTATTTCCCACCGCTGGTTTACCTGTTCGAGAAGAAGGGCGTTCACTTGTCGATCATCGACGATACCAAAGGACTGGGGAACAAAAAAACCTTTTACGACCAACTCGACGGCTGGGCCGATGTCCTGCTGATCACGGCCACCAGCATCATCAACAATTCCACGGAAACCATCCTCTCCCATGCCGGACCGGATCTGAAGACCGTGCTGCTGGGCCCGTCAACACCCATGATACCGAAGGCATTTGCCGGTCTGCCGATTGACATGCTGGCCGGCTCCGCCATCACCGAACCGAGGCAGACACTCAAAATCGTTCGCCACGGTGGCGGCACGCGCGCCTTGAAACCCTTTACGCGCAAGGTTTATTGGTTGGCCGCATAGGCCGTCTCCCGCAGGGCCCGAACAGCCGTTTCCGTTTTCCCCTTTCATCTCTCGTATCAAGGGTTATCTTTTGACTTCAGTCAACGCAATGGTCCTTGAAAACGGGTATGGCATAAAGACATTTAGTGGCATTTTGAACGTGACCCGACAATCCGGACGCGACGTTTTGCAGGAAGGAAACCATTAACGATGCGATGGACCGACGACGCCGAAGCGGCGGTAAAAAAGGTGCCTTTTTTCGTTCGGAAGAAGGTTCGCACCCGGGTGGAGAAGGAGGCCGCCGATGCCGGTAGGGACTGCGTGAGCCTGTCCGACGTCAAAGCCACCCAGGCCCGATACCTCAATAAAATGAGCAGCGAAGTCAAAGGCTACCAGTTGGATGCCTGCTTCGGCAGCGGCGGATGCCCCCACCGGGCCATGGCCAGCGAGGTGCTGGTGGAAAAGATCGAACGGGTCATGGCGGATGCCGACCTGTTGGGATTCTTAAAGTCCCGGGTACAGGGCGATTTGAAGTTCCACCACGAATTTCGCATCAGCATCGCCGACTGTCCCAATGCCTGCTCCCAGCCCCAAATCAAGGATGTGGGCATCCTCGGCGCCGCAACGCCCGGGTTCACAAAGGCCCCTTGCAGCGCCTGCGGAGCCTGCACCGAGGCCTGCAAGGAAGATGCGGTGGTGCTGTCTGAAAACGGCGAAGCCAGCGCCATCGACTTTACTCGGTGCATCCACTGCGGCAGTTGCGTAGCCGCCTGCCCCACAGGCACATTGGAAGCGGGCAAAACAGGCTACCGGGTGCTGATCGGCGGAAAGCTGGGCCGCCATCCCCGGCTGGCCAGGGAACTGCCGGGCATTCACGATGAACAAACGGTGCTGCGCATGATCAAAGACTTCCTGGCTTTCTACAAATCGCGGAGTACCCGCGGTCAGCGCTTTGCCCAGTTGCTCACAGATGCGGATATCGACGCATTCTCCAGAAAATGGACGGGTTGAAAACCAGCGTGCGCCAAAAGGCCTTGGTGGACACCCTGGAGGGGATCTACCGGCAATATCATCAACGGGCCTATGTCCACCCCGATCCACTGGAATTTCTCTATGCCTGGGAGGATGTGAAGGAACGGGAGATCGTTGGCCTGGTGGCAGCCTGCCTGGCCTATGGCCGGGTGGTTCAGATTCTGAAAAGCGTGGCGGTGATTCTTGAAGCAATCGGACCGTCCCCCCGCCGGTTCATTACCCGCAGCACACTGAAAACCATGTCGCAGACCTTCTCCGGTTTCCGACACCGCTTTGCCGACGGCGACCAGATGGCGGCCCTGCTGTATGGCGCAGGCCGGGTTGTCCGGCAGTTCGGCAGCCTGGAGAATGGCCTTGCCGCCGGCCTGACGCCGGACCGG
>NZ_JASJGN010000356.1:0-4809 GCF_033791525.1 Desulfosarcina sp.
CGTGTGGCACGGCATCGTGGATGGTGAAAAGCAGACTTTTAACCATGAGCCCTTCACCGGTTTCTGGAAGCGCTTCGGGGTCGGTTTCATGAGGATGCTGCCGATCGAATCGCAGATATAACGCCCGGATAGTGCGTGGAAAATTGAATAGAAGGTAAAAAGACAGAATTCCTTATTCGATGTTCGATGTTCGATGTTCGATGTTCGATGTTCGATGTTCGATGTTGGACGTCAGTCTTTGCCCTTGATTACCCTCCTTTACGCCCCATTAAACCCTGAAAAATTGCCAACTGCCCCCCGTTTTTCCCCCTTTTCGGGGGTGTTTGTCGAACACGGTGCAGTGCTACAAACAAATCAACACCAATTAAAATAAAGGCATTCGGGTGGAGGGATGAGAACGAATGCCCACGATGCCAACCCACTTGATTCGAATGCATTCATAAAAAGAATGGGAGGCCCGGTGCATGTCTGAAAAACACGTCAAACATTTGCTTAGAATTATAATCGCTGTCCTCGTCTTGTGCACGACAGGTGCGGTTTGTTTCGCGGATGACACGACCGCGTCCGATACGGATCAAGGAATACTGCCGCTCCCGGACTACTCGGGCAAGATCGGGTCACGCGCCAATCTGACCGGTGATTGGGGCGGTGTCAGACAGGACTGGGCCAACCGGGGGATCACCTTGGGCTTCGACTGGTACCAGTCCTACCAGGGCATCGTCGACGGCGGGTTCGATGAAGATGACGCGTATTCAACCAACCTGGACTACCGCCTGAATCTCGACCTCATGCGCATGGGCATCGTTCCCGGAGCTCTGGTTACGGTTCGTGCGCAATCCCGCTTTGGCGACACGGTAAACGGCGCCTCCGGTCTCCTGTTGCCGGTCAACATGTACTCGGCCTTCCCATATGGCTCGGATGAGGAAGCGGATGTCGATTTTGCGATCACCGAACTCAACTGGCTCCAGTTTTTATCCGATCGGTTCGCCCTGTTGGCCGGCAAGATCACGACCCTGGGAACATCCAACGAGTTCATGGGGGGTGAGGGCCGCACGCAGTTCATGAACTTCCAGCTCAATTTCTCTGCGACCTTGGCGCAGCTGGCGCCGTACAGCACGCTCGCCGCCAGTGCCATCTGGCTGCCCAATTCGACATGGACGATCACCACCACGCTGATGAATTACACCGATGCATCCACCACGTCCGGCTTCGGCGACATCGGTGATGGGACGACGTGGGCGACCACGGCCGACTATCGGGCCGACTTGAACCAGCTGCCCGGTGGCGGGTCCATCAGTTTCTATTACGGCTTTGACGCCGATTTTGCCGAGGTCGGCGGCCTCAACACCGATCCGGGGGGAGGGGTCGTCATGGATACGTCGTCGGATTCGTGGGCTGTTGACTGGAGCGGCTGGCAATACCTGTATGTCGAGGGCGATTCACGCACAGTGGATCCAACCAACGGCCGGCAGGATCTCCAGGGCGTGGGCCTGTTCGCCCGGATTGGCATCGCGGACAAGGACACCAATCCCATCTACTGGACGGTTTCCGCCGGCATTTCCGGTCGCGGATCCATCCCGAACCGTGACGACGACACCTGGGGCGTAGGATTATTCTATAACGATGTTCAGGGCCTGGACCGGCCTCTCCTATCCTTCAGCAACGCCAATGGCGGCCTCGAGGCCTACTACGACATCGCCCTGTTCGGCTGTGCGAACCTGACCCTCGATGCCCAGTGGGTTAAAAGCGCCTTCGAGTCGGTCGACGACGCCACGATACTGGGTGGTCGGTTGAACATCAGCTTCTAAACGACCCAAATAGACAGGCGTTTGTCTAAAAAAAGTCAGGCCTGGGTCGGTTTTACATGGATGCGAGCCAGCCGTAGGTCAGTTTCCTGACGGAGATGTTGAGAACGTGTTGATATCGGCCGCTAAAAGAAAGCGAATCTCATGGGTAAAAACCTGATCCTGGGTTACCTGACGATGACCGTTTGCCTGACCGTCCAATGCATGGTCGTGAGCCTGCTGCTGCGCATTCTGGTGGCGCTGGAAATCCGGGGACTGATCCGCCCCACTCTGATCCGGGCATCATTCCTGCTGGTTACCGTCATGCTGATTATGTCGGCTGGGAACCTGCTGCAGGTCGCCCTGTGGGCCGGGCTGTATTGCAGTCTCGGCGAATTTCATGATTTCACCACGGCGTTCTATCACTCGGTGGTCAATTTTGCGACCCTCGGCTACGGGGACATTGTCCTGAGCGCCAGGTGGCGACTGCTGGGTGCCCTGGAGGCAATCAATGGCGTGTTGATGTTCGGCTTGACGACGGGTTTTCTCTACACGGTTCTGCGAGCGCTCATGCAGCGGGCATGGGACGACCGTTTAGACCAGGTTAGGTTGACCGAAAAGTCGTCAACTTAGGAATTGATGGCTTTCAGCCGTCAAAGAAGGTGGGGCCCGGATTGGCAACGCAACATAAATTCAAATCGAATGAAAAACCCAGAAAACGTCGAGGGTGGTGGTGGAAAGGTCTGCTGGGTGTGCTGCTGTTATTGCTGATTGGTTTGACCATTGCGATCCGCAACATCAATTCGATCGTGCACACCCGCATCAACCAAGCACTGACACGTTATCTCTCCGAAGGCGGGTCACTGGACGCGTTCAATATCCAGTTGATAGCCGGGCGCATCAAACTATCCGGCCTGACGATCAACTCACCACGGGGATACGGCACGGCGCCGTTGCTTGCTTTGGATTCCCTGGCCCTGGATATCAATCCGCTCTCGTTGCTTGAAGATGAGATTGTTGTCGAGCAAATTACCTTGAAGGGAGGTTCATTGATCCTGGTACGTGACAACCAGGGGCAATTGAGCCCGGTCAGGCTTCTACCGTCGGCAGGGCAGGAATCCGACCCTGAGTCCACTATCGACGAAGAGGAAAAACCACCGTCGATTCCCGCTGTTCGTGTCAATGCCATTCGTGTTGAAGACTTCGACGTTCAGCTGATCGATCGGATGGTGGACGATCAATGGTCCGCAAACCTGACAATAGACCTGGCCGTGGACGATCTGCAGCCCGGTGACCTGCTGAAGCAGAATATCCGGATGGGGGCGGTGGACCTTGCCTTGTCCAAGATCAAGGTGGAACAGCCGGCAGGCTTCGGCCAGGCGCCAATGCTTGCGGCAGATAGAATCGAATTGGCCACACCGGGATTCGACCCGGGGGCCTCCCGCCTGTCGGTCAGCAAGGTGCTCCTGAATCATGTTGTGGTGTCGGTGGAACGCAACGCAAGTGGTCAGACCAACTGGCATCGGCTGCTTGACGCCTGGAAGCCGGCAGCTTCAACTGCGGCGCAGTCATCTGCCGGTAAACAGACAACGGCAGCAGCGGGGGGGATGCCCGTGCTGGTATTCGAAGACATCGAACTCACGTCCATTGCCCTGCAGCTCCTTGATCACATCGAGGGCCAACCGTGGCGTGCCGGATTTGACGGACTGGATGCCAAGGTCACGGGACTGGAAGTGGGCAAGTTGAAAGAGAATGCCATTTCTCTGGATTCTTTCAAGCTGGGCCTGAAGGGCGTGGTGGTGGATCAGCATCCCGGTTTTGATGACGACAGGCTGTTCAGCGCAGCCCGTTTGGCCGTCACCACCGGTGGGCTGGATCTGGCTTCACCGGAACTGGTCATCAATCTGGTACGTGTCCAGGGCCTGACCGCATCGATAACCGTAAAGGACGACGGCATATCCAACATCCAAAAACTTTACGCCGCCCAGCGCAGGGGGCAGCGCGCGACGAGCGCCAAAGAAACACGGACGCAAGCTGAGACAGACGCGCCTGCCCCTGTCAGGGTGCTGCCGAAAGTCCGTGTTGAGCAGGTTCAGCTGGAAGACGGGGATCTGCACTATAAGGACAAGGCAATCGTTGAAGAAGGTTTGGTTTTTCCGCTGCACAACATTCGCCTGGCGGCGAACCAGCTGCGCCTCTTCGACGATAAATCATCGGCTGATCCCGCGTCAGTATCGCTATCCTTTGAATTGGAGCAATCCGGCAAGCTGCCGGACGCGCAGTATGGGGCTGTGGCTTCGATGGGCCCGGCAGGCAGCGGCGTGCCGCCGATGAATGCCCAGATCCGCTGGACCGGCGTGAAACTGGAGACATTGGGTTCGCTGGTCCCGCCGGCCACGCGCAGCGCATTTGGCGCTGACGGTTTTGATGCCGGTTTTGCGCTGTCGATAAACAAGAAGGCAATCAGCCTGTATGGGATCCTGTTGAGCGAAGCGGGTGTGCAGTATGACGCCATTCACGTGCAGGGGCCGCTCAACAAACCCGCGGTGGAAACGGGGCCGGTCCTGGCCGGGGTTTTCAACCGTGCTTCCGGCGGCTTGCTTAAACTGGGCAAGAGCGGGCTGCATACCGGGGCCGGCATCGTCGAGGGCGGCGTGGATGTGGCGGGCGAGGTGGGTTCCGGAGCGCTGAAAATCGGCAAAAACATCGGTAAAAATTTGTTTAAAATAGGCAGCGGAATGGCCAAGCTGGATCATCGGCAGGTAGGAAGCGGGCTGGTGGGGTCCACCAAGGGAACGATCGCGCTGACGGCGGACTCCGCCAAGGACACCGGCTCTGCCGCCGGAGGCGGACTGACAAGCTCCTTTTCGAGCCTGACGGGTGCTGACGCGCTGCAGGCATGGGATGAAGGCATCGCCACCCGTCATCGGGCAGCCATGCAACAGGCACGGGAGGCCCTGGCCAAAATGCCTTATCCGCCGGTTACGGAATAAGGGTTCAAGGTTCAGCGTTTTGGGTTCAGGGT
>NZ_JASJGN010000357.1:0-10506 GCF_033791525.1 Desulfosarcina sp.
GGGGCCCGGGGATGATTTCCAGCCTGTGGCGCCAGACCCGGCAAATGGTGATGATGATATCTCGGAACAGACCATCATTATCCGATCAGACGTGAAAAAGGAGTAGATGGAACATGGCCGATGAGACAACGATCAAGCGCATTTCATTCGGCCTCGCCGCCCGGTTTGAAGCCGATGGGGATGTCTCTGCCGACTCGGTGGAGGCCTACCTGAACGAACAGATGGCAGGGCTGGACAGTCACTCGCGGATCACCGCCCTGCAGGCGGTGATTGACCGACTGGGCAGCAACTGCCAGCCATCGCTGATCGGCGAGACAGACGACGAGGTGCTGACGCGGGTTTGCTCCCTGCTGCTGGGGCGCAGGGTCTCCATGGACGATCTCTCCTCCAGCGAACTGTTGGAGAAGCTGGCCGATTCCCTCAACACGATATTTAACACCCTGAACCAGCTGATCAGCGTGATCAACATGACTTTTACCGGAGAGGGGTCGCCGGATCAGACGATCCGCCAGGTGATCGGGTTCCGTTTGGAAGGGGAAGGGGAGGGGCGTTCGCTCGAAGCGTACCTGGATCAAATCAGCAATGCATTTTTAACCGCTCAGCAGTCATTTAAAGAAGCGGCCTACGCCAAAGTCAAACAGGTGCTGGCTGTTCTGGATCCCGAGCAATTGGCCTCGGAGTTGGGAAAAGGCCTTAAATTCGGCCCGATGAAAAAAGCTGAAATGTTTGAAATATACGAAGAACGCTACGAAAAAATTCAGAAATGGTTCAGTTCCGGCCGTTTCATGGAAGATTTTTTACGGGAATTTGAAAAGAATTGTCAGACCAAATTTGGAAAACAAGGAGGCTGATTTGAAACGAATTGTAATAATTTTGATCGCCGGGTCGTTATTGTTGCTAAGCGCGTGTGCCGCCAAACAGGTGCCGCCGCCCCAGTGGACCTACGAAAAAGAAGCTATCCGCCTGCACATCAAGGCGGACCATAAACTCAACCTGGACGAGGGCGAGGCGCACACATTGCTGCTGTGTGCCTACCAACTGTCCGATCCGAATACCTTCAACCAACTGTCCAATGATGATGACGGCATCTACCAACTGCTGGACTGCGGGCTCTTCGGCGACGGCGCCGCCGCCGCTAAACGGATGATCATCCAGCCCGATCAGGACCTCAACATGACCATGGACCGGGCGGAAGGTGCCCGCTATGTAGCCTTGGTGGCCGGATACTATATTCTTGAAAAAGAACGTATGGTCAGGATAGTTGAAATACCGGAAGTGTTGGAGAAAAAAGGAGTCTTGCGAGTGAAGAAAACCAGAAAACCCGCTCATATCCGTGTTGATCTGGTCCTTGGACCGCAACAGATCACCACGGTGACGACGTCAACGGTGGAAGGGCAGTGATCCATGGAAAAACCTCTTTTTTGGCATCAGGGCCTCTTCCTTCAGCCTCAGCATTTTCAACTCCAGGATCGCTACCACAGCGCTCTGTTTGAACCTGTTTATCACAGGCTGACACCCCATTTCTGGGGCGTCGACAGCATGGTTGTTGAGCAGGCAGCGCTGGGAAACCGCTCCTTCGGCCTGTCCAAAGGCAGCTTTTTGTTTGCGGACACCACCTATGCCGTGCTCAACCAAAATGCGGTCATGCAGCCACGGTCGTTTGAGACAGCCTGGGAGGACGGCGGAAAGACATTCATGGTCTATCTTGGCGTCAGAAAATTCAGCCGATCCAGTGAGAATGTGACGATTGTAGACAACCTGAACGATCTTAAAGCGGTCAGAACCCGCTACGTCGCTACAGAGGAGGCTGAAGATATCCGGGATTTGCACAGCAGCGGTCCAAATGCCCAGGTTCGGCGCATGCAATTGGTATTAAAACTGTTCTGGCAAAGCGAGATGGAGCAATTCGGGGACTATGATGTGATCCCGGTGGCGCTGCTTGAGCGGGATGGCGAAAATGTGGTGCTCAGCGACCGTTTCTTTCCTCCCTGTTTGGCGATCGACGCATCCCAACCCTTGGAAGGAATCGTCAAGGAGGTGCGTGATCAGGTCTCCGCCCGTTGCCGCCAGTTGGAGGCTTTTAAGAGGGACAGAGGCATCCACAGCGCCGAATTCGGGTCCCGCGACATGGTCTTTCTGCTGACCTTGCGGTCATTGAACCGGTACGTGTCGCAACTCATTCACATCACTGACTCCGCCGCGGTACACCCATGGGTCGCGTACGGGATTCTACGCCAACTCATGGGGGAGCTGTCCACATTTTCCGAACGGGTTTCGGTTATCGGTGAGGAAGCGGGCGGCAAGGTGCTGATGCCCGGCTACCATCATGAACAGCTCTGGCAGTGCTTTTCATCGGCGCAAAGCCTGATCACACGCCTGTTGGATGAAATTACGGCGGGGCCCGAATACATGATTGCACTGCATTTCGATGGGACTTACTATGCAACCGAACTGCAGCCGACCATGTTTGAAGGCCGCAACCGGTTTTTTCTTGCCGTTGAAACAGAAACCGATCCGCAGTCCGTTTTGCAGTCGATGGAGCAGATCGCCAAAATCAGTTCCCGAGAGTATCTGCCTATTCTTATCGCCAGGGCATTGCCAGGCATTCGGCTGGAATATCAGCAGGTAACCCCGCAGGAACTGCCACGTCGCGCAAACACGCTTTACTTTCAGATCGATCACCATGGCGAGCAATGGCAACAGGTGCAAAAGGGAAATAATCTGGCGCTTTACTGGGATAGTGCGCCGGAAGATTTCAAAGCCGAGCTGATGATCGTAGGGAGAAACTGACATGCGCTTAGCCGACTGTTTCACCGACTTGATCGCCTACACCGCTTTCGTAACCCAGTCTCCCGATTCAGGCCAGGCGTCTTTCGAGCAGGTGGATGCCAATATCCGGCGCCTGGTTGCCGACAGCGAATCCATGTGCGAGAAGGGAGGATTCACGCCCAACGACTATGACCTGGCCCGCTTCGCTGTGTTTGCCTGGGTTGATGAAACCATCCTGTCATCGACATGGCCAGGCAAGAATCGCTGGCTGGGGGAACAGCTGCAGCGACGGTACTATGAGACCTCGGATGCCGGCAAACAGTTTTTTGAACGGCTCAACACCATCGGCCCCCACCAAATCGATGTCAGGGAGGTCTACTACATCTGCCTGTCCATGGGGTTTGCCGGTCAGTACATCAACGAAGGGGATGATTACCTTTTGGATCAACTGCGGACGTCGAATCTTAAACTGCTAACCGGCAGTTCCATGGGGGTCCCGGACGTCCGCAAGATGACGCTTTTTCCCAATGGATATCAGTCAGACAAGCCTTTAAGCGATTCACGCATGCCAAGAATGCGGCGATTTACCACCTTTAGCCTGATGTGCGTGGTCGCACCGTTGGTTCTTTACGCGGCGCTGTTTTTCGTTTACCGCTTCATCCTGGGCAACATCGGACAATCACTCATCAATACGGTGCCGTAAATGAAATCACTCATCATGAAGACGCTCAAAGTGATTCTTCTCCTTTTTCTGGCCGCGTTGGCCCTTCTGTTAATCTTCGGTCTGGCCTTGATGGCGGGTTGGCCGTGGTGGGTTGGCTTTTTCTTTCTGATCGGTATTCTCGGAATCTTTCTTTTTGTGATTTTCATCAAAAAACTGTTGGCCAGAAAAAGTGAAAAAAACTTCATCCATCAGGTGATTGCAGAGGACGAATCGCGCATCAAATCGATGGATAAAGGCAAACAAGCCGGGTATACCGAGCTCCAGGCCCGCTGGAAGGAAGCGATCGGTGCCCTTCGCAAGTCGCACCTCAAGAAATACGGCAATCCGCTTTACGTGTTGCCATGGTACATGGTGATCGGTGAAAGCGGCTCCGGAAAAACAACAGCCATTCAGGGCGCCGACCTCTCTTCTCCATTTGCCGAAGTGAGTCGCGTTTCCGGAATTTCGGGTACACGGAACTGCGATTGGTGGTTTTTCGAACAGGCAGTGCTAATTGACACCGCCGGCCGATACGCGATACCGGTGGATGAGGGCAGGGATAAGGATGAATGGCAGAAGTTTCTCTCGCTGCTTGTGCGCTTCCGCAAAAAAGAGCCCCTTAACGGACTGGTGGTCACGGTCGCCGCCGATCAATTGCTGCAGGAAGGGGTTTCCTCACTGGAGAATGCCGGAAAAAGCATCCGCAGAAGAATCGATGAATTGATGCGTGTGCTGGGTGCCAAATTCCCCGTGTTCATCATGGTGACCAAATGCGACCTGATTCAGGGCGCCGTGAGGTTTTGTGATCGACTGGAAGAACCCTCGCTGCATCAGGCCATGGGACGCCTCAATACCAATCTCATCGTCGACATGGCCGCCTTCTGCAAAGAGAGCGTCGATGATATCGGCGAACGCCTTAAAGAACTCCGTCTGCTGATGCTCAACCAGAACCGTGCCAAGGGAAAAACGGCAGATCCGTCCCTGCTTCTTTTTCCCCAGGAGTTTGAAAAAATCGAATCCGGGCTGGCCGCTTTCATGCGAGGTGCTTTTCAGGAAAATCCGTACCAGGAAACACCGATACTCAGGGGAATCTATTTCAGCAGCGGCCGCCAGGAAGGTACCCCCTATTCCCATTTTCTCAGTCAATTGGGACTGATCGGCGAAAAAGAGGTGCTCCCCGGTACCAACCGTGGTCTGTTTTTACACGATTTTTTCTCCACGATTCTACCCAATGACCGAAAACTGTTTGCACCTACCCAAAAAACCCTCGAATGGAGCCGGTTGACCCGCAGCCTGGGTCTTACCGCCTGGGTGGCAATTGTGATTGCCGCCTGTGGGCTGCTCAGTTTTTCTTTTGTGAAAAATCTGAAAACACTCCGGGATGTTTCCCAATCATTTTCCACCGCACCGATTTTGCAGGGTGACATCACGACAGACACGCTGATTATGGAGCGTTTCAAACAGGCGGTCGTCAAGATCGAATCGCAGAATGCCAACTGGTGGATTCCCCGTTTGGGTCTTTACGAAAGCGATCGTGTCGAGGCTGGCTTGAAACAGAAGTATTGCCAGGTGCTCGAATCCGGGTTTCTGAATAATTTCGACAAACAGATGAGTGATCGAATGACCCGTTTCTCTGCGGCTACCCCACCTGAGGTCATGGGAAGCCATGCCATGCACCTGGTCAGGCGCATCAACCTGCTCAAAGCGAGACTGCAGGGCAGGGACAGGGAGGCGCTAACTGCACTGCCGGTGGTTGCCTATTCGGGAGACCTGATGGCAACGGCCGTGATCGATGAGATAACCGACCAGATCGGCGGCCATTATCTTTATTATTTAACCTGGCGGCGTGAAGATCGCCTGCTAAATGATGAATTGAACGACCTTCAGACCTGGCTCAAACATATTTTGACCCTCCAGGGCGCTAGCTTGAATTGGCTGGTCGACTGGGTGAACCGCAATGGCAACCTGGCCGGCGTGCGCATGGAGGATTTCTGGAAGGGCCTCTCTCCTGATCCGGAAGCGGCCGTTGTGCCTGCAGGGTATACCCCCGAGGGCAGAGATGCCATCAACGGCACCCTTGCGGAAATTGAATCCGCCCTGTTCGAGCCGCTTTCCATCGGATCGCAGAAACTCGATTTTCAGAAATGGTATGCGAACGCCTACATCGACCAGTGGGAAGCGTTTGCCAGATATTTTGCGCAAGGGCCCGACCGATTGGCCGGCCGCGACTTGTGGCAGCAGACCGGTATGAATCTGGCCACTGACCAGGGGCCCTATTTCCAGTTGCTGGCCCGGATGGCCGAATCCCTTGCCCCGGTCAAGGATCAGGAAAAGGTTCCCGAATGGGTCGATCTGATTTACCGCATGCGGGATACGCGGATCCAGGCCAAAACGCTTGATGCCCAGGGTGTCGCCAAGGCTGGGATCATCAAACGGACGACGGATAAGGTAGCGTCCAGGCTGAATCGCCTTGAATCCCGGACCGGGGTTGAGACCACAGATGCGCTTTCATTCGAAGCGCGCATGGATTCCGCCAAGGCCTATAAACAATACCAGGATGCCCTGCAGGCGCTGAGCGCAGTCGCCGATTCAAGAAAAACGGCGTTTAAGGCGGCATCCGGCCTGTACAGTGAAGATCCGGCCACCGGAGAATCGCCCTTTTTCATGGCACGACAGGGCGAGAAGAAGTTGAGAATGGTTCTGGGGAAAAAAAATAAGCAGACCGATCTTTTCTGGGACCTGATCAATGGCCCGATCCAGTTTTATCATGCCTACGTGATCCGGGAAGCCCAGTGCCAACTCCAAAGCATCTGGGAAAAGGAGGTTTTTCTTGAGGTGCAGTATGTTTCCAGTGGGATGGACCTGAACAAACTGTTGATGGGCAATGACGGGTATGCCATCAAATTTGTCAAAGGGCCGGCCGCTCCGTTCATCGATCGAAGTCGGGGCAAGGGCTACCATGCCCGGTCTATCGAGGGCCGATCCTTGGATTTCAGAACCGATTTCTTGACGTTTTTAACCCGTGGGGAACGCGTGGCCAAACCCGTCGTTGCCAATTATCGCGTCTCCATCAAGGCCTATCCCACCGACGCCAATTCAGAGGCTTTGGTCAAGCCCCATGCCACCAAACTGGAGCTTCAGTGCGGCAATGATCGCAATCAACTGATCAACCTTCACTATCCGGTCAGAAAAACATTCAACTGGTCGGCACAAAGCTGTGGCGATGTCGTATTTAAAATCGAGATCGGCAATCTCGTACTGACCACCGTCTACGACGGCTATCTCGGTTTTCCCCGATTTTTAAACGATTTCAAGACAGGGCAGCGGACCTTTCGTCCGGGTGATTTTCCCGAGCAGGCAACCGCATTGAAACGTATGCGCATAAGGAAGATCACTGCCAAATATCAATTGTCCGGGCATAAACCGGTGCTGCGGTTTCTGCAGGCGTCACCGGGCAGAGTGCCCCAGGAAATCACTTCATGCTGGGAAAATTAATCGGCAAGCCCGGCTGGGACTGGGCGGTCTTCGGCAAACACCCCGTTGCCAAGGATTATTTCCAGATCAATCTGACGTCACCGATGGCCCATGCCTTTGCCAAATGGGTGGATACCGGATTTCAGCGACTTTCCGAAGACGAGCGACGCCGCAGAGTCTGCTCATGGCGCTTCTGGTCAAAGGGGCAGAAAAGAGGTGCCACGCTCTGCGGCCTGGGAAAAAGCAGCAGCGACAGTATTGGAAGACCCTATCCCATGATGATCATCGGTGAAGGTGAACTGGACGAATGGGAGTCGTACTGGCATCTCATGCTTTTCGGGTTGGGACCCACATGGGAGGCCCTGGAATACACCGCCACCCGGCGCCTGAAAAGCCTTGATCAGCTGGAATCGGACATCAATCAGATGGAGACGCCCGGGCGGCAGTGGCAGCAGGCCAGACAACACACCGGCAATCAATTGAACGACGAGCATTCCGCGTGGCTAAAGAAAAAGATCATCCTGTCAGATGTCAGGGAGAAAGTGAAGGCCCTTATAACCGACGGCCAGCTGTTCATTCCCATAGGCGGCAATGGCGTCGAGGATCCTTTTCAATTGGCAGGGGCCTGGCACCTCGCCCTGAAGGAATGCCATGCACCCATTCCGAATACCGTTTTTATGGGGGGCAGTCCGGAAAAAACCCTGCTGGCGTTTTACTGCCGGCCTCTGGCCCCCGATGATTTTTCCGTTCTGTGGTCGGTTTGACCCGGTAAAAGAAAGTTTACCCCAAGTCTGTTCGGCCGGAAATTAAAGGCTGCTGATCCCGCGAACGCTATCACAAATGCAGATTGAGATGAACGGTTTCATGCCGCAGCCATGGACACGCAGACCTTTTTATAGAGTGCCTCCATATGCTTGCTAAGCGCTCGAGTGTTACATACCTGGCCATAGGACAGACGCTCCCGCATGTGTCGTCGAAGCTCTCGGAGCCGGATGGGGGTCTGCGGATTTTCGGCTAAAGCAACAGCATGGTCAATCATATCCTGGCAATCCGTGGCCACATAGTCGCCTACCGGACTCGACGCCAACAGAGAATAGCTCGTGCGTGATGCCCATCGGTCACCGTCATGGGTCAGTACCGGCACCCCTTGCCACAGCGCCTCCATGGTGGTGGTCCCGCCGTTGTATGGAAATGCATCCAGGGCGATGTCCATCTGATCGTAATATTGTAAGAAACCGTGATGGTTCCGTGGGCCGGATAGGGTCACCCGTTCTGCTTCCACCCCCCGTTGGCGGAATTGATCCAGGAGATATTGGCAATTCCATTTGGATTTCAGGGCCTTGTTGGCCAGGAACAGGCGTGTATGTTGGGTCTTTTTCAGTATCTCGGCCCAGGCGTCCAGGACTTGAGGCGTTATTTTATACTGGGTAATCAGACTGCCGAAGGTCAGTTCACCGGCTTGGATACAGGGTGGGTCGACAATTTCCGGAACCTCGTAAGAGACCGCAAATGTCAAGTAGCTGACCGGTAGGGTCAGAATCTTTTCTGTGTAATATTTTGCTTCATCCGATCGAACAACCCACGGATCGCCTATGATATAATCAAAACCGGCGAGTCCCGAGGTGGCATACATATTAAACCAGGCAACCGTCACCGGGGCAGGGTGACCGAGAAACAGCGCAAGCCGCCGAGGTGTGCTATAAGCATTCAAATCCACCAGGATATCGATCGCTTGGCTTTGGATGAGGGCCCCGAGTGCGAGATTATCCAACTTGGCAACCTCGTGGATGCGATCACCGGCATGGTTGTGATAGCCGGGCCAAGCGCTGCCGATGGGGCTGTCGCTGAACAGATGGATTTCAAACGCATACCGATTGTGATTATTGATTAATCCCCAAACCGGTTTCATGTAGTTGCCGCAATGGAAAAACTCAGAAAGATAGCCCACGCGAAGTCGTTTTTTTATGCTTCTGCCGGGCCATGGTCGCCTGATCGTTTTGACCGCTGTTTCTTGTTCGGCCAGTCGTGCGGCGAATTCTTTTCTCATATCGAAGATTTCTTGTTGGCCTGACTGACCGCAACCAGGCATGATCGTGGCCAGACTCAGCCAGGGGTCGATTAGATCGGACTGCTCAGTGCATTGTTTAAGATGATCGGCAGCCTCGTCCGTTCGTCCGAGTCGATAAAGCGCACGCGCGAGGTTGTGAAGGGTTTTGGGGTTTTTCGGCTTCAAGTCGAGGCTTTGTCGGTAGGTCTCAATTGCCTGAGCATATTCGCCGACGTCGGTTAAGGCATCGCCAGTATCAGTGTAGTCCATTGCCGTAGCCTGTCCGGACCCGATGAGACGGTCGAAAACGTGCAAGGCAGGAAGATACTGGTCGATCCGAACAAGGACCTGGGCAAGGGTTCTGAGGATATCCAAATCGTTGGGATTGAGACCGGTT
Source organism: Desulfosarcina sp. (assembly GCF_033791525.1). Lineage (GTDB taxonomy): Bacteria > Desulfobacterota > Desulfobacteria > Desulfobacterales > Desulfosarcinaceae > Desulfosarcina. The sequence goes on from NZ_JASJGN010000357.1 coordinate 9,391, forward strand.
GCTTCCTGCAGGGTGGCTGCCGCCAGGTCCAACTGATTTTTATCGATCAATCCCCGTGCCTTGGCGAGTAAGATGCCAGCATCGGTTGATTCGGATCGGTTTGTGGCTTTTCGATTATCCACGTAAATTCACCTCGTCGCATGCTTCAAACTTTCCGCGTACCACCCTGTCTTTGTTCGTCGCGGCAAGGAAGAACCTCGACTCATTATCGCATTCGATTCGCAGTCGCAGCTCAACAATACCACCGCAGACGGTGTTCAGACAAGTTGCCGATCGCATGCTCCGCGGAAGATTACAGCCGTTTGCCGCGTGGAAGACACAGGATCCCCTATACGTTGCAGGGGGTAAACGAAGAGAAAAGGCGTTTAATATAGAGCGAGAGTCGGCTTCGGGGTGTGTGTTTGCCCAACGACGAATGACATCCTGATCCAAATGTGCTCCCGTTCCTCCTCTCAAGCAGCAATTTCCTTTGCAGAGGGCACAAGCGGCCTTCAAGATCGGCAGCGATGGTTGATCATCCTCAAGTGGTCGCGGTTCGTGCGGCGGATCGTTAAGGGTTCCTTCCACCAATCGAATCAACCGTTTCACAAAACGATAGCGTTGCTTTCGTGGTAGCGGAACGATCGGCCGTTCGTTTGCCGGCGTGACGATAGCGCGGTAATTTTCGGGTGATTGGATACCGAGCACCGGTGCAATTGTGTGGCGAAATCGTTGGGCCCGAACGAGACTGCTTCTGTAACGCCGAACCAGATATTCATCGTGCTTCCGACGTGAGTCACGTTGTATCTTGCGATAGGCGATGAGACACTTCCATCCACTACAGATGTTTTGCGACCGTGTTCGATGTCGTATGATGGGCGCGTCGCATATTTGGCATCGGTTGTAATCCATTTCAGATAATCTGCTGTGTGGCCATATCGGCCGTGGTGACCCAGGCGATAGCCGCGTTGAGGAAATTGACGAGGGGTGCGGTCGCTGTAAAAGATCTGTCGGGACAGACTGGATAGGAACTTGCTTTTTGGTGAACGAGTATAATTTTATGTTAACGGAGTGTCAATACTCATGCGGCTGTAACATGTTGTAGAGCGGTCACCCCAATGTTGCATAAACAATATT
>NZ_JASJGN010000358.1:0-5080 GCF_033791525.1 Desulfosarcina sp.
CCAAGTCTAAAGGTTTTACCGAGTAAAGGAAAGTTTAGCTGCTTTCTGGAATTAACTGTATTGGGGCTCCCTACCCATACAACCATTATTTAGTTTTTTTCTTATACAAGCGATTGTCGAGCTTGCCGCAGATTCAAGGCAGATGTCGTCGCGCTATAGTGGACTATGCGCGGCGATAGCTAACGCCGAAGGTGGGGTGAGGTCGGCAAACCCAATGGGTTTAACCTTTTGAATACAACCATGGATGGTACCCAACCGTGATCGTTACCAATCGACCTTCTTCAAGAAAGGTGAATCGCTTGTATAAGAAAAAAACTAAATAATGGTTGTATGGGGAGGGAGCCCCAATACAGTTAATTCCAGAAAGCAGCTAAACTTTCCTTTACTCGGTAAAACCTTTAGACTTGGAGGAAGAGAAGGGGCAATCGCTGGGCTACGAGCCCGTAACTGAGTTTCTTCCTTCCGCCAGGTTTAAATCGGTGATTAACATGGTGCGCGACACCGGATTCTCACAAGCTTGATGATTCCTGGCACCAATTATACCGAAAAGGAGAGTTGCCAATGAAACCATTTTACATGGGCATTGACGTCAGCAAGGGGTATGCCGATTTCGTGATTATTAACCCTAAAAAAAAGCCAGTCACCCAAGGCTTTCAACTGGATGACACCTTTGACGGGCACAAGGCGCTGTACAACATTGTCGCGCGCTTTCTGTCTAACCATCCGGATTCGAGGCTGTTTGCCGGCATGGAAAGCACCGGAGGATATGAAAACAACTGGTACAATTCACTGGTTGCTTTTCAGGGTTCTTTAAATATCCTGACAGCCCGGCTGAACCCGCTGGGAGTCAAGCATAACAGCCAAGCGGGTTTGAAGAAAAACACGACCGACAAAATTAGCGCCCAGAACGTTGCCGAATACCTGGTTGCACATCCTGAAAAGGTGAACTATCAGCAGCAAGATCAATTGGCCGGGTTGAGAAAGCAATGGGGATTTATTCAGATGCTCACTAAACAAAGAACCCAATTTATAAATCAGTTTAAGGGGTTACTGTACTCGAGCAATCCTGAACTGTTGCGATATTGCCAAACCGAAACACCCGCATGGATTTTAAAAGTCGCCGTCACATATCCCAGCGCGGCCAGGCTAAAAAGAGCCAAGGCCAAGACCATAACCAAGATCCCATACGTAACCTTAAAGAAGGCACAACAGATTGTCAGCGATGCCCAACGCTCGGTTGCTTCGGCTACGGACACGACAACTGAACAGCTCATTGTCGCCACTGCCCAACAAATCATCCATTTGAACAAAACGATTGACGCTCAAACCCGCCGGATGATTGAAGCGTGCGCCATGCCTGAAGTAGAACTGCTCAAAACATTTGCTGGCCTCAGTAATAAATCCGCCATCGGGCTGATGATTGAGATCCAGACTGTTGAACGATTTGCAAATGCTAAAAAATTGGCTTCCTTCTTCGGTGTGCATCCGGTTTATAAAAAAAGTGGGGATGGCGTTGGCGGTATTAAAATGAGTAAACAGGGACGTAAAGCACCTCGCCACATTCTTTATATGAGCACCTTGGCAGCTATTAAATGCAACCCGCTAATCAAACAGACCTACGAAAAACACCAGAAAAACGGAAAACACAACATGGCCGCGATGGGCGTCTGTATGCACAAAATATTACGGATCATCTACGGCATGCTCAAACACAAAAAGGCTTACGATCCAAAGATCGACACCGCGAATCAACATCGCAGTGTTAACGGAAGAAATGCGGCGCCAAGGAAAAATGAAACCCGCCGTTTCCAAGCCTATGACATTAAGGCCCCGGTATCCAGGCGCCAGACAATTAAGAGACTGGAACGGGACAGGTCCCATAGTGTTCTCGACACTAAATCCGGGATCACTGTGCCCATCCCAGTCGGTGACTCTATAGCAAAAATGTAAACCGAATTGTAGGCTTTACCGAATTTTCAAAGAGCGACTGACTGGAAAGCAATTTTTGTTTGACTTTCCTCGGATTAACTCAGTTTAGGTGTAAAAACAAGCCTGCATGTCAGATAGCAACGGTGATGACAGAAAATACTGCGAATACAACCGGGAATAACCAGCGACATAAACGGTCGATACGGATCGCCCTCGTCTGTTTTTGAATCGACCATAGGTGGCCCGTTACCACCGATTCTATCAGAGCCATAACTTACCGGCACATATCAGCCCGCCAATCATGGAAAAAAGCAACGATACCATCGTACCCATTAGGATGGTGAATCGTATCGTTTCGATATGCGTGACACGGTTGTCCAGGGCTTGCTTGCCCCAGTGGGCCGCCATTTTGGCGGCCATCCAGGTCACCATGGCAACCATGACGCCGGACAATTCAAAGGCGACCCCAATGGTGAAGAACAGGTTTTCGGCGATACCCAGAGATATGGGAATCGCAATTCGGAAGTGGTGGTCCTCATCGCCGACGAGGTGCCTGATTCTTCGTGCGTAAAACTGTGTTACGATGCCACCGAATAGCAAAGCGACCGATAAGCCCACAGCCCACCTGAGTGCTATCATTGACAATTACTCAATCTTTTTGTGCTCCTGTTCGTAAATACGATGACGCATCGAGAATGTCGAGGCGCCTGGATCGCAAGGCGCGAGAAGTGCCAATTGCCAACGCTCTTGGTGCGCCGAGCAACACGGCGAGCCGGGATGCATCGGCAATCGAATGCCATCGTTTCTATGAATAGGGGCACTTAGTCCACCTGTAGGATATTATTCCCAAAACATGCTCTGGACTCGTCCCCGTCGTACGGTTGATTGGGACCTGAGGCACGATTGTATCGAATATGCCCATCGGTGGAAGTGATCGGAATCTCTTTACCGGCTTCAATTTTTCCTTTCCAAATGATGGGCCCCCGATTGCCGTCGGCATCCGCATCATAGATGATCACCCATACATCATCTTGTGTAGATCCCACGATCCGGCAAGAATTGTCTGCAGCTTGTGTCGATGCGGCAAGCAACATACTCGCCAAAAAAATGATCAAAAAAACGGTTCTTTGGATCTTAAACATGTCTACCTCCTCGATTGACTCAATCATAACCTGCCACCGAATATCAAAACAACCGATAAGCCCACACTCCACCTGAGCGCTATCATTGATACCAACTCAATCTCTTAGTAGTCTACCAGGACAGTTTGTTGTCCGTAACATCCGCTTTGGAGGGCCCCATCATAGGCTTGATTGGGATCCATCGTATAATCGATACGGATGTTCCCGTCAGTGGAGGTGATCGGAATGCTCTTCCCGGCTTCAATTTTGCCCTTCCAAATGATGGGCCCCGGATTGCCGTCGTTATCCGCATCATAGATGATCACCCATACATCATCTTGCGGACCCGCCATGATCCTGCATGAATTGTCTTCAGCGTATGCGGATACGGCCAGTATCAGGACCGACAATAGAATAAACACAATAGCGGATTTTTGGATCTCGGACATGCCCACCTCCTTGGTTGGTTCCAGCATAAATTCGTTGATAGTAACGGTTACCTGCGCCACAGCAGCGCGCGATGTGATGCACGGATGTTGTGGTCAGGGGGGTCGAGCACCCGCTTGAACGGGTCACCGGGTTGATAGATTCCAACGTATACCCCAACGTTGCAAAAGCGGGAGGGTTTCAGAGCCAAGGCGCCGAGGGTGACGCCGTAGTTCTTTACTGCAATCCCTTGGCAACGCGGGATCTGGAATCCTCTCGCTTTCCCGCAAGGGTAAAAACATGAGAAAATCACTGTTTTTGCAGGAATTCACATCCTGTGGACTCCTGAACATCCAGGAAAATTAAATTTTTTCTATATATTTACAGAATGTTACAATATATTTCACATGTTTTTATGCAACGATGAAGTATATTCAAGATATAGGATACGCGCGAGGTGGGCAATTGTACCTTGGTGCATAGCACTTTGGTACAATAGCACTATCACGGGTGAGAAAAAGCATCCGCTCACTTGCGAAATCTTGATAAACTTGTAAAACTATATGCTATCAGGCAAACGCATCATGACACCCAACGACAGTTTCATCGAATCGGACAACATGGCATTCATGCACCCAAACTTCAGGCGGCAAGGTTATCACTTCGTATCAATCTTGCTGTTGTTTCTTATCCTGCCGTTGTGGATCCTGTGTTCTGCCACCCCGCTTTTTGGGGCACAACCATCCGAGCACAAAAAGATTCTCTTACTGGCCAGCTATCACCCATCAGCGCCGGTCGGTAATCTGTGGAGACTAGGCATACGATCGATTCTGGAATCTGAAGGTCACAGTAATGTGGACCTCGACATCGAGTACCTGGATGTGCTGCGTTTCAGAGATGCGCGGTACGCCCAGCTGCTGACCGATTTACTCCGTCACAAATACGCAACATCACAACCCGATCTGGTTGTCGCCGTCTACAACACGGCCTTGGACTTCATGCGGACCCATGGACCAGAACTATTTCCCGGGGTGCCGGTGGTATTCGCAGGTGTTGAAGAAAAATTTATCGACATCGGGAAATTGGGGCCCAACATCACCGGTATGATCTCGGCTCCCAACTATTCAGAAACATTGGATCTGGCCCTTCGTCTGCATCCCGACACCCAACACGTTGCGGTGGTGTCAGGGGCCGGGAAAATCGGCCGCACGTGGAGCATGAATGCCATGCAGGCGTTTCAGCCGTATGGTGATCGGGTCGATTTTATCGATCTTACAGGGCTCCCGATGCCGACGATCCTCGAAAAGGTCGCCAACCTGCCGCACCGATCCTTGGTCATGTATATCACACTTCTCGAAGATGGGGCGGGCAACAAGTTCACTGCACCCCAATCGGCTTTCCAAATTTCAAGGGCCGCCAATGCCCCGGTCTACAGTTTCTGGGACCTGATGCTCGGTCACGGCATCGTCGGTGGTTATCTAAGCAGTGCCGAGGAAAAGGGCAAGGCCATAGCGGCGTTGGCATTGCGTATTTTGAATGGAGAGCAGCCGTCCGACATCACGCCCGCCAAAGAAGGCCCCTTGAATGCCATGTTCGACTGGAGA
>NZ_JASJGN010000359.1:0-3137 GCF_033791525.1 Desulfosarcina sp.
CCTTCCTCTGGGCCGCGCGGCTGGCCAAGGAGGTCAACGCGCGACTGCACATTTTTCATGCCGTGGATATTCACGCATCCGAACCGGGAAAAGTAAAAGGACAGGCGGAAATCGAAGCGCACATCGAAGCGGCACGTAAAAAAATAGATGCCAAATACCTCTCGCAACTCAAAGGGTTCGACAATTATGAAATCGGCATCCGGGAGGGGACGCCTTACGTGGAAATTCTCAAATTCGCCCGTGAAAAACAGGCCGACCTGATCGTCATGGCCCATCATACCCGGGAGATCGATCCGGAACTGGCCCTGCTAGGCTCCACCGTGGAGCAGGTGGTTCTGCGATCTTCCTGCCCGGTAGGCAGTGTCAATCATCCGGACAAGGCTCAGGAGGCACCGGCCTGAAAAAACTGCCTATCCGATGCATTTTCAAAGCGATACGTCCATGACACCACCAGAACCGGAATCCTGCAGGGGAACTATTCTCATCGTCGACGATTCCATGGACATGCGGGTGTTCATTTCCGCCTTGTTCAAAACCAACGGATACAATGCCGAAACCTGCCGCGACGGGTCAGCCGGCCTGGCAAAAGCCCGGGAAATCACTCCCGACCTGATCATACTGGACGTGATGATGCCGGGGACCGGCGGCGCACTGATGTACAAAAGCCTCAAAACGGACCGCAGGCTGCAGCACATTCCCATCATCATGCTGTCGGCCGTGGGGCAGCGGTCTTTCCAGCACTATCTGAAGATGCTCAACATCAAACTGGTGGAGCCCCTTCCCGATCCGGACGCTTACCTGGAAAAACCGCCCGATGCTCAGTGCCTGCTTGACACGGCGGTTGGGCTCATGACTTTAGGAAAAGGGTAGAAATGGAAGAGAAAATCCTGCTGGTCGATGATGAGGAAGGCATCCGGAAAGTGCTGGGTATCTCCCTCATGGACATCGGCTACCAGGTATTTACCGCGCAAAACGGCAAGGAGGCCTTGGCGGTTTTCCGGCAGCACAGCCCTCCCATCGTTCTCACCGACATCAAGATGCCCGTCATGGACGGCATCGACCTGCTCCAGCAGATCAAGGCGGAAAGCCCGGACACGGAAGTGATCATGCTCACCGGCCACGGAGACATGGATCTGGCCATCAAGTGCCTGAAGCTGGAGGCCACCGACTTCATCACCAAACCCATCAACGACGATATCCTGGAAATTGCCCTGAAGCGGGCCAACGATCGCATCAGCATGCGCACGCAGCTGCGGGCCTATACCGAAAATCTGGAAAACCTGGTGCGCGAACAGACCGCCCGGCTGATGAAAACCGAACGGCTGGCGGCCGTGGGTCAGGCCGTTGAGGGCATGTCTTCAGCACTTCGCGGCATTGCCGGCGATCTGGATGCCGGCATCAACTGTTTCAACGAACTCCCCTGCTTCGTCGCCATCCACAACCGCCACCAGGAGATCATCGCCATCAATCCACTCTATCGGGAGCGGTTGGGAGACCACGTCGGCCAAGCCAGCGGAGCTGCATATCCACCGGACAGTGTGGAAGCCTCGCCGGTAAAAGAGACCTTTACCACCGGAACGGGCATGCGCCGTCGGGTCACCGTGGTATATGCCGACGGCACCCGGGGGCCGGTGATGGTCCACACCGCTCCCATCCGCGACAGCCAAGGCGCTGTGGAGCTGGTGGTGGAGATCGGAGCCGACATCGGCGAAGTCCGCAAGCTGCAGGAACGACTCCAGGCCACCCAGCAACGCTACCAGCAACTCTTCGACGAAGCCCCCTGCTATATTACCGTGCAGGCTCCCGACCTGACCATCAGGGCGGCCAACCGCCGCTTTCAGGAGGACTTCAACCTATCTGTGGGCGCACGCTGCCACAACATATACAAAGACCGGGACGATGCCTGCCCCGACTGCCCGGTGGCCAAAACATTTAGCGACGGCCAATCCCACCAGTGCGAGATGGAGGTAACCTCGAAACGCGGGGAGAACTACCGGGTGCTCATCCAGACCGCGCCCATCCGCGACCTGGCAGGCAACATCACCCGTGTCATGGAAATGTCAACCAACATCACCCGCACCCGCCGGCTCGAGGACCAGCTGGCATCGCTGGGGCTGATGATCGGATCGGTCTCCCACGGCATCAAGGGGCTGCTCACCGGCCTGGACGGCGGCATGTATCTTCTGGACTCAGGATTTAAAAAGGAGAATCAGGAACAGATCCGTGAAGGGTGGGATACCGTGCGCTTCATGGTTGGGCGCATCCGGGACATGGTGCTGGACATCCTCTACTACGCCAGGGAAAAGGACCTGAAATGGGAAACGGTGGACGTTCTCGGTTTTGCCGAGGAGGTACTGAAAACCGTGGGACCCAAAATTAAAGGACAGGATATCACACTAACCCACCGTTTCGACCCCGCCATCGGCCGGTTCGAGGTGGATGCAGGCATCGTTCGCAGCGCCCTGACCAATATCATCGAGAATGCCGTGGAAGCCTGCCGGTTGGACCGGTCGGGCCGGTCTCACGAGATCTGTTTTGAAGTCACCCAGGATGCGGGCTACATCTATCTGAATGTGTTGGACAACGGCATCGGCATGGAAGAAGCGATCCGGGCCAATGTTTTCACCCCCTTTTTCTCTTCTAAGGGCGAACGCGGCACCGGCCTGGGGCTGTTTATCTCCAACCGGATCCTCAGCCAGCATGGCGGCGGAATTTCACTTCAATCAGAACCGAACACGGGGTCCCGCTTTTCCATCAAGATTCCCAAAAAAGCCACCCCTCCCTCCCTTCATTCTGATACACCACCGTCCTATTGACTTTTTCTACAATCAGAAAAAAATCTGCGTATGCGGCATTTCATTATACTTCTCCACCCGACCGCGGATCATGGATTCAATTTTTCCAAGCGGGACAGACGAATTAATGGCATCTTCCGGGCATTCACGAACACACTTGAAGCAATCGAAGCAACGCGCGTTGAACACCGGGCCTGGGTCCAGGGCCACGGCCCCTACCGGGCACACCGCCTCGCAGGTCCCACACTGGGTGCACCGATCGTCATCAATGGTCTTGGGAATGATCCTCCAGGGCTGATCCATCTTTTTCTTAAAATCGGCGCTGATCGCTTGCGGCTGGTA
>NZ_JASJGN010000360.1:0-31043 GCF_033791525.1 Desulfosarcina sp.
CTCTCCGACACCGTGGGTATCGACCGCGATGCCTGGTTCGTGGGCCATCTTTTCGAGCCATCCTTTCTCGCCGGAGCCCATGATCACATCCAGCCGATCGGCTTTTAACGCGGCTACACGCCGGTCGATCTCAGGAATGAAATGGAACTCGACGCCATCCAGCAGCGGTCGGCCGCGAAAATAGCCGTCGTGGGCCGTTAAGGCCAATTTTTCACCGGATGTGTAATGGCTGAAGATAAAGGGTCCGGTGCCGACCGGATGCCGCTTGAACCGATCATAACCCACGGTTTCAATGGCCCGCTTGCTGACGATAAATCCGCCGGCATAATTGGTCAGCTTAGGCAGGAAAAGAATGGAGGAAACCGGTTTTTCAACTATGATGTGAACCGTATATCGGTCAACCGGGACGACGGTCATCCCCTCGTATTCCCCGGCGTATGCGCAAAATTCACGACGGGCTGATTTTTGAAGAGAAAAGGCCACATCATCAGCGGTCAACTCATAGGCTGCGGTTTGCGGGCCGGCATGAAACATAATCCCTTTACGCAGCTTGACGGTCCACACCTGCTGGCCACCGATCATTGCAAACTCGGGGATCTGTTCAGCCAGATCGGGTTCTATTTTTGGCGCGTTTCCCGGCTGGTAACGCAGCAGCCCGTTGAAGACCAGGTCCGCCAGGGCCCGATCCTGGGAGCCGGCGGCAAAATGGGGGTCCAAGTTGCCCATCTCACTCACGTGGATCCCGAACCGAAGGATATCAGGGGTTTTACCCGAACCAAGTTCTGAGGATGCCGGCGTGGCGTTATGGATCATGGGTCCAAAAAAGAAAAAAAATAGGAGTAACAGGTACGTCAGTACCCGGGTCTTCATGATGGAGACTCCACAATAACGGTTGATCACAGCGATGCCTTCAATTATTGCTTCATTATTCCACGTGTTCAAGGATTAGAGATTATGCCGGGTGCGATCCAGGCTCCGGTATTGAATTGCTTCGGTAATATGGTGGACCTGGATGTCGCCCCTGGCATCCAGATCGGCAATGGTCCGGGAAATCTTTAGTATTCGGTTGTAAGCTCTGGCCGACAGCCCCAGTCGATCGATGGCCGATTCCAAAAGGCTGCGGGCATCATCACCGATGCGACAGTGGGCACGGATATGGCGGCTGGCCATCTGGGCATTGCTGTAAATCTTTGTGCGTTTGAAACGCTGGATCTGGATCCGGCGCGCCGCCACCACTCGCTGCCGGATGGCCTCTGAAGGCTCGGTTTGTGCCTCCACCATTAAATCCTTGTAGGGAACGGCGGGGACCTCCACATGGATGTCAATGCGATCTAGCAGCGGTCCGGAAATTTTAGACCGGAAGCGGTGGATCTGGTGGGCCGTGCACCGGCAGGCGTGACGCGGGTCGGCAAAATAACCGCACGGACAGGGATTCATGGCAGCGATGAGCATGAAGCTGGACGGATAAGTCAGGGTGGAGGCCGCACGGGAAATAGTCACCTGAAGATCCTCAAGCGGCTGGCGCAACACCTCCAGCACATTTTTTTTGTACTCGGACAATTCGTCCAAGAAGAGAACCCCGTTGTGAGCCAGGCTCACTTCCCCGGGTCTGGGAATGTGTCCGCCGCCGATGAGGCCGGCATCCGAGATGGTGTGATGGGGGGAACGGAAGGGTCTTCGGGTGACCAGCGGCTGTTCCCGGTTCAACATCCCCACGACACTGAAAATTTTTGTGGTTTCGATGGCCTCTTCAAAGGACAAGGGCGGCAGGATGGTGGGAATCCGTCGGGCCAGCATGGTCTTACCCGAGCCGGGGGGACCGACCATGATCACATTGTGACCGCCGGCCGCTGAGATTTCCAATGCCCGCTTGGCATGCTCCTGACCCATCACTTCGGCGAAATCCGTCCCTGAACGATCAGGAACATCGAATACAGCCTTCAGGTCGGTCTTTTGCGGTAGAATGGAACTGAACCCCCTGAGAAAATCCACAACCTGACCCAGGGTACGAACCGGATAAACAGAAAGGTTCGAGACCACGGATGCTTCCTTTCCGTTATCAGCCGGGACCACAATGCCGCGGTATCCTGCCTTTTGAGCGGCGATGGCCATGGGCAGGGAGCCATTGACCGGCTTGACGCGGCCATCCAGGGACAGCTCTCCCAAAAAGAGGTACCCGGAGATGGCTTTTTTAGGAAGAACGCCGGTTGCGGAGAGGATCCCCAACGCCATGGGCAGATCGAAACCTGTCCCCTCCTTTTTAATGTTGGCCGGGGCCAGGTTGACCGTAATCCGATCCGCCGGAAATGTATAACCCGAGTTGGTGATCGCAGATTTGACCCGTTCCCGGCTCTCCTTGACCGCCGCTTCCGGAAGTCCCACGGTCGTGAAGGTGGGCAATCCCTGGGCAATATCCACTTCTACTTCCACCAGATAGGCATCGATACCGATGACGGCACTGCTTAACACCCTGGCCAGCAAAGGCCACCTCCCTTGATAGCAATTGATTACTTCGTGCATAATTAGCGTGGTAGCACATATATCAAGCCTGACGGCCAAGAACAACGGTTTTGTAACGGAATCAAATCTGACGGAACACCAATTAATTGTTGTCAAAATAAAAGCCGGTGATTAAGATTGCCATTATGCCTGCTTTACCAGTTGAAGCCCATTCTTGGCACAAGCTCATTGAAGTGGGAAATTGATAGTGGCCGGAATCGGCCACGCATTAACGAAAAGATCAGCGCGGCGGCGCAACCATCCGGTCAGGACTGATCGCTGCCCATCAGGATAGAAAAGCATGAAACACCACCAGCAAACCATCAACGCGCCGGTAAGCTGTTCCGGTGTCGGGGTTCACTCGGGGAAAACCGTTAGCCTCACCATCAAGCCTGCACCGGTCAACCACGGCATCCGGTTTGTCCGCAGGGATCTACCCGGCCACCCCGGGGTTGCCGCCCATTTCAATAACGTAGTGGACACCAGCCTGGCCACCGTCATCGGTGCCGAAGGCTGCATCGTGTCCACGGTTGAGCATTTGATGGCCGGATTGGCCGGTATGTCCATTGACAACGCCATTGTCGAAGTGGACGCCTATGAACTGCCCATCATGGACGGCAGCGCCGGCCCGTTTACCCAGCTGATCAAATCAGCGGGAACCCTTCGCCAGGAGGGAAGCAAATGCTATTTTAAAGTTAACGAGCCCATTTCCCTGTCTGAAAACGGCAAATCGGTAACGGTCTATCCGGCCGACGAATTCAGAATTACCTGCACCATCGCCTACGATCACCCGCTCATCGGCACCCAGACATGCGATTTTGTCATCAGCCGTGAAACCTTCGAGCAAGAGATCTGTGCGGCCCGGACCTTTGGTTTTCTTCACGAGGTGGAAATGATGAAGCGCTATGGCCTGGCCCGGGGTGGCTCGTTGGACAACGCCGTAGTCATCGACGGCAACCACGTGCTCAACGAGGGTGGATTGCGCTATCCCGACGAGTTCGTTCGCCACAAGGTACTGGATTGCATCGGTGATTTTTCCCTCATCGGCATGCCTATCATGGGGCATGTTGTAGCCAGTAAATCCGGTCACGCCTTCAACCATGCCTTCTTGGAGAAATTCTTCAAGGAAAAAGGTTCCTGGGAAACCTGCACCCTTACCAGCCACCCGGCATAAACCGGCCCCACTTCTCGGCACCCGCCGCAAAACACCTTGCCATTTTTCAGCAGTTCCGGTATGTTTTTTTTCGTATTGTTTTCTTCTATTTAGTTAACCTCGAAATTATAGTGGCAGGTCCATGAATCGATTCAGTCAACGCGCAGCAGGCTCTCTTGTGCTGGTTGTCCTGCTTTTGTCTGGTTATGGATTGGCCATGGCGAAAGATGCCACGCTCGCCAACATCATCGTTACCAACACCAGGGATGATCTGTTGGTCTACCTGTCGGTAGATGGCGCCTTTACAAAAAAAATGGAGGATGCCGTCAAAAATGGCGTTCCCACATCATTCTCCTTTTTCGTCAAGCTTTACCGGACGCGAAGCCTTTGGTTAGACAAGGAAATGGCGGACCTGACCATCACCCACACCATCAAATACAATAGCCTTAAAAAAGAATATGCCGTATCCCGTTCTTGGGACAGCAACAGCCCCGTGCTCCTTCAATCCTTCGATACGGCGACAAAACTGATGACCGAGATCGACAGCCTCAAGGTGATCCCGCTGGAATTGCTGGAAAAGGGTAAACAGTATCAAATCCAGGCAAAGGCAAAACTCAGCCGGGTAACGTTGCCCTATTACCTGCACAACGTCCTATTTTTTCTCTCCCTCTGGGATTTTGAAACCGACTGGTATACCATCGATTTTATCTATTAACCGTTTTTCGCCCATGCCCTCATGATATTCGGCAAACGCAGCCCTACGCCAAAACCGATCCTATCGGTAGAAGAACGCAAACGCCGGAAACGGGAGGCGGTGCTCTCCGTCATCATCATCGTGGCGGTGGCAGTACTTACCCTGGTGGAAAACCGGGTGATCACTTTCGGCGCCGATATCCCGGTTTCGAACACCATCTTGATGTTTATCCTGATCAACATCAACTTGCTGCTGTTGATCCTGTTGATCTTTCTGGTGTTTCGAAACCTGGTGAAGCTGCTCTACGCCCGGCGCCGAAAAGTCATGGGTGCCCGGCTAAGATCCCGGTTGGTCATGGCCTTTGTGGCCTTGTCCCTGCTACCCACCATTATCCTGTTTTTCTTTTCGATCAACTTTATCACCAACAGCATCGAATTCTGGTTCACCGTACCCGTGGAACAAGCCTTGGAGAAATCCCTTCTTGTGGGTCAGCAGTTCTATCGTGAAAACGAAATCCGCCAGCGCTTTTTCCTGGAACGGGTCTCCTTCCAGATCCAACGCAAAGCCATGACCGAGCCGGACAGGCTCAAAGAACTCAATCATTACATTCAGGTGGTTCAGCGCGAGTTCGACCTTGACGCAGTGGAAGTCTATTCGGCGAATTATAACCGACTGACCTATGCCCTGGGAAAAGACCTGGAAAATATCTCCCTGGAGGCGGCCCCCCCCGGGGCCTTTGTCAAAGACGCCGGTGAAAAAGACGTGCGCACCCTTACCAAAACGCTGAGTGACGGTGAATTGCTCCGCACGATCGGAACGGTGCCTTTTGGGGTCGCGCCTGAAACGGCCACCGCCCACGTGGTTCTGGGACTTTTTATTCCACCAGACCTGGCGGAGAATCTTGAATCCATTTCCAGAGGAATCGACGAATACCAGCAGATCAAGCTGCTGAAAAAACCCATCCAGATCACCTACTACATTATCCTTTCGATCGTGGCCCTGCTGGTCATCTTCTGCGCGGTATGGTTCGGCTTCTACCTGGCCAAAACCATCACCATTCCGATCATGGAACTGGCCGCCGGCACCCGGCGGGTAGCCGAGGGGGACCTCACCGTCTCTATCGACAGCAAGGCGGCGGACGATGAAATTGGCAGTCTCGTGGATGCCTTCAACAAAATGACGCGGGACCTGAGGTCCGGCCGCCAGATGCTTGAATTATCCGCCCGAAAACTCACCGAGCAGAACCAGGAAATCGAGGCACGGCGGCAGTACATGGAGATCGTATTGAAAAATGTCTCCGCCGGAGTCATCACCCTGGATGCCAACGGAATCATCACCACGTTCAACAAGTCGGCGGAACGAATGCTCAATCTGGAGGCCGGAAACATTTTGGACAAGCACTATGGAGATTTACTGGTCACCGATCACCTCCAGTTCGCCGAAGATATCATGGATCGAGTCACTTCGGTGCGGGACCAAACCCTGGAAATACCCCTGCGGGTCTCGGTAAACAGGCAACCGCGGACCTTCCTCGTATATGTCAACGCCTTGAAAGATGAAAAAGGAAGTCCCATGGGCATCGTCATGGTGTTCGATGACCTCACGGAACTGGAAAAAGCCCAGCGCATGGCCGCCTGGCGCGAGGTGGCCCGGCGCATCGCCCACGAGGTGAAAAACCCGCTCACCCCAATCAGCCTGTCAGCCCAGCGGCTCAAGAGACGGTATTCCGAGCGCATCAACGAGCCGGTGTTCGACGAGTGCACCCGTATGATCATCGACCACGTCGAACTGATTCGAAACCTGGTCAATGAGTTCTCCACATTTGCCCGTTTTCCCACGGCCGATCCCAAGCCCTGCCAATTGTCACCCATCATCGAAGAGACCGTTTCCCTCTACAGAGAAGGTCATCCGGATATCGTCTTCAATATCCGAATCGGTGAAGATATCCCTCAGATGAACCTGGACCGTCAGCAGTTCAAACAAGCCATGATCAACCTGGTTGACAACGCCGTGGCCGCTGTTCGCAACCAGGGTCACATTGCCATCACTGCTGCCTTTGATCCAATTTTGAAGCTGGTCCGCCTTGAGGTGGCCGACGACGGTACCGGCATCGCCGACAGTGACAAAATCCGGCTGTTCGAACCTAACTTTTCCACCAAGAAGGCCGGCATGGGCTTGGGTCTGACCATCGTCAACTCCATTGTCACCGACCACAACGGTATGATACGGGTACAGGACAATTTACCCAAAGGGGCGAAATTTGTTATCGAACTGCCTGTTTGACTTAACCGTTCACAGGTTCAGGGGTTCGGGGTTTGCGATTCGGAGAGCCATCGCCCTATGTGTTACGATTTTCAGTGAACCCTTTGAACCTTGAACCGCTGAACCCATAAACGGTTATCGCTTGAAAGGAGACTTATTATGTTCCCCTCCATTTTGATAGTCGACGACGAGCCGTCTATTCTGCAGTCCCTCAGCGGTTTGCTCACCGACGAAGGGTTCGAGGTCATCGCTGCCAACAATGGCTATGAAGCCCTGAAAATTATCGATACCGAAGCACCGGACCTGGTGCTGCTGGACATCTGGATGCCCGGAATAGACGGCATGGAAACATTGAAAGAAATCAAAAAAAACAGCGCCGCCCTGCCGGTGATCATCATCACCGGCCATGGCAACGTGGAAACCGCCGTCAAAGCGACCAAACTGGGCGCCTTCGACCTCATCGAAAAACCCTTGAATATCGACAAGGTCATCGTTGCCATCAACAACGCACTCAACTTCCGCCGCCTGGAGGAAGAAAACCGCTATCTGCGCAAAAAAACCATCGAGAAGCACTCCATCAGCGGCGGCAGTGAACCGGTGCAGGCGCTGAAGATGCAGATCGCCGCCGTTGCGCCGACCGAATCCTGGGTACTCATCAAAGGGGAGAATGGCACCGGCAAGGAACTGGTGGCAAGAACCATCCACCAATTGAGCCCCCGCGCCGAATCCCCGATGATCGATGTCAATTGTGCCGCCATTCCCGAAACACTCATCGAAAGTGAACTGTTCGGCCATGAAAAGGGTGCCATTGCCGGCTCCAGTACCAAAAAACGGGGCAAACTCGAGTTGGCCAACACCGGTACCATTTTTCTGGACGAGATCGGTGACATGAGCCTGGTCACCCAGGCCAAAATCCTGCGAGTCCTCGATGAGAAGAAATATCAGCGGGAGGGCGGGGGCCGAGTATTGACGACGGATGTCCGCGTAATCGCGGCTACCAACAAGGATCTGGAGGCAGAGATCGAAAACGGAAGCTTCAGGGAAGATCTGTATTACCGCCTAAACGTGGTCCCCATCGAAGTCCCCCCCCTGCGGGATCGGGTAAAGGACATCCCCGCCTTGATTGACATTTTTTTGGCCGAGGCTGCCGCCAGCAACCGTGAGAAGCGTAAGACGATTGCCCCCAATGTCCTTGAAATTCTAACAAAATACACCTGGCCGGGCAACGTTCGGGAGCTGAAAAACCTCATTGAACGATTGGCCATCATGGTTCAAAAAGAGACCATTACCATCAAGGATCTGCCCGCCAACCTCTCAGACCCGAAAACCGCTGCGGGTGAACTTTTTTCCATTGAAGGCATGGAAAAGGCCCGCATCGCTTTCGAAGCCGAATATGTCCGCAAAAAACTGGCCGTCCATGACAATGATGTGGGCAAAACCGCAAAGGCCATCGGTGTGAAGCCAAAATATATACGTTCGTTGATGACGGTAAAAAAAGGATGAGAGTCATCAGCGGGATGTTGAAAGGCCGACGGCTGATTGCTCCTGCCGGCATGGCCACCCGACCCACGGCCGACCGGATCAAAGAGTCCGTGTTCAATATCCTGGCCGGCAGCGTCCAGACCAAACGGGTTCTGGATCTGTTTGCCGGTACCGGTGCTTTAGGTATCGAGGCGTTGAGCCGGGGCGCGGCATCCGTCGTTTTCGTGGATCAGGCAAAGGCGGCCCTTTCGGCCATCCGGTGCAACATCCGGAAACTGGGACTGGAAGATCGTACCCGCGTGATCCAGTGGAATATCCTGAAGAACCTCAACTGCCTGATACCCGAGCGAAATGCCTTCGACCTGGTATTCATGGATCCTCCCTATGAAACCAATGCCGTATCACCCGCCTTGGCTGGGCTTTTGTCATGCGGGGCGCTGACTGCCGGCTGCCGTGTGGTCATCGAACACAGCAGCCGGGAGCCTATCGTCCAGCCCATGGGCACGCTGGTCTTAATTGACCAGCGCCGATTCGGAAAAACCCTTGTTTCTTTTATGGATTCCATGCTATAGACCGTTCCCGAAAAACATTCAATCCCATTCGATCCCCTTTACCGTATTCAACCGCTGGGAGTCTTCATGGAACGTATCGCCATCTATCCCGGATCCTTCGATCCGGTTACCAATGGGCACATCGACATTGCCAAACGCGGCTTGAAGCTGTTCGACCGAATCATCATCGCCATTCTGCTTAACCCAGGCAAGCAATCACTGTTCACCGTCGATGAACGACTGGAAATGCTGGATGAATCCATGTCAGGCATCGACAATGTCGAATTTGACACCTTCGATGGCCTGCTTGTGGACTACGCCCAGAAACGGAAGGCGAACGCCGTTCTGCGGGGAATGCGGGCCGTTTCCGACTTCGAGTACGAATTCCAGCTGGCGCTGATGAACAGAAAACTAAACCGGGAGGTCGAAACGGTCTTTCTGATGACCGGCCTGCGCTGGATTTTTACCAGCTCCTCCATCATCAAGGAGGCCGCCCGTTTTGGTGGCGACGTCTCGGACATGGTGCCCCCCGGAGTCAATCACCGAATCAAAGCCAGATTCGGGTTTTAAACCGTGGACCTGTGGCAGCTTCAAATTTTCTGCAAGGTGGTGGACCTGAAAAGCTTTTCGCGGGCCGGGCGGGCCGTGCACCTCTCTCAGCCCACCGTCTCCAGCCATATCAAGGATCTGGAGGATCACTTCGATTGCCGGCTCATCGACCGCCTGTCCAAGGAGGCCCTGCCAACCCAGGCCGGACGCCTGCTTTACCGCTACGCCAAACGGATGATCGCCCTTCGCGATGAAGCCGACAGCGCTATGGCCGCGTTCATGGGCCAGGTCAAAGGCAGCCTCAATCTGGGTGGCAGCACGATCCCCGGAGCCTTCGTGTTGCCGGCGATCATCGGTGCCTTTACCTCACGTTTTCCGGACGTCAACGTCAACCTCTCCATTGCCGATACCCGCCAAATCATCGAGGCGATACTTTGCGGGGACCTGGAAATGGGTGTGGTGGGTGCCGTGTCCACCAATAAAAGCATTCTGCAGACCCATTTGGTTGAAGATGAAATGTGCCTGGTGGTGGCGACTGATCACCGTTGGTCCGAAAGAAAAAGGGTCACGACAAAACAGCTGTATACAGAGCCCTTTATCATCCGTGAGCCCGGATCGGGCACCCTCAAATCCATCCAGACCAGTTTTTCCGAAGCGGGTCTGAATTTCAACGAGTTAAAAGTGGTGGCTCGCATCGGCAGCACCGAGGCCATCCGCCAGGCAATCAAGAGCCGTATGGGGGTATCCATTCTCTCGGCCATCGCGGTGTCCGACGATGTAGCGGCGGGAAAATTAAAAACACTGCCCATCGACGGCCTGAATCTCAAACGAGCCTTTTACCTCACCCGCCACCGCCGGCGAAGCCTCTCTCCCTTGTGCCAGGCCTTTATCGCGTTCATCAACAACCAGATCCCGACTCAGCAAGCCTGACGGCGCCCATCGGTTTTTTAAGGATAGAAGCGACAACGCTCCGGTCTTTACACGTGCATGGGCGGGCACAGTCGCACGTAAACTTAACGCAGGATCAGGACACTGCTGCCTGCCGCCTGGGACGCCACATGAAGCCTGACGCTGTCAGCGTTTAGAACGGTCTTTACCGCCTGCCTGGCTTTGTCCGGCGTATTGTTCTCCTCACTCAAATGGGCCAGAATCACATGGGCCAGGCGGTCGTGCTGGAGCACCTCCAGCAGCAGGGCGGTGTCGTCATTGGACAGATGGCCGCTGCGGCCGCGGATGCGCTGTTTCAGGGGCCACGGGTAAGGTCCGTCGATCAACATCTGGGGGTCGTGGTTGGCTTCGAGAATAAGGATGTCACAGGCCTGCAAGTGGGTCTTCACCACGCCGGTAGCGATTCCCAGATCGGTGGCTACACCCACCTTGCCCCCATTGCATGAAATCGTGAAACCAGCCGGGTCTTCAGCGTCGTGTGAGATGGAAAAAGGGTGGATGGCCAGGCTGCCGATGGTAAACGCGTGGCCGCATGAAAACGGGGAAAAACCGGAAAGCTTGCCCAAAGCGTTTTCCGATGCCTGCCGGGTTCCGTCATTGATGTATACCGTCAGGCCAAAACGCCGGGAAAGGACGCCCACGCCATGGATGTGATCGGCATGCTCGTGGGAAACGAGGATGGCATCCAGGCTGCTGGGATCCAATCCTTTACGGGCCATCCGACGCTGAATCTCTACCCCGGACAGACCGGCATCGATTAAAATGGCGGTACGGCCATCGGAGATGTATGTGGCATTCCCCCGGCTGCCGCTGGCCAATACGCTGACCGACAGACGGCGGCCATCGCCTTGGGACGACCCTTCCGGTTCATTCGACTGTTTCATCGTCATCGGCCCGTATGCCCAAATCCACCGACGCTGCGGTCGGTGTCGTTGAGTTGTTCGACGACGTTGATCCGGACCTGGCAGACCTGCTGGATCACCATCTGGGCGATGCGGTCTCCCCGTTTGAGTGTCACCGATTCCTGACCCAGGTTGATAAGGGCGACCTTGACTTCCCCCCGATAGTCGGCGTCTATGGTTCCCGGCGCATTGATAATAGTGATGCCGTGTTTAACCGCCAATCCGCTGCGGGGGCGGATTTGGGCTTCGAAGCCGTCGGGCAGGGCCATGGCGAAACCGGTAGGCACCAGGCTGATACGACCCGGGGCCAGCACCAGATCATCGTTCAGCACGGCGCAGATGTCCATGCCGGAACTCTGGGCGGTCATGTAGCGGGGCAGTGGAATATCCTGATTGTTATCAGGGTCCAGCCGGAGTAACTCGATCGATGGGGAAGGGTGCATATGAGATTTGTGATCCTGAAATTCTTAATTTTTATGCAAAAATCAAAAGACATTAAACCCGTGCTTCGTAATAAAACACAATAACCAAATTCCAATTTCCAAATAAATCTCAATAGCCAAATTCCAAAGTTTCATGGTCTTGAAGAAAAGACATTCCAATCATCAATGGTGGAGAAATCGAAATAACAATCAACTGTTTGTTTTTGCTCTTTTTTGAGATTTGGATATTGTCATTTGGAATTTGTTTGAAGTTTGGTGCTTGTGGTTTATTACGACTCGAAGATCTGGGTTAGATGAATTAAAAAACTGGTCGCCAATGCCCCATTTTTCCCAGCATCACTATAAGGCCAGTTCTCCGGAAAGATCGGTCCGGTCAACACCGGGCCCCAGCATGGTCAGGGCGGCATTGCCGCCGCTCCAGAGGTCTTCGGCCAGGCAAAGCAGGTCAGCGGCCGTAACGGCATCGATGTTGTCGATCACCGACTGAATGGGAATGGTCCGGCCGAAGTAGTATTCGTTCTGAGCCAATCGGACCATCTGGCTGTCCGGGCTTTCCGCGGCCATGAGAAGATTGCCTTTGGTGAACGCCTTGGCATCCGCTAACACACCGTCCGATACCGGATCCCGTTTCAGCCGTTGGATCTGGTCCATGATCAAATCGACGCTGGTATGAAGGTCCGTCGGGGCAACCGCCGTATAAACACCAAACATTCCGGTATCTGCAAAAGCGGTTAAAAATGAGTAAATGGAATAGGCAAGCCCCCGCTGCTCGCGGATGATCTGAAAAAGCCGGGAACTCATGTTGCCGCCGAAAATGGTGTTGATCAGGGAGGCGGCAAAACGGCGGGGATCGGCCACCGACACCCCGTTCATGCCCAGGCAGATATGCGACTGTTCAAGATCCCGGTGCTTCAGTTCGATACCCCACCCAGTGGCCGGCACACTCCGGGGAGCAAACCCATTGCCGGCAGCGATGGTGGAAAAAACGGGCCCCGCCCTTTCTACAAAACGATCGTGAGCCACATTTCCGGCAACGGCGATAACAATCCGGTCGGGCTGGTAGAGCCGCTTGAAAAAACCCTTGATGGTCTGGCTGTCGAACGCCTGGATGTTTTCCCTGGAACCGAGGATGGAACGCCCCAGCGGATGACCGCCCCAGAAAGCGGGGCCCATCATGGTGTGGACCCATTCCTCGGGACTGTCCTCTACCATGCCGATCTCCTGGACGATCACCGGCCGCTCCCGCGCCACTTCCCTTTCATCAAAAATCGAATTCAGGAAGATGTCGGAGAGGATATCCACCATGGTTTCCAGATGGGTGTCCAGCACCCGCGCATGGTAGCAGGTGTGCTCCATGGAGGTAAACGCGTTCGTCTGACCGCCGATGGCATCGAATTCCTTGGCGATCTGAAAAGCACTGCGCCGAACGGTGCCCTTGAAAATCATGTGCTCGATGAAATGGGACAGCCCGCTCTCGGCATCGGTTTCGTCACGGGCCCCCACGTGAACCCAGACACCCATGGAAACTGAGCGCACGTGGGGCATGGTCATGGAAACGATGCGAACCCCGTTATCAAGGATGGTTTTATTGACCGTCGGATTCACGCTCATCTTCCAAAACGGCCTTGTGGCTGAGCCGGATCTTGCCGTCCTTTGAAATTTCAAGGACTTTGACTTTCAGGAAGTCTCCCTCTTTGACCACATCGGTCACCTTTCCAACCCGGTGGTTGGCCAGCTGGCTGATGTGCACCAGTCCATCGGTGCCGGGAACGATCTGAACGAAAGCGCCGAAATCCGTGGTCTTGACCACCTTTCCCTCGTAAATGGTACCCACTTCAGGCTCCATGGTCAACGTCTCTACTTGCAGCCGGGCTGCCTCACCTTCTTCGGCCGATGTGGCGGCGATCTTCACCAAACCACTGTCGTCGATCTCGATCTTGGTGTTGGTTTCGCTCTGAATAGCCCGGATCACCTTTCCACCGGGGCCGATGATGTCGCGAATTTTGTCCGGGTTGATTTTGATGGCTATGATTTTCGGCGCAAAGGGAGAAATTTCCGCGCGGGGGACGGCCAACGCCTGAAGCATCTTGTCCAGAATGTGCAACCGGCCCGCTTTTGCCTGCTCCAGGGCCTTGTGCATGATTTCCCGGGAAAGCTCGTGAATTTTAATGTCCATCTGAAGGGCAGTGATGCCCTCGGCGGTGCCGGTTACCTTGAAGTCCATGTCACCGGTGTGATCTTCGTCGCCCAGGATGTCGGAAAGGATCACCACCTGGTCACCCTCTTTCACCAGCCCCATGGCAATCCCCGACACCGGTGCCTTGATCGGCACGCCACCGTCCATCATCGCCAGTATCCCGGAACAGACGGTGCCCATGGATGAAGAACCGTTGGACTCCAGCACCTCAGAAACGATCCGGATCGTGTAGTCGAAATCCTCCTTGTCCGGAAGCACACGTTCGATGGCACGGGTGGAGAGGCCGCCATGGCCGATGTCCCGCCGGCTGGGGGATCCCACACGCTTGACCTCACCCACCGAGTAGGGGGGGAAATTGTAGTGGAGCATGAAAGGTCGGTGCTCCTCGCCGCTGAGGGTTTCCACCCGTTGCTCGTCACCGCCCGCCCCAAGGGTCAGGATTCCGAGCACCTGGGTCTCACCGCGGGTGAACAGAGCGCTGCCGTGGGGACGTGGCAGCACTCCCACCTCGCAGGTGATGGGTCGGATCTCGTCGAACCGCCGGTTATCGATACGGCGACCCTCTTTGAGAATCATGTCTCGGCAAATCTGCTTCTGGAGATCGCCGAGAATGGCGCTGATTTCCCCGCGCCGATCCGCCATCTCCTCACCCAATGATTCGACAATTTGGGACTTGACCGTTCGCACGGCCTCATACCGCTTCATCTTCTCAGGGATAATCAAGACCTCGTGCAATGGCGCAGAGGCCTTTTCCCGTAGCATCTCCACCAGGGCCGGATCTTTTTCCGGCGGGGTAAAGGGCCGCTTGGGCCTGCCGATTTCCGCCTTGAGCTGCTCCTGGATGTCGATGATGGGTTGAATGGCATGGTGGCCGAAGAAAATGGCCTCCAGCATGTCCGCTTCAGTCACCACATCGCCGCCGCCTTCCACCATGACCACACCCGTACGCGAACCGGCAATAATGATGTTGATATCGCTCTCCACCATCTGGGAAAGGGTTGGGTTGGCCACAAATTGACCGTCGATGCGTCCCACGCGAACATTGGCAATGGGTCCGGCAAAGGGGATGTCCGAGATTTCCAATGCCGCCGATGCGCCCACCATGGCCAGCATGTCGGCATCGTTCTCCTGGTCCATGGAGAGCACCGTGGCAATAACCTGGGTCTCGAAACGGTATTCCTTGGGAAACAGAGGCCGAATGGGTCGGTCGATGAGCCGGGCAGTGAGGGTTTCCTTCTCGCTGGGTCGTCCGATCTCCCTTCTAAAATAATTGCCTGGAATTCGACCGGCCGCATAGATCTTTTCCTGGTATTCCACGGAAAGAGGCAGAAAATCGATATCTCTCTCGTTATTGGCGGAGACCGCCGTCACCAGAACCACCGTATCGCCGTATTGAACCACAACGGATCCGGATGCCTGTTTGGCGACCTTGCCTGCTTGAATGCTCAGGGACTTGCCCCCTACATCCGCCTTGAATGTATATTCCATTAGAATTCTTTCTCCTGATGATATTCCGGCAGTGGATAGAATACCGACCGCTGCCTGTAAAATTGCCGTTGGTCAGGTCTGTGGATAAACACAAGGCCACAAAATACACGTATCCCACCCGGCGACAGCCAAACTGTAGGTGACCGCATCCGTGAATACCGGCAACAGGGATCCGGCAACGCTTCGTTGCCGTTGTCGATTCACCTTAGCGCCGCAGGCCAAGGGTTTCGATAATAGAACGGTAGCGCTGGACATCGTTGCCCTTGACGTAATTGAGCAGTCTGCGACGCTTGCCTACCAGCATCAGCAATCCCCGGCGGGAGTGGTGATCCTTTTTATGCACTTTCAGATGCTCGGTCAGATAGGAAATCCGATGAGTAAGCAGACCGATCTGGACTTCCGGAGAACCCGTGTCGGAGTCGTGCTGTTTGTATTTTTCAATGAGTTCTTTTTTGGTTTCCGCTGTATACGCCAATGTTTCGTCCTCCTTAAAATGGTTACTGACTAGCGTTTTGCTTTTCTCCTGGGTTTCAACCGAACGGCCGCATCATGACCGGCGGTTTCTAAAATCAGTTTAAAATCACCCGACAACCCAAGCGTTATCACCTTACGCCGAAAAAACACAACAATAATTATAGTTGCCCGTGGCCGGCGATTCGGCCATTACGGCGATCAGACGGCCGCGTGGGTCTACCACCTTGAACACGCCCTGGTCGGACACCCGCGGCGGAATCGGGATGTCTGTTTCCGACAGTTTAGCACCGTTGCGGATCCGTTTGGCCAGCCCATCATCGGCCACCGCAGCAGGCATGAAGGGTAGCGCCTCATTCATGGGGATCACCGTTTCGCCCAACCCGCCTTGCTCCTTCAATTCTGCCAGCACCTCGAGGCTGAAAGCAGCGTCGACAGGAAACCCGCAACTGGCTGTTCTGCAAAGGGCCTTGAGATGCCCGCCGCAGCCCAGTTTTCGACCGATGTCGGCGCACAGCGTGCGGACATAGGTGCCGGATGAACAGGACACCGAGAATCGAACCGTCGGCAGGTTCATCTCGAGTATCTCCAAATGGTTAATCCGTATCGGCCGAGCGGGCTTTTCAACCGGCACTCCCTGACGGGCTAATTTATATAGCGGTGTCCCCTGATGTTTCAGGGCCGAGTAGATCGGGGGAACCTGGGTGATGCTTCCCACAAATCGCGC
Organism: Desulfosarcina sp.; assembly: GCF_033791525.1. Taxonomy (GTDB): domain Bacteria; phylum Desulfobacterota; class Desulfobacteria; order Desulfobacterales; family Desulfosarcinaceae; genus Desulfosarcina. The sequence goes on from NZ_JASJGN010000360.1 coordinate 16,367, forward strand.
CGCCGTCTCTTGGACCTGTTCCGCAGATAAGCCACCCAACGAATGCCGTTCCATTACGGTTCCCGTCGCATCCTGGGTGTCTGTCACTTTACCCAGGACCAGCTCCGCCTCGTATACCTTGTCACCCTTGAGAAAAAACTGGGAAAGCCGGGTCGCCTGGTTGATGCAACAGATCAGGACACCGGTGGCAAACGGGTCCAGCGTCCCTGTATGGCCAACTTTTTTAACCCCGAAGATACCCTTAACCCGGGCGACAACCCCTGCTGATGAAATCCCCTTGGGCTTGTCAACCACGACAATTCCGTTCAGTTCAGGTGGCATGTCCCGCTAAGACCCTCGGACAGACTGTAGATCGTCCGCTTCAGTTCCACCAGACTGGACTCCACGGAAAATCCGGCAGCGCCGGCGTGGCCGCCTCCGCCGAAATCGGAGGCAATGCGGGAAACATCCACACTGCCGTCCGATCGCAGACTCACATGGAATCGTTTCCGGCCCGTCGACACGCCATTGCCGTTGTCCAGCTCATGGATAAGGGCGGCGACCTTTACGTCCTGAATCCGTCGGGCATAATTGATCAGGCCATCCGCATCCTCAGGCTGGGTGCCGGTATTTGACAGCATCTCCCGGGTAACCGTCATGATGGAGAGGCTCCCGTTGTTGGATATCTCAATGGAGTCCAGAGCCAGGTTGAGCAGCTTGATCCGTCCCAGGGAGTAGGTACCATATACATGCTGGGCCACGATTGACGGCCTAACCCCAAGAGCCACCATGGCCTCGCAAATGGAAAAGGCCGCCCGGTTGGTGTTGGAGAACCGGAAGGAACCCGTATCCGTCAGAATGCCAGTGTAGATAGCCGTCGCCATGGCCAGGTTCATTTCAAGGCCCATGGATTGAATCAACCGGTAGACAATTTCTGACGTGGCGCAGGCATCCACATCCACCAGATGGTATTGCCCGAAGCGGGTATTGGTGGCGTGGTGGTCGATGTTGACAATAGCCGGTATGGCGGCGATGGCATCAACTGCCGACCCAACGCGGTCCAGGGCCCCGCAGTCCAGCAACACCGCCGTATCGAAGCGTTGCGGATCCGTCACCTCTTTCTGGATGCTGTCCACCGACGGCAGAAACCGGTATACGGCTGGGATGGCACTCTCGTTGTAGAGCGTCACCGCTTGCCCCATCCGTTCCAGGGCAATACCCATGGCCAGCAGGGAGCCGATGGCATCGCCGTCCGGATTGGCGTGGGATGCCAGTAGGACGCGGCTACTGTTCGTCAGCTGTTGGATTATTTTTTTCATCATTGGTTTGTATGGATTTCAGTACCCGGTCGATGTGGGCCCCATAGTCAAACGACGCATCGTAAAAAAATTTCAATTCCGGCATGTATCGAAGGCCAAGCTCTCTGGCCAGTTCCCGCTTGATAAACCCCTTGGCGCTCTCAAATCCAGCCAAGAGGGCTTGTTCATCATGCGCATCACCATGGGCGGTAAAGTAAACCTTGGCAATCCGCAGATCACGGCTCAATGTCACGCCGGTAATGGTGGCCTGGGCCAGTCGCGGGTCGTTGACGCCTTTTTGGATAAGGCCGGCCAGCACTTTCTGCACCTGACCGCCGACTCTTTCCGCTCGATTAAATGATCGGGTTGCCACGTTGGTTACCTATTTATGACTCTCACTTTCGGATCCGCCGATCACAGGGAGATGATTTCCAACTGGGAGTCAATCATTTCCGCAAGCCCAAGGCCGTCGGCAAAATTAAACACTTTATCCAGTTTTGCATTGATCATGCGGCGGTCACTGCCTATCAGGCTGATTCCAATTACCGCTCGTTGATAGATGTCATTGTCTGCCACCTCGGCTACCGACGCGTTAAAATGGTTTCGGATACGGGCAACGATAGCCTTGACGACCTTGCGTTTTTCTTTCAAGGAGCGGCACTGATGGATCCTGAAAACAATGTGTCCGACACCGACGACCATTGCGGTTTATCACTCCACTTCCGGTCGAATCTCTTCCATGTAGTAGCTTTCGATCACGTCACCGACCTTGATGTCATTAAAATTTTCAATACTGATGCCGCATTCATAGCCGGACTGGACTTCCTTCACGTCATCCTTGAATCGGCGCAGGCTGCTGTTTTTGCCTTCGTAGGTGATTATGCCGTCCCGGACCAACCGCATGAGCTGCCCCCGCTGCATCTTGCCGTCGGTTACATAACAACCGGCAATGGTGCCAATTTTGGGGACATGGAAAGTCTGGCGAACATCGGCACGACCGAGCACCCGCTCCTCGAAGGTGGACTCCATCATCCCCACAATGGCATCCTTGACCTCTTTGATGACATTGTAGATGACGTTGTGAAAGCGCATATCCACGTTCTCTTCGACGGACAGTTCCTGCACTTTTGAATTGGGCCGGACGTTGAAGCCGATGATGATGGCATTGGAGACCGCGGCCAGAGAAATGTCCGACTCGGTTATGGTGCCGGTGGCCGCATGGACCACGTTGATGCTGACCTCTTCGTTGGAAAGCTTGGTCAAGGAGTCTCTCAACGCTTCGATGGAACCGTCCACGTCCGCCTTGATGATCAGGTTCAGGTCCTTGACCTCGCCCATCTGCATCTTTTCGAACAGCCCCTCCAGGCTCAGCCGATTCGTCTTGGCCAGCTCCTTGGAACGCTGTTTCTGAGTGCGGTGCTGACTCACCTGGCGCGCATCTTTTTCATCTGCCAGCGCCACGAGTTCATCGCCGGCCATGGGTACGCCGGAAAGGCCCACGATCTCCACCGGCATGGACGGGCCCGCAGATTCCACCGTGCGTCCCAGATCGTCCTGGAGCACACGAATTTTTCCATAGTGCATTCCGCAGACAATGGAATCGCCGGCACGGAGGGTACCCTCCTGCACCAAGACCGTTGCCACAGGCCCGCGCCCTGAATCCAGTTTGGCCTCGACCACGTGGCCGCTGGCCAGTCTGTCCGGATTGGCCTTGAGTTCCAGTATTTCCGCCTGAAGCAAAATCATTTCAAGCAATTCGTCGATCCCGGTATTCTTTTTGGCCGATACCATGACAAAAATGGCATCGCCGCCCCAGGCTTCCGACATCAGGCCGTGCTCGCTGAGTTCACGCTGAACCCGCTCCGGATCGGCATCCGGCTTATCCATCTTGTTGACAGCCACGATAATCGGCACCCCGGAGGCCTTGGAGTGATTGATCGCCTCGACGGTTTGGGGCATCACCCCGTCATCGGCGGCAACCACCAGCACGACGATGTCGGTCACCTTGGCACCGCGTGAACGCATGGCTGAGAAGGCCTCATGGCCCGGCGTATCCAGAAAAGCGATAACACCCTTTTCGGTCTCCACATGATAAGCACCGATATGCTGGGTAATCCCGCCCGCTTCGCCTTCGGTCACTCGGGTTTTGCGAATCACGTCAAGCAGCGATGTCTTGCCGTGGTCCACGTGGCCCATGATGGTCACTACAGGGGGTCTGGAGGCCAGCTTTTCCGGATCATCCGATTCGGTTTTCTTCAGAATCAGGTCTTCTTCGAAAGACGCCCTTTCCACCTCATAGTCGAATTCACCGGCCACCAGGACCGCCGTATCATAATCGATGGTCTGGTTCACTGTGGCCATAACGCCCATGCCCATGAGTTTGACGATCATTTCGTTGACCTTGATGCCCATGCGTTTAGCCAGTTCAGACAGCACGATGGTCTCATCAACCTTCACCCGCCGTTTGATGGCTTTGGCCGTAGTGATCTGGGTTTTTTGGCCGGCAGGCATGGCTCTCAGCCTGCTGCCCTTTCGGCCCTTCCGTCCACGCATTTTTCCGCTGTAGAGGGCTGCACCCTCGACGATCTCCTTTTTACGAAAACCGCCTTTCTTTTTTGGAAACCGGACACCATCGGTTCCGTCATCCTTTTTCCGCCACCCCTTCTTTTTCTTGTCCTTGGCGGAAACGGGTGCATCGGCGGTTTCCGGTTTCTTCAAAGACGGTCGAGATGGCAAGCCCGCCGGAACGACACGCGATGCAGGAGTCGTTGAAATTTTGGGTTTGGTCGGCAGTTTGATAATTTTGGCCGCTGCTTCTTTCTTGGCTTTCTTGGCCTTTGCCACGGAAGCCTTGGAAGATTCGTCAGCGGACGGTGGCACGGAGACGGGCTCACTGACAGCCGGATCACCATCGGTCGTGCCGGCAGGGGGGGCTGCCGCTTGATTGACCGGTGTTTTTTCGTTGGCTGTTGGTGCATCCGGTCCCGATGATGCGGGGGCTGCTGGTTCGGTCGCTTCGGTAGCAGGCGTCACATCCACCAACTCAGGTTCCGACGCTTCCGTTTGCGCTTCGGGTGTCTCTGTTTTGGGCTTGGCAATAATTTTGGCGGTTTGGGCTGGCTTGCGCTTTTTCACCACGGGCTTTTTCCCCGGCGGGGTTTTCACTTCAACTGCTGCCGGAGCCTTTTCTTTCGTCTCAGCCGGAGGAAATTCCGGTTCTACCGCCGAAGTGGACTCGACCGCGGGGGCCTCCGGCTCCTGGGGTGAGACAACCTTGCGCCGCCGGATAACCGTGGGCCGTACCCGTTTTTCCTCGAGTTGATCGTCCTTTTCGCCGAAAAGCACCGATTTGACCTTTGCCACCACATCTTCGTCCAGAGAACTCATATGGCTGTTGACGTCGATATCAAGGTCCCGGATCTTGTCCAAGAGTTCCCTGTTCGTCATGTTAAGATCTCTGGCAAATTCATAAACTCTGATTTTTGCCATCCATACCCCCCAAAATCTTGTTTTAAGCAGTTTTCGCCCTGTTGCCGTATATGCACGCTGATCCGCTACTGCTCTTCTTCCTGGGCTTCGGGACCGGAAGCCGCTTCCTCATTCGATTCATCCGCTGGCACTTCAACCGGCACCGCATCGTCTTCTGCTTTGGACCGGGTCGCTTCCTCAGCGGCTTGGGCCGCTTCAGCCAAACGCCGGGCTTTGGCAGCTTCGGCAGCCTCGATGGCATACTGCCGTGCATTTTCTATTAGCACCACGGCCTTTTCCTCTCCGATGCCACGGATTTCGATCAGTTCTTCAACTACGGATTCGGCCAGCTCTTCTGCTGAGTAAATGCCTTTTTCGAAGAAGGCATCAGCCAGGTTGCTGCCGACTCCGGGGATATTGACCAGTGATTCGTATCCGATCTTCATCATTTCATCGTATTTGGACGCTGAGTTGACGTCCAAATGCCAGCCGGTTAGCTTGGAGGCCAGGCGCACGTTCTGGCCTCGTTTGCCGATGGCAACCGAAAGAAATTCATCGGGAACGATGACCTCCATGGCATTATTTTGTTCATCAATAATCACCCTGGAGATTTCCGCAGGCGCCAGGGCGTTGCATACATATTTAGCCGCATCCACGTGCCAGGTGATAATGTCAATCTTCTCACCTCGAAGTTCCTGAACCACATTTTGCACCCGGCTGCCCTTCATTCCCACGCAGGCCCCCACCGGATCGATATCTGAATCATGTGAAGAAACGGCAAATTTGGCTCGCACGCCCGGCTCCCGGGCAGCCCCCATGACCTCCACGATTCCCTCACTGATCTCGGGCACTTCGGTTTTAAACAGGTTGATCAGCAGGTCGGGATGGGTTCGCGAAAGCACGATCTGAGGGCCTCGGGTATCATAGAGCACATCGAAAATCAGGGCCCGAATCCGGTCTCCCCGCCGGTAATTTTCCCTGGGAATCTGTTCCCGGGTAGGGAGTATGGCTTCGGTATTACCCAGGTTGACGATGATATTGCCCCGGTCCACCCGCTGGACGATGCCGTTGATAACTTCACCCTTGCGATCAATGTAGCTGGAGTAAATCGCATCCCGCTCTGCATCCTTCATCTTTTGGATAATGACCTGCTTGGCGGATTGTGCAGCAATCCGGCCGAAACTTGACGTGTCCATTTTTGTACCCAGGCTGTCGCCGACTTCACAGTCGGGATCGAGCTTGCGCCCTTCGGCCAGGCCGATCTGCAGGTCCGGCTCGGTCACCTCCGCCACCACCTCTTTAAATTGAAAGACTTCGATCTCACCCGTGTCGGGACTATACTGTGCCTCAATGTCGACGTTGCTGCCGAATTTTTTTCTGGCAGCCGAACGCAACGCCTCTTCCAGGGCGCGGATCAAAATTTCCACATCGATGCCCTTGTCCCGGCTTACCTGTTCCACCACACGTTTGATATCTGCTATAAACATCAGCGTTCTCCATTGTAATTGATCAGCCGCGCCCGTGTAATATCCTTATAATTCAGACTAACCGTCTCGTTATCCACCTGCAATTGGACCATTTCGTCAATCACCCCGGCAAGCACACCGCTGAAATTTTTACGACCTTCCACGGCAGTGGTGAGGCGAATTTTTGCCCGATGGCCCATAAACCGCTTAAAATCATTTAGCTTTCCCACCGGTCGGTCGAGACCCGGCGATGAAACCTCCAGCCGATATGGCGGTGCATCTTGCGTATGCACATCCAGAATGTCTGCTAACTGGCGGCTGATGTCGACGCAGTCGTCCAGGGCCACTCCCCCGGGCTTGTCCAGGTATAGGCGCAACGTCAATCCGCCCGGTTCGCGCTGGTACTCCACATGGACCAATTCCATCCCCTCGGCAATACACAGGGGATCGGCCAGACGGGCCACCGAATCGACAAACGCCCGCTGTCGCTTTAAAACCTCCGGATCCGGTTGACGGAGCGACGCCGGCGCTCCGCTTTTAAATTTTCGCTTTCCGGCACGTTTGGCCATATTCCCACCGAACAAAAAAACAAAAACGGGCAAACCGCCCGTTTCCACGTTCAAACCGATAATGGATACCGTCACTTACCAGTCCATAAAACCACGTCGGGCGGGAAAACCGCCTTTATTCCGGCAAACTCAACCGGAACAGACGAAAACGGACTTGAAATGGAGCGGGCAACGAGATTCGAACTCGCGACACCAAGCTTGGGAAGCTTGTACTCTACCAACTGAGCTATGCCCGCTCACCAAGAAATATTAACTAAGGCAAAATTGATGTTATGTCAATATCTTTCTATCTAACCCCAATATGCCACGCTGGCAGAATTAATCGAATGACGCGGCAGCAATCGGCACGCCATGCTGACAGAAGGAAACTATCGCCGTTGGTCATCAATCAATTCCCGGATGCGAATCAGTTCTTCCCTGATCTCGGTAATGTCTGGTGCTGCGACGACCGGTATTGGTCCCGGCACAGCGCCAGGTTTCTTCTTCAGATACTGCCGGGCCCCCTCAATCGTGAACTTTCTCTGATAGAGCAGGTGTTTGATCCTTAATACCAAAACCACATCCTGCTTGCGGTAGAGACGCTGTCCCGCATCGGTGCGCTTGGGTTTGATCTGCTTGAACTCTGTTTCCCAGAACCGCAGCACATAAGGCGCAACGCCGGCGATGTCGCTGACTTCACCGATCTTGAAGTAAAACTTGTCAGGTATGTCGACCGGGCCGTAAGCCTCTTCTTTCATAGGGGTTATCCATGTCGGTGAAGCCCCGCCGGCGGCTTCAGGTGGATCATCAAGCCGGCAATGCCGCACCAAATTCGGTAATCAGGCGATGAGTGAGATGGTGATGAATCGCATTGACGGTTTCATCCTCCAGGGTTCGTTCGGCGGACCGATAGACGACCCGGAAAGATACACTCTTTTTCCCAGCCGGTATGGGATCTCCGGCAAACACATCAAAAAGGTAAAGGTCCTCCACCAGTTTTTCGCCGAATTGCACCACCGTATCCAGCAGGTCCCTGGATTCGATCGTCTGATCGACAATGACGGTAATGTCCCGGGCCGTTGCGGGGAAACGGGGGATGGGTGCCATCTGCTTGGAATCGGATGCCAGTCTACCGATTAACTCCAAATCCAGCTCAAAAATAAACGCCGGTTGCTTTAGGCTATAGGCGTCCACCACCTCGGCATCCACCTCGCCCACGATTCCCAGCGTCCGCCCGTCGTGAACAATCCGTGCCGTTTGACCCGCGCGGGTATAGCAGCACTGGCCATCGGGTAGTGCTGCAAACGACGGTTCGGTGATACCCAGGGCAAAACCCAGTCCCTGGACGGTCCCTTTGATATCAAAAAAGTCGCAGGCGGTTTCCCGGGTGTGCCAAGCGGCTTCGACACGCCGACCGGTCCACAGACCGACAAGCATCTCCTTTTCCAAAGGAAGCGGCCCCTCTGACTTCGGGAGAAAGACTTTTCCGACTTCAAACACGCGCAGGTTGTTTTGTTGCCGAGCAATATTGCGCTGGGCCGCTTCCAGTATGCCGGGAACCAGAGTGGTCCGCATCACCGACTGCTCCTCGGAAATCGGGTTGAGCAAGGCAATATGGTGACGACGAGAGTCATCGGCATCCAATTGAATACGGTCGCAGGAATCAGCGCTGATGAAGGAGTAATTGATGGCCTCTGAAAATCCGAACCCATTAAGAATATCTCTAACCTGGTTGCGCCGGACCATCATTATAGAAGGGGTCGTGCCCTGTGCCGGAACCACGGGGAAGGTGGTGGGAATCTGGTTGTAGCCGGAAAGCCGGGCCACCTCTTCCATGAGATCCTGGGGACGGGAGACATCCACCCGAAAAGAAGGCACCTGCACCTGAAGTCTCTCATCACCCTCGGCCCGAACCTTGAATTCGATGCTTTCCAGCAGGGTGGCCATGCGGTCAAAGTCTAAATCGGTGCCTAAAAGATCATTGGTGGCCCGCACGCTCAAAGCGAGTGTCAGGGGACCCGACGTTCTGAAATCCTCATCGATCACACCCCCCACCAAACGGCCTTGGCCCAACTCGGCCATAATGCCGGCAGCGCGATTCAGGGCGAAAAGGGTGCCGTCCGGGTCCACGCCCCGCTCAAACCGGTGGGAAGCATCCGTATTGAGCAACAGGGCCTTGGATGTTTTGCGAATGCTGATCGGATCAAAGCAGGCACTTTCGATGAGCACACGCGTGGTGGCGTCTTCTATTTCCGAGTTCAGCCCGCCCATGACACCACCGACCGCCACCGGCTTTTCACCATCGCAAATCATGAGCATTTGTTCGGAAAGCCGTCGCCCCTTTTGATCCAGGGTGGTGAACGGTTCTTGATCTGCAGCCGTTCGAACCACGATACGATGGCCGGACAGGTTGTCAAAATCAAAGGCATGCAGGGGTTGCCCGGTCTCCAGCATGACGAAATTAGTTATATCGACCAGGTTGTTGATGGGCCGCACACCCACCGACCTCAACCGGTCTTGAAGCCAGTATGGGGACGGTGCCACGGTAATGTGTTCCAGCAGTCGAGCGGCGTACCGGGGGCAATGGTCGGGCGCTTCGATCGTCACCGAGGTCAAGGCCTTGATATCTCCCTGGGCATCGGGCAGGCTGAAAACCGGCGGATTCATCTGAACGCCCTGGATGGCGGCAATCTCACGTGCCACACCCATCATGCTCAGGCAATCCGGCCGGTTGGGCGTCAATCCAATCTCGAAGGTGAAATCGAAAAGATTCAGCGCCGCTTTCAAGGAAAGGCCGGGTTGAAAATCCCCCTCCAGCAACATCAGACCGGAAGCATCCAGTCCTAAACCCATTTCAATCTCGCTGCACAGCATGCCTTCGGAGGGTTCTCCCCGAATGACGCTCTTTGCCAACACGGTGCCGTCGGGTAGCCGTGTGCCCACACGGGCCAGGGGTGCGTGCATCCCCGTTGTCACATTGGGGGCCCCGCAAACCACCGGCACAATGCCGTTACCGCCATCCACGCGACACAATTTCAGCCGGTCGGCGTTGGGGTGGGGCGAAACATCGACCACCTGCCCGACGACCACCGTTTCCAGATGGGCATAGCGATCTTCAACGGCCTCCACTTCCAGTCCGGCCATCGTCAGGGCATCGGCGAGGTCCGGGACCGCCATATCGATGGGCACATATTCTTTCAGCCAGTTTAAGCTAACTTTCATCGGTTCGGGAACACTCCGTTAAAATTGACTCAGGAATCGATAGTCATTGTCGAAATAGCGCCGAATATCATCGATGCCGTATTTAAGCATGGCAATACGCTCCACCCCCATACCGAAAGCAAAACCGGTGTATCGACTGGTGTCATAGCCGATATTTTCAAACACCGCCGGATGGACCATGCCGGAACCCAAAATCTCCAGCCATCCGGTTTGAGAGCAAACACGACAGCCTTTTCCCCGGCAAATCACGCATCGGATATCCACTTCGGCGCTGGGTTCGGTGAATGGAAAGAAGCTGGGTCGAAAGCGCAAAGTGGTCTGGTCGTCGAACATCTGGTGAATGAATGCGGTCAGGGTTCCCTTGAGATCGGCAAACGAGACATGGCGATCCACCAGCAGCCCCTCCACCTGGTGAAACATGGGCGTATGGGTCAGATCGGAATCGCACCGGTACACCTTGCCAGGGGCGATGATGCGCACCGGCGGCTGCTGCTGTTCCATCACCCGTGGCTGTGTGGGCGACGTGTGCGTTCGAAGCACCACATTGTCCGATACATAAAAGGTGTCCTGCATGTCCCGGGCAGGATGGTTTTTAGGAATATTGAGGGCCTCGAAGTTGTAGTAGTCTGTCTCCACCTCCGGGCCTTCGACCACATCGAAGCCCATCTGCGAAAAGATGCTGCAGATGCGGTTGGTGATCTGGGTAATCGGGTGAAGCGATCCTTTCTCCGGCACCCGACCCGGCAAGGAGACATCGATGCGGTCCGTCGCCCTATCGGACATATTGGCCAGACGGGTCAACGCATCCTTGAATTCACCTTCCAGGGAACGCTTGATCTCATTGGCCCGCTTGCCCGCCTGAGGCCGTTCCTCGACGGGAAGACTGGAGATGTTTCTCAAATAGTAGGTGATGCGACCCTTCCGACCGAGGAACTGAGTGGAAAGATCGTTTACCGCATCAACATCAGCGACTGACGCCAGCGCTTCCATGGCGTCCACGTATATCCGTTCTATGGTATTTTCCACGATTGTCGCTCTGTTATATATGAATTGTCGCCGTCCCTCAATCCCAGCGGGGCGGGATTGAGGTATGCGGACACTTTCGCGGCTCAGATAAGGAGGGGGCAGCGGGAGGATACTGATTCGTGCGGCACTCGCCGCGACAGGTCAACCCGGCTTAACCCTGCTGTGACGCCAGCGCGGCAATCTGGGCAAATCCAGGGGGATCGGATATTGCAAGATCGGCAAGCACTTTTCGATCCAGGTTCACATCGGCCTTTTTCAGACCACTGATGAACCGGCTGTAGGAAAGGTCATTCATACGCGCCGCAGCGTTGATGCGGGCAATCCACAACCGGCGGAACTGGCGCTTGCGCTGTTTGCGATCCCGATAGGCATAATTGAGTGCCTTATCGACTGTATCTGCCGCGGTCCGAAACAGTTTGCTGTGCCCACCGCGATATCCTTTGGCCAGCTTTAAAACTTTCTGACGGCGTCTTCTCGCCTTGAAGCCTCTTTTAATTCGCATGATCTCATCTCCTTGCTAACAGGTTTTCTGGGCCACCCGCTCCTGAATCGCGCCTCACATGACGCCATCGGTGAAACCTGCTATATAAAGTCTAATTAACCGTCGATCAGCCGTTGGGCAAAAGGAGCCGGACTTCTCTCATGTCGCTCTTTTTGACCAGCTGCATCTTCTTCAGGGAACGCTTACGTTTTCGGGACTTAGAGGTCAGGATGTGACTGTGGTGAGATTTTGAAAACGTGTATCGACCGGACCCGGTTTTCTTGAACCGCTTCGCGGCCGCCCGGTTGGTTTTAATTTTCGGCATGGTTCCTCTCCTTGAAAAAAATTGAGCATCATTCTGTAATGATTAAATCGAACGAAAACCGCATTTCAAAAACCGATGGCGTGAACGATCACATGCGTTCACGCCAACTATTGAAACGGCGCTTTTCTATTTCGTGCGAGCCATGGCCCGAGCCCGAGGGCCGGCGCCATAATCCGTTATTGGCCTGGCGGCACTATCTGGGATCGGGGAGCCAGCACCATCATCATCGTCCGTCCTTCAAACTTGGGATATTGTTCCACGACGGCAATCTCTTCAAGTTCAGTGGCGATTCTCTGCAACAGTGCTCTACCACGATCTGAAAGCGTAATTTCCCGGCCACGGAACATCACCGTGACCTTGACCTTGTCTTTACGGTCAAGAAATTTGCGAATGTGGCCCATTTTCGTCTCGAGATCATGATCTCCGGTTTTGGGCCGGACCTTGATCTCTTTGAGCTGAAAAGTGGTCTGCTTTTTTTTGGCCTCTTGCTGTTTTTTGGTCTGCTCGTACTTGAACCGCCCGTAATCCATAATCTTACATACCGGCGGTTTCGCGTTGGGCGAAATTTCGACAAGATCGAGACCAAAATCATTCGCTTGGGCCAACGCCTGATGAATCGGAAGTACGCCGACCTGGTTTCCCTCCGGGTCGATCAAGCGGACTTCCCTCACCCGGATACCCTGATTGATCCGGGTGGTATCGGGCGGCCTCCTGTCCATCTGTCTATATCTGGGACCAGCTATACTTCCACCTCCTGAAGCCCTAAACGTTCGATTTTCTCTACCCTGCCAACCATTGGCAGACCGATGATTCCCCTCCGATTCGAACCACCGGAAGGTGGCCCGATACTCGTTACTAAACTTTAGTCCAATATATGACGCCGCCGGCAAATGCAAGAAAAAAATGGCTTACGCGTTCGCGGGTTCAGGGTTCAACGTTCTGAGTTAGGGACAAAGACAAAAAAGTGTCCGGTCTATTGGTGGACCTAGCCCACCCCCATTAAGATGGTTTACGCCCATGAACGGTCATGGAGATTCCTTCTGCGCCAACGTATAGCGGCTCAACAGGCTGTCCGCCCAATAGGGGTTGGCCGAATCGGCGAAAAACCGCTTGAACAGCAACAGGCTGTTTATTCTCAAGACGCCGGAGATCACCGTCAATTGAGCGTTTCGGTATAGGGGAGGCAAACCGGATCGGTCACACCCGGTCCCCCCCCCCATCACATCTTCATAGGCATAGACGATTCTGCCGATGCCGCTGAGCAAAATGGCGGAAAAACACATGAGGCAAGGTTCCATCGTGCAGTATATGGCCAGCCGTGAACGATCGATGTCCGGGTTGTCATCGCCAAGACACCGCAGGGTATTGACTTCAGCATGGTCGATCTCGTTTCCCGATCCAGCTGCCGTGCCTGTGCGATGCCCCCGGGCAACCACGAACTCACCGTCTGCAATCACACAACCCACGGGAAACTCACCCGCCACCAGGGCCGTTTGGGCCAGGCCAAGCGCCGCGGACATGAACGCTGTATCTTTTTCCGAGACCGTCTCAGGGTTCATAGAATTCTGCATGCGGTATCGTCACAGGGGCAACCGCCGTCAATTTCAAATGCGTAGACGATCCTTGCTTCCATTTCCGCACGCTTTAATGAAATGGGCGAAAATCTGGCCCGATTTAACTGTTGCTCCAAGTTTTCCCTATCGGGAATCCGATCAAAGCCCGATCCCATCAATTTGCCGGTTTCGCCGTCGAGGATATCCGCCGACTCACCATTTGTCACCACCACTACGGGGATCTGGTAAGGTACCACCAGACGCGACATGGCCAACGTCGGCCGATAACGGGTCACTAAGGAACCTGGCCCGTATTTAATCACCATTGCCTTGCGATCGTCAACCGTTACCGTAAAGTCCAGCATCAGCCGTCCCTTCCGGTTTCCGGCGGCAACGATCATCAGGCTGCGGGGGTGGATGTCCGCCTTTGCATAACCTTTGTCGGCCACGAGAAAACGGGCGATTTTCTGGCGATAGCGCTCGTCGTGGGTATCTGCCAGCATTTCACCGGAGATGAAATCGCCAAGCTCCCCCAGTATCAGATGATGACCACTCATAATCCACCTTGTCCGTCGCCAAGATACCGCTTTACAAAGCCTTTTGTCTGTGAATAGATGACCATTTAAAAATAATACATCTATGGAGAAATCACAACCGGGGTGCCATGAACATCCGCGAACAATTTGAAAAACGCGAAAAAAACTTCATGTCGCCGTTCGGCTGCCAAAGCGCCCAGAGCCGGGGCCGGCAGCGGCCGGAGGATGCCTGCCCCATCCGCACCGCATTCCAGGTTGACCGAGACCGCATCGTCTACGCCAACGCATTCAGGCGGCTGAAGCATAAAACCCAGGTGTTCCTCAACCCGCTGGGAGACGAATACCGCACGCGGCTAACCCATACGCTGGAGGTGTCCCAGATTGCCCGGACCATTGCCCGGGCGATGTTTCTCAACGAAGACCTGGCCGAAGCCATTGCCCTGGGACACGATTTGGGGCATACCCCCTTTGGGCACGGTGGTGAAGCGGTGCTGCAGGAGATCTACTCCCCGGATTTCTATCATCACAAGCAGAGTCTTCGGGTGGTCGATGTGATCGAGAATAATGGCAGGGGGTTAAACCTGACCCATGAGGTTCGCGACGGCATTATCAAGCACTCCAAAGGCTACGGGAAAATCCTGCCCGATGACCCCGATGAACTGGCCTGCACCATCGAAGGTCGCATCGTTCGGGTATCGGACATCATGGCCTACCTGAACCACGATCTGGACGATGCCGTCCGCAGCGGGGTCATCCGGGAAAACCAGGTGCCGGC
>NZ_JASJGN010000361.1:0-4523 GCF_033791525.1 Desulfosarcina sp.
CTCCGCTTCTGCCGCGTCCATCACGCGGATGCCATGCGCCGCCACCCGCTGCATGTCGTGATGGATGGTGGTGGCGGCGGGCGCCGACATCCGCACGTCGGCCGTTTTTGCGCGGTCGATCAGGGCCTGGGAGACCGGGCCGCCGCCCATTTCACATCCGGTAACCACCAGATTTCCGCGGGTCTGCCGGATCTCGTCCGCCAACACCCGCACCGGCGATCGGACCACCGCTTTGTAGTGAAGATCGTGGTCGGTGTCATAGCAAAGCATGTCCAGGGTACCGGCACCGATGTCCAGCAACAGGTAGCGTCCCATGGCACCTCTCCTTTCCCGAGAGCCCGTTTCAAAAAGCCCAATGTAGGACTATGTCGGGGCTGGGCAACCATTTTGAGACAGGCTTATTATGATTTGAATTTGCTGATCTGATCCCGGAGAAACTGCTTGAAGCCGCTTCTCTCTTGATCGAAGGCCTGCTCCAGTGGGCTGCGGTTGCGGTTTTCGATCAATGTTTTAATGACACCCAGAAGTTGAGGATCGGCCTTGACGATCTGAGCCGCAATGGTTTTCGCGCGGTCCAGCAGATGCTCCCGGGGCAGCACCTCGTTCACCAGACCCCAGGCCAGTGCCGTGTGGGCGTATATGGGCTGACAGGCAAAAGAGATCTGTTTGGCCCGGCGCTGACCCACGGTCTGCTGAAGCAGTTGGGTCATTCCCCAGCCCGGATGGATGCCAACGCGGACATGGGTATCGGAGAACTGCGCATTTTCAGCAGCAATGATAAAATCGCAATTCAGCGCCAGTTCGAAGCCGCCGGTGATGGCGTGTCCGTTGACCGCAGCGATGATGGGCTTATTGCAGGCACGCATCAAATCCGGCAGGTCGCTGCCGTTTCCCCGAGGGTCGAAAAGATTCTCCTTCCCGATGGCACCCAGGTCCAGGCCGGCACAAAACGAGGGTCCGTTTCCGGTAATGATGATCACCCGGACATCATCTCGGACGGTCACCGCATCCAGCGCGTCGTAAAGGCGGATGAGCAGCTGCTGGTTGATGGCGTTCCGCCGCTCGGGACGGTTGAGCGTGATCACCGCGATCTGATTTTCCACATCCAAAAGCACGGGTCGGGCCATCGTTTTTCTCCTTAGTGGTCGCTGCGGGCTTTTTACGCAGC
Source organism: Desulfosarcina sp. (assembly GCF_033791525.1). Taxonomy (GTDB): domain Bacteria; phylum Desulfobacterota; class Desulfobacteria; order Desulfobacterales; family Desulfosarcinaceae; genus Desulfosarcina. The sequence goes on from NZ_JASJGN010000361.1 coordinate 1,169, forward strand.
CGTTAAGGTTGCCGCGCTGTCATTTGCCGCGGGTCGTCAACGATCAACCCGTCCACACCCATGGCCAGCATCCCGAGCGAATCTATCCGGCCATCCACCGCATAGGGAAACACCCGCGCTCCCAGGTCGTGAAGGCTGTCCACCTGCTGTCGGGTCAGTACCCGGAAGTCCGGATGCCACGAGAAACCATTGATCCGCTGGTACCAGTGGATCAAGCGCTCATCCGCGGGAGCTTCGGCAAGGAGGCCCAAAGCGATTCCTGGCTCCAGTTTCCGGAGATTTTCCAGCATCTGCCATTCGAAGCTGGACACCAAAACCTCATCAAGCATATTTTTCCCACGCACCAGGTTCAATACCTGACGCTCAACGGCATCTGCCGGCCCGTCCGCCTCAAAGGCTTCCGGCTTGATTTCGATGTTCACCAACAGGTGCCCTTTTGCCGCATCCAACACCTGGGCCAGGGTGGGCAGCCGCTCCGTGTTGAACCGCGGGTCGAACCAGCTGCCGGCGTCCAACCGGTCCAGCTGATCCATGGTAAGCGCCTTGACCGCACCGGTTCCGTTGGTGGTTCGGTCCACGGTTTCGTCGTGGATCACCACCAGGTGGCGATCCTTGGACAGACAAACGTCTAGTTCGATCATATGGGCGCCGGCATCGATGGCACCGTTGAACGCGGCGAGGGTGTTCTCCGGGTAACAGGCACTATAGCCCCGGTGAGCAATAAATAACGGTGTTGGCAACTGATGGATATTCATTTATAAGTCTATATTACACCTGTATTTAGCAAAACAACGGCTCCCCATTCCCAGGCAACGGACGAATGGGATGTAAGTACAGGATAAATGAGCTGATTTCAATGGAATTGAAACATTGCGTGGTTATCAACCCACCGTGTCGAGGGCTTAGACCGCCCCCGCATCCAAAGGCTCGACGCATATCCGATCAACTTAAGAGCGCCGCAGGTCATCAGCGATGAACCCGATTTCCACTTTTCCCGTGAGAACCAAGCCTCACATCCGATATGTACTCACCGACATCGACGACACCCTCACCATCAAGGGCCGGCTGCCGGCGGTGGTGTTCGCCGCCATGGAGGACCTCCAACTGGCCGGCATCCGGGTGATCCCCATCACGGGTCGCCCGGCCGGCTGGTGCGACCATATCGCCCGCATGTGGCCGGTGGACGGACTGGTGGGAGAAAACGGCGCCTTCTATTTTCGCTACGATGGCCGCGAGAAAAAGATGATTCGACGCTACTGGAAGTCAAAGGAAGAACGACGCGCCGATCGCGCCAGACTCGATATAATCCGGGAAAAAATCCTGTCCAGCGTTCCGGGATGTGCCGTGGCCGCCGATCAGGCCTATCGTGAAGCGGATCTGGCCATTGATTTCTGCGAAGACGTGCCTGCTCTGCCCATGCCATCAGTCGAAGCCGTCAAGGCAATTTTCGAAGCCAATGGCGCCACTGCCAAGATCAGCTCCATCCACGTCAACGGATGGTTCGGTGACTACGACAAGCTGTCCATGTCCCGATTGATGTTCGAGGAAGAATTTAACGTGGAAATGGATGCGGTACGGGAACAGGTGATCTTCTGCGGCGATTCACCCAACGATTCACCCATGTTCGGCTTTTTTCCCCACTCGGTGGGGGTAGCCAATGTCCGTGCCTTCGAAACGCAGCTGGCAGTGCCGCCGATTTGGGTGACCCGATCCGAGGGCGGGTTCGGGTTTGTCGAAATGGTGAAGATTATTTTGGATCGATGATGCCAGTTCAGGAAAATACGATTCTTTTAGGGTTGATATTATACTTCCGCATCCTATTCCAAACGGTTCCCCGACTTATCCCCAATATGCGGGCGGCGTGAGATTTGTTACCCATTGATCGTTTCAGTGCTTCAATCAGTGCCGTCTTTTCTTCGCAATCTTTTTCTGGGGCACCATTATAGTGGCAAACATCAGCCTCATTATATTCAAGAATATGCCCAGGGAAATCATTAGGGCCAATCAGACCAGAATCTTTGATGACAAAGGCGTATTCTATGGCAGCTTTCAATTCTCTGACGTTCCCAGGCCATCGGTAAGTCATGAATAAATTCATTGCCTCAGCAGTCAAACCGGTAATCTCTTTTTTGGTCAGCATCTGCATTTGATCAACAAACGATTTGACCAGCAGAGGCACATCATCCATGCGGTCGCGCAGCGGGGGCAGAGTTATTGGAATTACATTAATTCGGAAAAACAGGTCTTCACGAAATTTCTTCTCCTCGATTAACGCTTTAAGATTCTTGTTGGTGGCTGATATAATTCGTGCATCAACACCAATTGGTTCCTGATCTCCAACTCTTTCAATTTTCTTGGACTCCAGAACCCGAAGAAGCTTCACCTGGACAGAGGGAGGCAGATCCCCAATTTCATCCAGAAACAGGCTGCCGCCATTGGCATACTCAAATCGCCCCATTCTATGCCGGTAAGCCCCAGTAAAGGCCCCCTTGATGTGACCGAACAGCTCACTTTCTAAAAGGGCTGGATTCAATGCGGCACTGTTGACCTGGACAAACGGTCCTTCTCTTCGTTTACTCAAATTGTGAATGGCCTGGGCAACAAGCTCTTTTCCTGTACCGCTCTCGCCGAAAACAATCACTGGCGCATCACTGTTTGCGGCTTTTTCAACCACACCAAATACTTTTTTCATCAAACCGGATTTCCCGATAATCCCCTGGAAGCCTATTCCCCCATAAAGCTGCTGCGACAGGCGGTTCAACTCGCTATCCAATTTTTGAACGTTGGAAACATCGGTGAAGATTTCCACGGCCCCAAGGACTTCACCAGTTGATCTATAGAGAAGTGAGGCTTTTTTGATAACAGAGGCATAAGATCCGTCTTTTTTAACCACCAGACATTCTTTTTGAATGTTTTTGGCCTCATAGAAAAGTGTGCACCATGTTCCCGGCACCTTGGACATCAGTGGTTCGCATGCGTCACAATTTAACATCAGGCAGGGCCGGCCTATAATTTCAGACCGTTTGTATCCAAGAATTTTTTCCATGGCACGGTTTATATGAAAGATTGACCCGTCTGGCCTGACTATCATTAGACCGTCATTGAGAAGATTAAGGATCTTATCCCAATTTTCTATGAGTTCAAATTCAGTCGTTTCAATTTCCATCGGTGGCCTCATGCATTGTACATATCGTTTAAACATATTGTTTATACGATATGTACATTTTATGCAAATACTAAATTGTGACAACTGATGTTAAATATATTTTTTGTTATTATTATAGACGGTTGATAAATATCACCGTTAATTTTTTTTTGGGCATGCGTATTGCTTGGTAAAACACCGATAGCTGTC
>NZ_JASJGN010000362.1:0-5170 GCF_033791525.1 Desulfosarcina sp.
ACATCATGAAAGGCAATGTTTAACTGGTAGTATCGTTGATCGAATTTGCGGAATTTTTGAAGGTACATGATCGATCTCATTTTTTCATTGAGTTGCTCCATCGTTTCAAGGTGGTGGGGCTTGATCTGATCGAAGACCGATAAAAGGACCTGGCTTTCCAATGCCCCGACGACGTCAAGCATATTTCTAATCTCATCCAAGGAAAGCTTGTTCATCACCACGCCGCGCCGTGGCAGAATGGTTACGAACCCCTCACATTCAAGCTGTATGATGGCATCTCGCAACGGGGTCTTGCTGATACCGAGATGTTCACTGATTTCATTCAAGGGGATGAAAGACCCGGGAATCAGGTTGCCGGCCTGCATTTCTCCTCTCAGATATTCATAAACCTGTTCCCGCAATGATCTGATCTCAAGCAGGCTTCCTTTTTCCGATGCATGGTTATGTTCCATAAATCCGTTTGTCCCTGCAGCCGATGTCAGTGTCGCCCATCGTTGGGGTGTAATTTGTTCAGCGTCTGAATATAGCGCAGTTCACTGATCAATGCACTTAAATTATTATATGCCATCCCCGCGTCGACCTGATTTTTTGGGTCAATCCAACCGTCCCATTTAATCAATGGGAAAGATCATCGCTCGCTTTAGCTGTCAGGCGATGCCGGCAGCGATCAGTGCGGCACCGATGGCGCCGTTGACCTGCGCATTGGCAAAAACGCGGATGGGTTTGCCGGATTTTTTCTCCAGCGCCCGGACCACGCCGATGTTCTTGGCCACCCCGCCGGTCATCATTACCGGTTCGGTGATGCCCACCCGGCCGGCCATGGCGATCACCCGGGAACCGATGGATTCGTGGATGCCGGCAATGATGTTCTCCCGGCGTTCGCCCCTGGCGATGAGGGAGATCACTTCGGATTCGGCAAAGACGGTGCACAGGCTGCTGATGGCGGCCGGCCGGTCCGCTTTCAGGGACATCTTACCGAAGGCATCCAGGTCCACCTCCAATGCCCGGGCCATCACCTCGAGAAACCGACCGGTACCGGCCGCACATTTGTCATTCATGGCAAAGTCGGTGACCCGGCCGGTGGCGTCCATGGCGATGGCCTTGCTGTCCTGGCCGCCGATGTCGATGACGCAGCGCACGGCCGGGTCCTGAAAATGAGCCCCGGCCGCGTGGCAGGTAATTTCGGTCACGGCCTTGTCGGCAAAGTCGACGCTTTTGCGACCGTAGCCGGTAGCCACGATCCAATCCACGGCATCTTTGCCGATGCCGAGCTTCGCCAGCAGGTCGGCAAACACATTCTCCCCGGCATTCCTGGCGTTGTACCCGGTCAAGATCACCCCTGATCCGAGCAACTCGCCGTCTCTGACCACGGCCGCCTTGGCACTGATTGACCCCACATCGATTCCAACCGTAATCATCAAATGGTCTCCTAACGCATTGACTTCAGAGATGATGAACGCATTAACATTCGCATTTTCAACGGATCCATAAAAAGCCCGAGATCAAGGCTTGCGAGTCCTGAGGAAGGAGGCGTACTCGTGGTACGCCGCAGTGACGAAGGATGAAGCGTAACGCAGATATCAGTCTTTTTATGCACCCGTCAACACCTCCATGAAGGCATCGATACGGGTCTCAATCTGACTTTCGGAAAAGTTTCGCGCATCGGTCATGTCCGCCTCGATCACCAAAGCGGGAATGCCGCACTTGGCCTGGACGATGCGCTGGATGTCGTACTGCCCCAGGCTGTATGGCTTGCAGCTGCGGTTGGAATGCATCACCAGGCCGTCGGCGCTGTATTTTTCCACCATGTCCACCACCATGTCGGCCATCTGATCCGTACCGATGTTGATATAGACACGCGAGTATCCCTGGGCCATGGAGCCGAGAAAATCTTTTTCATCCAGGTACTTAAGGGTTCCACACCACGACGAGGTATAGGTGTCCGCCACCAGGCAGGCGTTGTGGGCGGCAAATTTGTCCGACAGCCAGCGGGTGCGGAACCATACCGGCAGATTGTCCCACAGCAGCCGGTAGCGCTCACCAGGCACGGCGGCAATACCCGTGGCCACCCGGGTTTTCATCTCGTCGAGCAGTTCGGTATAGTAGTCGACCACCGTCTGGGTGCCGCGCAGGGTGACGATCAGAGCCAGGTGGAAAAAGGCATCGAAGGCACTCATGGGTGCCGGCCGGTGAACCGTGGTGTCGAGCACCTGCTGCCAGAGGCGCTGGCCCGCCATGGAAAGCCGGCCCACCTCATCCAGACGGTCGTGATCGAACTTTTTCCTGCAGTGGGTTTCCAGAAAAGTGATGTACTCATCCAGCTGGGCGCGCACATAGGTGTGGGCCTCCCGGGTGTACTCCGTGTGGCTGAACGGGGTGTCCAGGATGAACAGGGGCACCTTGAAATAGCGGGCCTGCACCTCGTACCACTTGAGCACCGTGCCGCAGATGTTGTTGCAGCACACGAGCATGTCCGGCCGGGGCAACCCGCCGATGGGGCCGCCGTCGACGGTGGCACAGGCAATATCGGCCCTGGCGTAGGAGCACAGGTCGCCGGCGTAGCCCATCGCCTCGGCCTTTTCGCACAGATCCACGCCCATCTTGGCGGCACCGATCATGGCCCCGTGATTTTCCGGGTATACCGGGATCACGTCCATGGCGATCAACGGCTCCACCGGCCCACCGCTGGTGATCCAGGCCACTTTCTTACCGGTCTGGTCGGCGGTCTTGGCGTCGATGTAGTAGTGGGTCATGATATCCTTCATGCGCCCCACCGACTTGATTTTGCGCTTTTCCTTTTCAGGGTCGATCGGCTTTTGGGGATCGCTCATTGGGTTCTCCTGTATCTCGCCGGGATGACAACAGAGTCATGTTTCTTATTTTGTCGATGAACAAATAAAAAATTGCATTTTCGACGGCTTCGTAAGAAGCCTGATATCAAGGATTGCGGGCCGCGAAAGCGAGCTTAAGCGAGCGAACAGCAAATCGACCTTCATCCGTACGGCGAACATTTATGTTCCATCCCGAGAATACCGCTATCGCGGGTGCCGTAGGCAGCGTACACGCAGGTACTCCGCAATGACGAGGGATGAAGCGTAACGCAGATATCGGGTTTCTTACGAAGCCGCTATATTTATAGCATTTCCATAAAAGCCTCACACCTCGTCTGAAACTGTCCCTGCGAGGCAGTCTGTTCTTCCAGTTCCACCAGCAGGCTGGGAATGCCTTCGGCGTCCAGCATGGATTTGAGATAGGGGTAGTCAAAGGCGTGTGGGTCGCAAAATTTCAGGAAGAGAAGGATAACCCCCTGGGCCCGGGATGCTTTTGCCAGACGGACCAGGTCGTCGCCCCGGCTGGTGATGCCCGCATGCTTGGCCGGACAGATGGCCCGCCGGGCATAGCGGTCGGCGATGGCATCCATGGGATCACCGCCGGTATCTACAAGGCCGGTCAGACCGCGGGAGCCGGTGCACAGGTCGTCGCCCACCACGGCACCGCCGGCCGATTCGATAACGCCGTATACGTCGGGCAGGTTGCAGACCCCGCCGGAGAGAAAGATGCGTTTGGCGGCGGTTGATCCAGGATCAGACTTTCGCTCCAGGGTGTCTAACACCTGGGCCAGGCTGTTGAGAAATTCGTTGCGGTCCATGATCATGGATGCCCGCACAATGGTGTGAACGTCACTGCCGGCGATCGCACCGGGGCGATCGTTCCGGAGCTTGTAGAGCCGCTGCATGGCCGACCGGATCCCGTTATACGTGTCGATGGCCTGTTGCAGGTCTTCATCGGTGATGGTTTTCTCCAGAGCCGCTTCCAGGTCGGTTCTGGCTTTTCTCATCACTGCGGTCATATAGTCCCGGGCACTTTGTGTATTCAACTTGACCGGCAGCACCACATCCAGGTGAAAACCGGTTTTGGCGTTCATCCGCCAGATGTCGGACAACCGTTGGATGGAATCGCAGGTGTGAGGGAAGATGGCGCCGTCGAGAAAATCAAAATCTCCGTTGAGTGCATCGTCGAGGGCGCCGCGGACCAGGCTGCAGCTATAGCTCTGCAGGTGCGCATCGGCCTTCGATATGCTGCCGCTGCCGCCGACGATGCGAAACGCCAACGCGCCCCCGGCAAGGATCAGCTCTTCCGGGGCGTAGGAACACAAGGTGCCGATCACCTTGCCGCCGGTCTTCTCCTTCCAGCGCCGGGCGTAAGCTTTCGGGTCCGTACAAATCTCTTTAAACCGTTGAATGGCTTCCATCAAAGTTCTCCCCAACGTTGCAAAAGCGGGAGGGTTTCAGAGCCAAGGCGCCGAGGGTGACGCCGTAGTCCTTTACTGCAATCCCTTGGCAACGCGGGATCTGGAATCCTCTCGCTTTCCCGAAAGGGTAAAAACATGAGAAAATCATTGTTCTTGCAGGAATTCACATCCGGTGGATTCCTGCACCTTCGGTAAGAAATAACGTTTTCTATATCATTACTGAATTTTACAATAGTTTTCACATGTTTTCATGCAACGATGGGGTTAAGTGTTGTCGTTCGTCTCATACAGGTTTCAAACCCGTAAGCCCTTTTATGCGCATTGCTAAATTTGAGCCTTAATCGTGGCGAAGGTTACATCTAATATAGCCTATCGTTCGCCGGTTAAAAATCGATGCAGATTCGGACTGCAAAAAAATGAAGTCTATGGTAAGCGGGCGGCTACTGATTCTGCGGCTATTCCAAAAATAGTTTGATTCCGCTTTTGTTATTGTCGTAAGATCTTCTGAGAACAAGTTCAAATAAAAAACAATCATTAAGATCCGCTGTCCGCATCTGATCGATGCTTCCTTCCGAACGCCAAGCACCGATTGTCAAAATGGTCTGCCAGCATTATGTTTTCTGATGGATGACCGGGTCAGTCATCTCCAAGTACCACCCAGACACTTAGCCCGGATCTGAACTGGCTATGCGAAAGGGGATATCTCGGCACTGCTAAAGCATTCCGGCCCCAGCTGCTTGTTTGCAAAGGAGAAAGGTCCCCATGAGCCGCATCGAAATCCGTGAACTGGCCAAGCAATGGGGTCTGGTCGTTGCCGTTGAACAGGTTTCCTTTACGGTTGCCAAAGGCAGCCTGACGGTGCTGCTGGGTCCGTCCGGCTGTGGGAAGTCCACTATCCTGCGCCTGATTGCCGGCCTG
>NZ_JASJGN010000363.1:0-3643 GCF_033791525.1 Desulfosarcina sp.
GAGCATACCGGTGTTCCAGATCAACATCAATCAGTTCCACATCAACCTGGTCGGCCTGAAATGGATGGCGGACATCAGCTATGAAGTCAGCCTGACTCAGGACACGCAACTGGTTGCACGGGAGGTGGTGTCCGGAAGTGCGGAACGACTGAAAGTGATGGGGAGCGGCGGTGCGGAAAAAGTGATTGGGGAGATATTCACGGATATGATCAACCGGCTGAATATCGAACGATTATTCCAGCAGGCCAAACTGTGAGAACGTGCCGTCAAAATCCTTTGGCTATTTTAGTGTTCATCGTCATCTTCCAGGTTTGGGCTGACATAGAAAGATCCAGGAGGCCCAGGGTTCAAGGAGGCAATCGTCAATTCATTCAGTTCAGGTAAAGCGTAAAAGCTCCCCTTGACCCCTCGGATCCTTGAACCCCCGAGCCCTTCTATTTTTCGATACCATACAGCTTTATTTTGCTTAACAGAGAGGGGTGGCTGATCTCAAGCATGTTGGCCGCATGGGTTCGATTCCCGCCTGTTGCAGTGAGCGCCTTTCGGATCATCTTATCCTCCAGTTCTGCTTTGGCGGCTTTCAAAGAGAACCCGTCATAGCCGCTGCCCGTTGGATCCGGATTCGACGCCCCCCCTTTGCCAAAAACAAAATTTTCTAATTCCAAGGTGCTGCCATCCGCAAGGACGATGGCACGCTCGATGGCATTTTCCAATTCTCTGATGTTACCCGGCCAGTCATGTTGCATCAGCCCGGTCATGACTGCAGATGAGATATTCATGATACTGCTGCCAAGGCTTTTATTAAAGCGGTTTATAAAAAATTTGCACAGCAGGGGGATATCCTCCGGCCGATGCCGAAGCGGAGGCAGCGTTATGGGAACGACATTGAGGCGGTAAAACAAATCCTCCCTGAAATGCCCCGACGCCATTTCCTTTTCCAAGTCCTTCGAGGTAGCCGCAATCACGCGTATATCGACGGCTCTGGATTGGCCCCCGCCCACCGGACGAATTTCGCTTTCCTGAAGTACCCGGAGCAGCTTCGGTTGCAGGGAAACCGGAATATCGCCAATCTCATCCAGAAAAAGGGTTCCCCCTTCTGCTATTTCGAAAAGGCCCTTCTTATCTTTATCGGCCCCGGTAAAGGCACCCTTGACATGACCGAACAACTCACTTTCCATGAGACTCTCCGGTATGGAGGCACAGTTTACCGGAACCATGGGGCTGGACCGCCGGTCACTTTCCCGGTGGATACCTTGGGCCACCAGTTCCTTTCCGGTGCCGCTCTCACCGGTGATCAGCACGGTGCTGTCAAATCGGGCAACTTTCAAAGCCACGGAAAAAACGGTCTGAATGATGGGGCTCCTGCCCACCATGTTTCCAAATGAGAGACTGCCGCCGATACGCCGGATCCGGTCTTTGAGTTCAATGTTTTCTTTGGTCAGTCGCTCCCGTTCTTCCGCTTTTTTGATGGTCAGGCGGATTTCTTCATTTTTAAACGGTTTAGAAACAAAATCGTAGGCACCGAGTTTCATGGCCTCAATGGCCATGTCGATGCTGCCAAAGGCTGACATCATGATCACGGTAGTTGAAAACAGACGATCGCGCCCTGCCTTTAAAAATTCCATGCCGTTCATCCGCGGCATTTTCACATCGCAAAGAACGAAATCAAATTGATCGTCGGTTATTTTTTCAAGCCCGTCGGCGCCATCTTTGGCCGTAAAAATGGAATAACCGTAGCGCGTAAGCATCGTTTGAAGCATGTGGCGCATATTTTCTTCATCGTCGATGATCAGAATTCTTTTTTGTTTTTTATTGGCTACCATAAGAACCTGTCTTTCTATCCATAGCGATTACATCCCTGTGCTTAGCCAGCGGTAACACCACCTGAAAGACGGCCCCCATTTCTTCGCTGCCGGATACGGTGATGTGGCCACCCAGTTTTTCGACAATCATGAATGAAACACTAAGCCCTAACCCCGTTCCTTTTCCGGGAGGCTTGGTGGTAAAAAAGGGATCGAACACATGAGGCAAATTTGAGGGATGGATCCCGGGCCCACTGTCCTGAATGGTCACCTTGATAAAACCGCCTTCAGGTTCACTGGGCAAGCCGCTGTCATCAGTCGTGCATTCGGTGATCATCTGTATCCGTGCATCCGCGCTTGTATCGCTGCTTACCGCATCGACGGCGTTTAGCAGGATGTTCAAAAAGACCTGTCTGAGCCGATCGGGGTCAGCAAAAACAATATCGTCGGTGGCGTCAAGATTCGATTCGAAAACAATGGAATCTGCCGCCGGCTGGTAGCTGAGCACCACCATCAGGTCCTGGAGCAGTTGGTGGATGGACATCGCCTTTGATTCACCGACGGGGGATCTGGACATGTCGAGCAATTGCCGAATGATATGGTTGATCCGCGTGATCTCCTTTTCCGACCTGGCGACAAAGTCATTTCGTTCCTCAGATGTCAAATCCGCCTGTTTCAGTAAATCCAGATACCCTAAAACAATTCCGATGGGGTTGCCGATTTCGTGGGCGATGCCGGAGGTCAAGCGACCCACAGTGGCCAATTTTTCGGCACGGATGACATCGTTCTGCGCTTTCTTGAGTTCAACATTGGCGGCCTTGAGAGAGCCGATCGTTTCCTTCAGCACGCGCTTGTCGTCGGAAATGCGATCCAACATTTTATTCAGTGAAGAGGAGAGAACGGAAAACTCGTTGTCTTCTTTTCGAACAGAGAAGAACAATGTATCTTCATCTTGATAGGTTTCGGCGCGTTTTGCCAGCCTTTTCAGCGGCCTGAAATAGATCCGGGTGAGTTGGCGGTTGCCGAATAGTGCAAAAAAGAAGCTGTTAATAACCACAAAGATGAGGGATATCTTTTGTATCCTGCGAAAGTCCTGATAGATATTTGTCAGGGAACTCTCGAGACCTCCGGCGGCAACGGTTGCGCCATCTGATTTGATGGGACAGGTAATAATCACCGATTTGTGCTGCAAAAAAAGCAAACCAATCGTTTTCCCGGCCTTTCGGGTGGTCGCCAAACCAGTGTTCAGCGTCTGATAAACCGCTGTTTCAAGGGCGTCCGGCGTTTCCATAGGATGCCCGCCGGTCTGTGTTAGCGCGGACGCCTCGGCAAAAAATAACCGATCGCCCTTGGGCAGCACGCGCTTGTCTATCAGCAGACCCAGTGCATCATCGTTAATGGGAAACCGCCTGTGGTTTTGACAGGCAATCGCCAGAACAGATCGTTTTTGATCGATTTGTCGCGAAATGGTTCTTTCGAGAAAAATGAAAAGCACCAACACATCGATGAATAGCATGGATAAGAAGAACAATATCCAGAATTGAATAAAAACCCTGTTTTTAATCCCTCGAAAACCCATATTGAGGCCGATGTGTGAAAGGAATGGTAATGTGTTGCAAAGAATGGGTCCGCAATGATGCTGCGACCTTACCACAGATCGAAAAAAGGAGGAAGATCTGAAAATTTTATGGCAGAATAAAAACGAGGCAGCCCGCTCCCCGAAAGCTTGTGGGAGCGGGCTGGTATGAAGAAGGATTTCGGCGGCGTCCTACTCTCCCACACAGCTTCCCGTGCAGTACCATCGGCGCTGAAGAGCTTAACTTCCGTGTTCGGGATGGGAA
>NZ_JASJGN010000364.1:0-4214 GCF_033791525.1 Desulfosarcina sp.
TTGATATCGTTGGTCAACTCGATGCCGTCGACGATGATCTGGCCGCGCTGGTGCTCCTCCAACCGGTTGATACAGCGGATGAGGGTCGATTTCCCCGATCCGGAAGGGCCGCAGATAACGATCCGCTCTTTCTTTTGCACGGTCAGGTTGATGTCCTGCAGAACATGGAACTCGCCGAACCATTTGTGCATCTCTTTGATCTCGATAATGGCTTCACCGTTCGGCTGTAACTGATTGTCAGGTTTGTCTTCACGCATGATGATCTCTTGGGGTTTGGTTGTGGGCATTTTTTTTTGGAACTTGTCGTTAGATGGAGCCACTTCAATCCACGCTGATTATATAACAGCGCGTTACCGGCTAAAAGCCCCTATCCAGCTCCTTTTCCAGACGTCTGCTGTAGCTGGACATGAAATAACAGCAGCCAAAATAGATCAAGGCCACAAAGATGTAGGCCTCTGAAGAATAGGCCGTCCATTTGGGATTTGACAGCACGGACTGGGTTGTCTTGAGCAGATCGTAAAGGGCGATGATGACCACCAGGGAGGTGTCTTTCAACGCCGATATGAGTTGGCTGACCGTTGGAGGTATCACGATTCTCAAGGCCTGGGGCAAAATCACCAGCCGCATGGTCTTGGGATAGCTAAGCCCCAGCGATTCGGCAGCCTCATACTGGCCCTTGGCCATCCCTTGCAGCCCGCCGCGTACAACTTCTGCGATATAGGCGGCGGTGAACATAATGATAGCCACCTGTGCTCGTAAGATGACGTTGACGGTAACCCCCTCGGGTAAAAACAGGGGGAAAACGATGGACGACATGAACAGCAGGGTGATCAGTGGTACACCCCGGATCATTTCGATGTAAACGATACACATTACTTTGACAGCCGGCATCTGGGACTGTCGTCCCAGCGCCAGGACAACACCCAGCGGATAGGCGGCCGCCAGTCCAAAAACCGACAACAGCAGTGTCAACGGGAGGCCACCCCACTGGGTGGTTTCAACCGCAGCCAACCCCAAGATGCCACCCTTCATGAGAAGGCCCATGCTTAAAAGACCGATGCCCCAGGCATAGACCAATGATTTTTTCCAATGGTCTCTGTTGCGACTGTAAAACAGCAAGCCAATCAGAAGCGCCATGGCTAACAGCGGCCGCCACTGCAATTCGTAGGGGAAAAAACCGAAAAGAATGAACCGTATGTTTGCGGGGATGATCGACCAGCAGGCCCCTTCGGCGCCCTTGCAGGCTTCACCGGCTGAAGGAAGCCAGAAGCTGTCGACAAAGGCCCAGCGGATAAAAGCGGGTACGATCTTCCCTAACGTGTATAGGGTGATCAGCGTCAGGACCGAGTTAAACCAAGTGTTGAAAAGGTTGGCACGCATCCATCCGAGGACCCCCACGCTCGTCACCGGCGGTTTGATCGTTTCTTCAACCTGTTTGACAGTCGTTCCAGCCATGGGTCTATAAATGCTGTTCGTTAATAAGGTGAGTGCTTGACGCTTCCGTTGGCTATTGCCGGTTTAGATAATAGCGACGAGGCCGCTTTCCATGAAATCGAAACACGATCTTACCTTTCCACCAGGGCCATCTTTTTATTGTACCAGTTCATGAAGGCCGATGTCAGCAGGCTCAACGTCAAATAGACAATCATCATCAGGGCGACACCTTCGATGGCCTGGCCAGTCTGATTGATCGTGGTGCCGGCCACGGACACGAAGTCGGGATATCCGATCGCAACCGCCAGGGAACTGTTCTTGGTCAGGTTCAACATCTGACTGGTCAAGGGTGGAATGATGACACGCAGGGCCTGCGGTAAAATCACCAGGTTCAGCACCCGGCTGGGTCTGAGGCCCAGCGACATTGCCGCTTCGGTCTGCCCCTTGCTGACCGACTGAATGCCTGCCCGGACGACTTCGGCCACAAAAGCTGCCGTGTATAGAATCAAACCGAGCAAAAGAGCCGTAAACTCGGGGCTGATGTTGGTTCCCCCGATGAAATTGAAGCCTATCAGAACGGGCACGTTCATGGCGGTAGGTGCACCGCCGAAAGCCCAGGCCATCAGGGGCAATCCGATCATCAGTGCCAGGGACACACGAAAGATCGGAAAGGGTTGGCCTGTCCGCGCCTGTCTCTCTCTTGCCCACCGCCGCAGAAAATAGATAGCGACACCGGCCAAAACAATTGCGATGGCCATGTATTTGAAGACCGGATGCGCTTCCGGCACGGCAAACACCAAACCGCGATTGCTCAAGAAGACGCCCATGATCGGATTCATGGCCTGTCGGGGTGACGGCAGGACATTGTAAAAAAACGCGTACCAGAAAAAGAGCTGTAAAAGTACCGGTATGTCCTGAAGCACTTCGATATAGACGGCCGCTATCTTCGATATCAGCCAGTTGGAAGAGAGTCGGGCGATCCCGACCAAGGTGCCGAGGATAACCGTTAAGACGATGCCGACAAATGAGACGATCAGCGTATTTAAAAAGCCGACCACCAGCGCTCGGCCATAGGTGTCGGCTGCCGAATAACGAATGGGGGATTCACCGATTTCGAAGGCGGCTTCCTTCTCAAAAAATCCGAAGCCGGTAGCAATGGACTGTTTTTCAACATTGGCCAGGGTATTGGAAATCAGATAATAGGCCAGCAGTCCGACCATCAAAAGCGTTGCGATCTGAAACAGAATCGACCGCTTTTTAGGATCGTTGTAAAAGGGGACCGCTGCCGTTGGGGCGCTGCCTTGAATCTTGTCTTGTTTTGGCTGCATAGGGCTGTCGCACAGGAAAGACGTCTGTCAGGCCGACAAATGGAAGGCCGGGCGACCCGACAGACGCTTGATTAGGTGTCACAATGAATCACGCCGCCCGCCGGCTGACAAGATGACCCAACAGGCGACGCGTCCGGTTCGGACTTACTTGAACGGTGGCGAATACATCAGCCCGCCGTTGGTCCACAGCGCGTTCAATCCACGCTCGATCCCCAACGGTGTGTTGACGCCCACATTTCTTTCGAAGACTTCACCGTAATTGCCGACCTGCTTGACGATGTTGTAGGCGAATTTTTCATCCAGGCCGAGGGCTTTGCCGTTGCCTTCGGTCACTCCCAGAAAGCGCATAATCTTAGGATCCTTGCTTTTGAGCATCTGATCAACATTTTTCGACGTAACACCGAGTTCCTCGGCGTTGATCATGGCCAATACGCTCCAATTGACGATATCCGTCCACTGGTTGTCGCCGTGCCGAACGGCCGGTGCCAGGGGCTCCTTGGAGATGATTTCCGGCAAAATGATGTAATCTTTTGGATCGGGCGCAATCGCGCGGGTTCCGGCCAGTTGGGACGCATCCGAGGTCAGGCAGTCGCACCTGCCGGCAAAGAAAGCTTTGGCCAGTTCCGCCGTATTTTCAATGACCACGGGTTTCATTTTCATGCCATTGGATCGAAAATAATCGGCCACATTGAGTTCGGTGGTCGTTCCCGGCAGCACGCAAACCGAGGCACCGTCGAGCTCTTTGGCGCTTTTGACGCCCAGCTTCTTGGAAACCAAAAAGCCCTGGCCGTCATAGTAGTTGACCTGGGCGAAATCGAGGCCAAGGGCGGTGTCGCGGCTCAGGGTCACCGTGCAGTTACGGGTCAACACATCGATTTCACCGGACTGCAACGCGGTGAAGCGGGTTTTGGCCGTCAGCGGCGTATATTTGACCTTGTCGGCATCGCCGAAAACAGCGGCGGCAACGGCCCGGGCCGTATCCACATCCAGCCCCTTCCAAACCCCTTTTTCATCAGGCTTGCCAAAACCGAATAGATCTCCGTTAACCCCCGCCTGTATGAATCCCTTGGCTTTCACATCATCCAAAGTACCGGCCGAGACAGAACCGATCAGCGCAAACACAGCAATCATGGCCAATACAAAACTAAATCGTTTCATCACATTCTCCTCCCATCAAGCAATCAGTTAATATAACGGCGGACCTGTCACAGGTCCATTGGAACACTTGTGTTTAAATATATGTCGGCGGGGAGAAAACCATATTCATCGAATATGAATCGTTTAATCGATTGAATGTAGCATGGAAGGTTGCATTTTGGCAAGCGTATTCACCGGTTACGCATACGACAAAACCACCCCGGTTTTAAATGAGGCCATGGTATGCGATGACCTGCATTGACAAAGATCATGGTGTCATGTAGGCAGACAGATGTCTTTTCTATTTCCGGTTTC
>NZ_JASJGN010000365.1:0-14817 GCF_033791525.1 Desulfosarcina sp.
ATCGAACGGGTGATCCGGGTAAAAACAGGCGATGTGCTGCGTGCCGGCGAGCTTTCCAAAGACTTGAAAAATATCTACAAAATGGGTTATTTTGAGGATATTCGCGTTGAAGCTGAAGAGAGCGAAGGCGGGAAATTGATCGTTTTTCATGTCAAGGAAAAGCCAACCATTCGAAAAATCTCATTCAGCGGAAACCATGTATTCAAGGATGAAAAGCTTCGAGAAAACTTAAGCATCAGCACGGGTTCCATCTTGAACATCTTTACGATCAAATCCAACATCGAGCAGCTTCAGGCCATGTATAAAGAGAAGAACTATCACAATATAAAAATTACCTACACCATTAACGACAGGGATAATAACCAGGCGGATATTGAATTTGTTTTTGAGGAAGGGGAAAAAATAAAGATTAAAGAAATCACCTTCCAGGGTAACCGCACCTTCCCGGAAAAAAAGTTGAAAAAGCTCATCGGCACATCGGAAAAGGGTTTTTTCTCTTGGATCACTTCTTCCGGAGAATTTAATCGAGAAGATCTGGGTCAAGATGCTGCCCGCCTCATGGCTTACTATCACACCGAAGGGTTCATCCATGCCAAAGTCGCCGATCCGGTGGTCGACTTCGAGGACAAATGGATATTTATCACCTTTAAAATCGAAGAGGGCGAGCGGTTCAAAGTGGGCACCATTGACGTGGATGGAGACCTGATCCTCCCCAGGGCGCGGTTGATGCCCGGACTTCAGATTTTCAAAGAGCCATTCTTCAACCAGGAAACCGTCCGAAGGGATGTCCTTTGGCTGACCGATCTCTATGCTAATGCAGGTTTTGCCTACGCTGAGATTTCCCCATTGACGAAGGAAGATGCCGAGAACCTCTTGGTGGATATCACCTACTCCGCCCAAAAACGAGATAAGGTCTATTTTGAAAACATCGAGATCTCCGGCAACACCCGCACCCGGGACAAAGTCATTCGCCGGGAGCTTCGCATATTCGAACAGGAGCTATACAGCGGCAGCCGGCTCAAGCGAAGTGTGCGCAATCTCACCCGCCTGGATTTTTTTGAGGACATTAGAGTAGATACACCCAAAAGCAGTGCTGACGACAAGATGAATGTGAAAATCAACGTCATGGAAAAGCCCACGGGCACCTTCACCTTTGGCGCAGGATACAGCACGGTGGACGATTTCTTCGTGACCGGATCGGTTTCCCAGAGAAACCTTTTCGGTCGCGGGCATATTCTCAAGCTGAGCGGTCAAGTCGGCGGTGTTTCGGATTTGTACAACCTGAGCTTCACCGAACCGTGGATGTTTGACATTCCACTGTCCGGTTCAATTAACCTCTACCGCACCAGACGGGAATTTGACACCTACGATAAAACCAGCATGGGTGGGGGACTGGGAGTCAGTTACCCCATTTATGACTTTACGCGTGCTTCCCTAGCCTATCGATATGATGTTACGGACATTTCCGAAATCACAGATGATGCCTCAGATAATATCAAGGCACTAGATGGAACAAACGCCACCAGCGCCGTCACCACGGCCTTAAGTTATGATTCAAGGGATCGTGCCTTTAATCCCACACAGGGTCAGGATCACAACCTCACTTACACCTATGCGGGATTAGGCGGTGATATCGGTTTTAACAAGGTCGTGGGTGAGTTGGGCTGGTTCATCCCGGTTTACAAGGGTTTGGTCACTTTTCTTCACGGGAAATCCGGCTATGTGAGTGAGTTGGATGGTTACCTCCTGCCCGATTATGAAAAATTTTATTTGGGGGGGTTGAACTCAATTCGTGGTTTCGGTTTTCAGGACATCAATATCAAAACCGTGAACAGTGCCGGTCAAATTGCCGAGGAAGGTGGGGAATCCTTTGTCCAGTTCAACTTTGAACTCACCTATCCCTTATTTAAAGATCTGGGCATTGTCGGTGTTGTTTTCTATGACACCGGCAATGTTTTCGGGCCTGGCGATTCGATTGATTTGGGTACGCTGCGCCAGGCTGCCGGCTACGGCATTCGATGGTTTTCGCCCATCGGACCGATTCGCATTGAAGGCGGCCATATTCTGGACCCCATAGAAGAGTTTGGAGAAGATTCCAGTGTCAATTGGGAATTTTCCATGGGCGGGGCATTCTAGATGCGAAAATCACTTTAGCAGGCTGTTGAAAAACGATTTGGGACAACCATTCCCAACAAACATTTGTTTAAAACAGCTATAAAATGTTATACACTGTAGCTAAATTAATAATGAAGACGTGGAAAGGGGAACTTATGCGATTTGCAGGCAAATGGATAATCCTGACGGTTTTGGCTTTCTTTTTCGTTGGGGGATCAGGCTTTTGTGCGGATGTGGCAAAAATAGGCGTTGTAGAGTTCCAACGCTTATTTGAAAATTCAGACGCCGGAAAAGAGATAAAAGCAGAAATCACTACGCAGGGTAAAAAGATGGAGGCCGAGCTCAAGGAAAAGGGCGCTGAAATCGAGGAAATCAAGAAGCGCATAGAGCGCGAAGCCCTTGTGATGAGCAAGGAAATGCGCGAAGAGAAAGAACGTGAGTTCAGAATCAAGATCAATGATATTAAAACCCTGCAGAAAAAATATGAGGTTGATTTGCAGGGCGTTCAGAAAAAACTGATGGGCGGACTTCAATCTGAAACGCTGGAGATTATCGATGAGATCGGTAAATCAGGGGGATACCTCCTGATTATGGATAAACGTGGGGTGCTCTATTCACCAACCACCATCGATATTACCGATGAAGTCATTAAAAAATACAATGCCCAGTACGCCAAGAACAAAAAAAAGTAAGCCTAAATGTCGACAGTGCCCACTGAATATACACTTCAAGATATTGCCGAGGCAACCAATGGTGAAGCCGTTGGCCAAAAGGAGAAAAGAATTAGCGGCGTCGCACCCTTTGAAACCGCAAATTCTAATCAAATCACCTGCGCCGGCGGCAGCAAATATTTAAAGCGGATCGACGACGCGCGAGCCGGGGCCCTTTTCGTCCCCACGGGATTCAAGGCTCCGGGGAAAAACCTGATCGGTGTAAGCAACCCCCAACTGGCATTCGCCAGGGTGGTGGATTTGTTCCATCCGGCGGTTCAACCGCCCTCGGGTATCAGTAAAAGATCCGCCACGGGCAGTGGCCTGCATACAGGCGATGGGGTTTTTATAGGTGCGTTCGCAACCGTGGGCGACGGCGTGACGATTGGTTCTAATTCGATCATTCAAAATGGTGTTTTCATCGGGGACGGGGTGAGTATCGGAGATAAGGTGGTAATTCATCCCAATGTGACCATCATGACCGGTTGCCGGATCGGAAACCGGGTAACGATTCATCCGGGTACCGTAATTGGCAGTGACGGCTATGGTTTTGTACCGGATAGCGGGCGTTACCACAAAATCCCACAGATTGGCATCGTTCAAATTGATGATGATGTTGAAATCGGTGCATGCAACACCATCGATCGGGCGACCTTTGGCCGGACGTGGATTCAGCGCGGGGTTAAAACAGACAATCTGGTCCATATCGCACACAATGTGATTGTTGGTGAAGACAGCATAATTGTGGCCCAGGTTGGCATTGCCGGCAGTACCACGATCGGCCATCACGCCACACTTGCCGGCCAGGCAGGTATTTCCGGCCACCTGACCATCGGCAGCCATGTCACCGTAGGCCCGATGACCGGGGTAGGCAAGTCTATCTCAGACGGAGAAGTCGTCTCATCCGGCTCTCCATCGATGCCCCATAGAACCTGGCTGAGGGTTCAACGCGTCATTCCCGCTTTACCGGAAATGAAGAAAAAAATTGCCGCCCTGGAAAAGCAACTCACTGATCTGGAAAAACGCATTGATGAGCGTTGAGACAACGCGGAGGGCCGCTCATGGAAACGGTATTTGACATCAAGTCGATCATGCAGAACCTTCCCCACCGATATCCGTTTTTACTGGTGGACCGGGTGGTTGAGTTCGTTAAAAACGAGAGAATCGTCGCCCTGAAAAATGTAACCATCAACGAACCTTTTTTTCAGGGTCATTTCCCCGACATGCCCATCATGCCCGGTGTTCTGATTGTCGAAGCCATGGGACAAGCCGGTGGTGTTCTGGTCACCCAATCGCTTCCGCCGGAAAAACAAGGCAAGCTCATCTATTTTATGGGATTTGACGATGTGCGGTTCAGGAAGCCGGTCGTGCCCGGTGATCAGTTGATCCTGGAACTGGAAATGCTGAAGCTGAGATCCAAAGTCGTAAAAATGGCCGGTGTTGCCAAGGTCGACGGAAAAATTGTCGCCGAAGCGAAATTGATGGCCGCCTATGGAGACTAATATGATTCATCAAACTGCAATCATCAGTCCCGATGCAATTATCGAAGAAGGCGTCACTATCGGAGCATACTCAATTATTGGAGAAGATGTCACGATTGGCAAAGGAACATGGATCGGACCCCATGTGGTCGTTGACCCCCATGTAATCATCGGCCCTGGATGCCGAATATTTCAATTTGCGGCCATTGGCGCCATCCCCCAGGACCTGAAGTTCGGAGGGGAAAAGAGTTATGTAAAAATCGGACCCGACGTTACCATCAGGGAATTTGTCACCATTCACCGGGGGACAAAATCGGGTGGCGGAAAAACAGAAGTGGGTAAAAAATCCTTCTTGATGGCCTATACCCATGTTGCCCACGACTGCCACGTCGGGGAAATGGTGGTGCTTGCCAACAACACCACATTGGCAGGCCATATCACCATTGGCAATCACGCCACTGTCGGAGGCCTGGTGGCCATCCATCAGTTTGTCAGAATTGGCGATCATGCCTTTATCGGCGGCAAATCGGCCGTGGTCAAGGATGTACCGCCTTATGTCATTGCAGCCGGTGATCGGGCCATCTTACATGGCCTCAACCGCGTTGGCCTCAAACGCTATGGTTTTTCTGACCAATCGCTGTCCGCGTTGAAGAAGACCTACCGGATATTATTTCGATATGGGTTGACCCTGAACGAAGCCATCGAACGGGTACATGCCGAAGTGGAAATGGTGCCTGAAGTTGAAACCTTCATCAGATTTATCAAAGCCTCTTCCAGAGGCGTGACCCGGTAAATCCTAACCCGGACAAACCGGAAAAAATTGCAAGAACCTAATTTTAAATAACCAAAAACAAATCTCAAATAAATACCAAATTACAATAACCCAATCTCAAAAGAGGGCAATAACCAGCAGTTGATTGTCATTTTGATTTCCCCAATATTGATGATTGGAAGGCCCTATCTTCAAGACCATGCGGTTTGGAATTTTGAGTTTGGCTATTGTTATTTATTTGTCATTTGGATTTTGACTATTGTGATTTATCTGCTATTTGTATTTTGTTTTCTGACTTAAAAACAGGAATTTCAGGATTAAGATACTTTGTTAAGCGCCTAATGTTACACGATTGAATAACAACATCAGTGTAGACCCTTCCAATGGATGAAAAAATTGGACTCATAGCAGGGAGCGGCCAGTTCCCATTGCTTTTTTCTAAGACCGCCGTAAAAAAAGGGTTCTCCGTGTACACGGCGGCCTACGTCAACGAAGCAGACCCGGAGCTCACCCAACTATCAGAAAAAATTCAATGGCTGCACCTGGGCCAGGTCAAACGGCTCATCAAGTTTTTCAAGCAAAACGACGTCAACCGTGCAGTGATGTTGGGCGCTGTTCACAAGACGCGGATATTCACCGATGTGAAGCCGGATATGAAAGCCATTTCCATCATTGCCGGAATGCGGCACACCCACGATGATGCCATTATGCGTGCCTTTGCGGACAGTCTTGAAAAAGAAGGCATCAAGATTGAGCCCTCAACCTTTCTCTTGCCTGAGTTACTGGCCACAAAAGGTGTCTGGACGAACAGAAAGCCCTCCCGATCGGAAAAGAAAGACATCGCCTTGGGCCTTTCCATCGCAAGGGAAATTGGCCGGTTGGACATCGGTCAAAGCGTGGTTGTGGGTGGCGGATCGATCCTCGCCGTTGAGGCCATCGATGGGACCGATGCCACGATCAAACGGGGTGGTGCGTTGGGCAAGGGTGAAGCGGTCTTGGTCAAAGTCTGCAAGCCGAATCAGGATTTTCGTTTCGATGTTCCATCGGTAGGCATGAAAACAATCGAAATCATGAGGCATTCAAATGTTGGTGCCATAGCCATAGAGGCCGGCCGGACAGTTGTTTTTGATCGTTCGGAAATGATTCGCGCGGCAAACGAAAACAATATTTCGATAGTCTGCGTGTAATGAAAGATCTATTTTAATCAAATGGAACCGCTAATGGGAAATCTGCGCGTCGGTGTTGTAGGTGTCGGCTATCTGGGTAAATTCCACGCCCAAAAATACCACCATATGTCGGATGTGGATCTTGTCGGTGTTGTCGACACGGATGCGGTTCAGGCAAAAAAAGTCGCCGACGAGAACTGCACTGCCCACTTTCAGGATCACCAATCGCTTTTCGGAAAGGTGGATGCGATTAGTATTGCTGCGCCGACGCCTGTCCATTTTTCCATCGCAAAAGATTTCTTGAATCAAGATGTCGATGTCCTGATCGAAAAGCCGATAACCAGTCTTCTCGACGATGCAGATGAACTGATTCAGATTGCTGACACCAAGGGGTTGATCATCCAGGTGGGTCATTTGGAGCGTTTCAATCCGGCGGTTGTCCAACTGGAAGGAAAAATCGACCACCCCCGCTTCATCGAATCCCATCGCCTCAGTATCTTTCAGGGACGCTGCACAGATGTAAGCGTGGTTCTTGATCTGATGATCCATGATATCGATTTAATCTTGAACCTTGTCCGTTCAGAGATTAAAACCGTCAATGCTGCCGGTATATCAGTGATCTCCGGAAACATTGATATCGCCAACGCCCGCCTGGAGTTTGTAAACGGGGCCGTTGCCAATGTCACCGCCAGCCGGATTTCTGCCAAGAATGAACGAAAACTCAGGCTTTTTCAAAAAGATGCCTATATTTCAATCGACTTTGCCAACCATAAAATTACCCTTGTCCATCCTGATTTGAGTCAGTCCGATGGCATCATTCCCGGCATGACAATCGAGGAACTCAAATTTGACAAAGGCGATGCACTGGATGATGAGATTAAGTCCTTTGTGCAATCCGTCAAGCACCGTCGGTCGCCATTGGTAACTGGCCAGATGGGGCGCGATGCCCTGAAAACGGCGCTGACGATCATGACACAAATACAAGAAACCAGTCGGCACCTCATGTATTGATGGGAACCATCTAATTTTTATGCCTTTACCATGCATCATGATCATTGCCGGCGAAGCCTCCGGCGATATGCACGGCGCAAAGCTTGCCCAGGCTATAAAAAACCACTCAAGCAACGCGTTCCTTTTTGGCGTTGGCGGTAACGCCATGCATACGGAAGGTGTCAGACTAATCGTCAATGCGGGAACGCTTTCCGTTGTGGGCATCACGGAAGTACTATCCAGGCTGCCGACGATTTATCGGGCCATGACAACCGTCAAGAATGCCCTCAGCAAACGCAAGCCGGATCTGCTGATATTAATCGATTTTCCCGACTTCAACTTCCATGTCGCCGCTGCCGCCAAGAATCTCGGTATTCCGGTTTTGTATTATATCAGCCCCCAAATCTGGGCATGGCGCCAAAACCGAGTCCATAAAATCAAACGGCTGGTCGATCACATGGCCGTTATCCTGCCATTCGAAGCAGCGTTCTATCGCAAGCATCATGTGCCCGTCACTTTTGTGGGCCATCCTCTGTTGGACGGAAATATGCCAACACCTGACCGTCTGCCAGCAACAACGCACATGGAAAAACCGGTCATTGGACTGATTCCCGGATCAAGAGAAAAAGAGGTGACGACTCTGCTTCCGGTTATGCTCCAAGCGAGCAAAATTATTAAGCGCACCCAGCCAACTGCACGATTTTTGGTTTCATGTGCCGAATCCATTAATTCAGACTTGGTGTCAACCATCGTCAGTCAATATGCGCCGACGCTTGAGATAGAGATCGTTAGCGGTTCAATAGGCAGGGTATTTAAACAGAGCCAGATGGTGGTAGCGGCCTCAGGGACAGTCACATTGGAGGCCGCACTTTACGGCATGCCAACGGTTATCGTTTATAAAGTATCCCCCCTGAGCTACTGGATTGGCAAACATCTCATTAAGGTAAAGCATATCGGCATTGCCAATCTCATCGCTAAAAAAGAACTGCAGCCAGAGTTGATCCAGGACGATGCATCGCCCCAAGCCATCGCTGCTAGGGTGACCGGTATGATCAATAATCCTGAGCGGTTAAAGAAAAATAAAAAGGAACTTTTAGGCCTAAGGGATCTTCTCGGTGGTACCGGTGCTTCAGACCGGGTCGCCGGAATCGCATTGGACCTGATCCGACGGCCCGTATTCAGACGATCCACATAAAATCAGGGATAACGAAAAGTCCAACCCACTGATGTACACAATTTATTACCCCGCTTCCGAATCGGTTTATTGTTTTCTGAGAATCAAGAAAATATCGCAGATTAACCTGAGTAAACGATTTTTGGGATAAATCGGGCAGACCGTTTAAAAAGCGATACCCCTGAAGATGGTTCATCAGGGGTATCGTTAATTATCGAAACGATGTCGTTCAGATGATTCTCAACACCTGCCGTCGCTCCTACTTATTTTTGTTAATTTGAGAAGCTGTGACAAAAGAAATTCCCGCTACCATAAACGTCATGGCAATCAACATGGCAGCGCTTGAGTAAATAGAATCAAGCCAACCCAAATCTTGAATGCCGGCTGAGATAAAACATTGGTTTAAACCGCTGCCGCCGGTGGACGTTCCCCCCGTTGTCAGACTGGCACTGTCAGAGGTCATGGAATCCACATATGCGATTCCTGAGGGATCAACGATCACGCCATTTTCAACGCCGTCTTCATCGCCCATACCGCCATCTTCCAGAATCATTGTAACACTCTTTCTGTTTGGTGCAAAAACGGCATTTCCGTATACTTCCCAGCCGGTATCGGTGATATATTTGTACAGCTGCGCATCTTTGGGGACCCGGGTTGAGAAATGAATCTTTACTACTGCGGTTTTAACCCCATTTTCCAGATATAGTTTGAAACCAATCAGACCGAATCCCATCTTCACCGATTGGTCGGGAATCAAATCGGTTGCCAGCGATTTAACCGAAACCAGGGTGACATTATCAGAGATGACTTCGACACCGACGATGGTTTGACCCTCAATCGTGTTGACGCTCATAAGGTTGTCTTCAAGGGAATCAGCTACTCCGTTTTCGTTCACATCCACCGAATCACCGACCTCCTGTGCGTCCGGGATACCGTTATAGTTGGGGTCACCCGCACTTTCGGCTGCAATCGTCGTAAAGGTGGAGGGTTGAGACCAATCCGATGCACCATTACGGTCGTCGATGAACCTTACCCGCCAGTAGTAGGCGGTATCCACATCGAGCACCATTTCGCCAACCGAATAGGCGGTAAGCTGGATCTGGCTGGTTTCCTCCAAAACGAGTGTCGAAAAATCAGATTCAGTACTAATTTGCCATTGAGATTGGAAATGGTCATCGTGGTCAGTGTCAACATACATCCCGGAGACAAGCACGGGCGTGAGTTCAACACGGTCGATTTGAGTGACACTTTCGATAACCGGTGCATCAGGTGCAATATTGGTCGGGTCGCTCGCTGGATTGGTATCCGCATAAAATTCATCCAAATTGGTCAAGCCATCATTATCCGCATCCAGTTCGGCATCATTGATGAGCGGATCCAAACCGTAGGCGATTTCCCAGACATCCGTCATTCCATCGTTATCATCGTCCGGGTCTTGATTGTTACCCGTTCCGTCGCCATCATTGTCAGCCGATTCATTGGGATCGTTGGGAAACAGGTCCAGAACATCAGGTACATGATCACCATCGACATCAGTGCTCGAAGACTTGAGCACCCTGACAGTCATATTCGAAACCGAGCTGCTTTCATAATCATCGGTGACGGTCAGACTGAACGTAAAGGTTTCGCCATCCAGACCAACCACAGGCGCGGTGAAAGAGGCCTGAACGGACGAACGATTACTTATCGATATTCCAGCTCCACCGGTTTGCAACCATTGATAGCTATCAATCGTACCGTCGGTATCGCTTGAACCGGATCCATCGAGGGTTACCGATTCGCCTTCATATACGTCTTGATTCTGTCCGGCGACAGCCGTGGGCGCCTGGTTGGGCACAACGGCGGCGGGGGTGTATGAAACTTCTTCGGAGTCGGCGCTTTCCAGCGCACCATCATAGGCGCGAACCACAAAATGATAGGTAACACCTTCATTGAGCCCAATCAGCGTGCAAGTGGTATCGTCAATCTGCTTGAGGGGCAGATCGTATTGGTAATTCTGGGTGCCTGCCCTGGCGAAAACCCGGTAACCCTCCGGAGCCGGGACGTTGGCATCCCACCGCAGGGTTACATTCGCACTGTGAGCAAACGTCACGATGCCTGCAATGATAGCGATGGAAGTGAAAACAACCTTCAGATAGGATCGAGTGGATAGTTTCATATTGCATCTCCCAAATTGTTATGCGCCGTGCGACCAACAGCGAATTTGAGAGATGCTGTGTTCGCTCGGCAACCCTGCCGCCATGTCCAGAGGTTCTGGTGTTAGGCCGTTGGCTTTGCGTCACACCCTTTCGGATGCTTTGCCTTTATCGAGCTGATTACTTTTCAAATAACGTTGACTATTTTTCAAGCATAAACCGTACCATATGTTTAGGCACATCCACCCAAAAAATAGTTAAACCCTTGTACAGTGGTATCTTACTGAAATTAAATATATTTTAATCTTTTTTTTCTTTTGCTGTCATCGATCCGTGTTTTTTGAGCACGCATAACGAATAAGGTGTTATAATTAATGCACACATCATAGGCGATGACGATACATTACTGCACACAGATTCTAAACATTATGTTATCTAACTAATATTATTTAATATTTAATCGGGTTGGCGTTCTATTTTACAAGCAGGCGGGACCCTGTCAGTAAGGTAAAATGAAGTTCCAGTAATGATACCGGATCAATAGATCGTATCGATAGGACTTTGAAACGCTGGATGATAATTCAGCAGCTAAACGGTGGGATCGACCGGTTTGAAATATAAAGTAAAAATACTGCCCTGGCCAAGCTTGCTTTGCACATCCATTCGGCTGTCATAGGTTTCCAGAATTCGATATACGATGGAAAGACCAAGGCCGGTGCCGTTTGGCTTTGTCGTGAAAAAGGGGTTGAAGATGGTTTTTACCGTTTGTTCATCCATTCCGCAACCGTTATCGGTAATCGAAACCATGATCCGTTCGCTCCTATGCTTCTGTACAGATATCTTTATTCTGCCTTCATTTTCAATTGATTCGGCACCATTCAACAGCAGGTTCCAGAATACCTGACGGAGTTGCAGCGGATCAATCTCAATATAGGCATCTGAGATGATGTCTAAATCTACTTTAACCCGCAGACCGATTGACCCATCTTTTTTAAAGAGAGTTACCATTTCAGTCATGGCATCTGCCAAATTTACACATTCGGTCTGCCCGGCAGAGGGCCTGGCAAAAGTAAGGAAATTGTTAACCAAGCTACTTAATCGGTCAGTTTCTCTTAGAACAATCTGCACCAATCGCATATTGTCCTTGTTGTTTTCCATTTCACCCTTGAGGATCTGTATGGCACCCGACAATGAAGCCAGCGGGTTTTTGATTTCATGTGCCAGTCCGGCAGCCATTTCACCGATCTGCGCCAGGTTTTGTACCCTCCCAAGATGGGCTTCCATAGCCACCAGCTCAGCCTTGGATTGTCGTTCCTGGTCAGAAAGATAACCACTTAGAAATGCCACTGAAAAGCATGCAGCCGTCATAATAACGCATTTTTGTAAAACCTGGATACCTGATATCGCAGAACCAATAACGCTTCCACCATAACCAAATGGGTCAATGGTGCCATTTAATTCCAGAACCAGCAGCACGGCAAACTGGAAGCTGCATAATACCGCCACCAGAAGGCTGCCACGTTTAAATACAAACACACTGGAATAGATTACAACCACAAGGTATAAAAATGAAAAGACACTGGAATAACCACCCGTCACAAAAATGATCAGGGTGATGCACAAGGTGTCGATGGTAATCTGGCCGCAAATGATAAGGAGTTGGTATCGCTTGACGAGTGGCAACAGAGCGCCGTAGACGGCGGACATAAATACAATCACTCCGGCCAGACCGTATAGAATAGCAATGGGTTCGTCTTGGGGATCTAACTGGTTACCAACCTGATAAGCAAGGGTTGACCCAAGCAGCAAAAGCGCAAAAAGGAATCGTATTGACATCAACCAATTGAGTTTTCGGTTGAACGTCTCTCTATCGAGTTGGTAATTTGGCAAGAATTCAGTCAATACATCCTGGCAGCGTATCAAATGCAAGGGATGGTTGACAAGCATCAGCGCTCCGGGGAATAGCATACGAAAAAAAATGCGCCGGGCTTAGCACCGCCGACTCATATGAGCCACTTCCTATTAAGAACCGCTGGGACAGATCAGCGGGTTAAAGGGCGCCGGCCATTTTAAAAATCGGCATATACATGGCGACAACCAGCGTTCCTATCACTACACCTAAAAAGACAAGCATGAACGGTTCGATCAGCGACGTCAAATTGTCTACCGCCTGATCAACCTCTTCTTCGTAAAAATCCGCAATCTTCTCGAGCATGGCGTCAAGGGCCCCGGTGGATTCGCCAACGGAGATCATCTGGCATACCATGGCTGGAAATACCCCGCTTTCGGCCAGCGGATCAGCCATGGTGCGGCCTTCGGCGATTCCGCTCCTAACCGTATAGATTGCCTGCTCAACGGTTTTATTACCTGATGTTTTGGCGACGATGTCCAATGCCTCCAGGATCGCCACGCCACTGGACAACATGGTTCCCATGGTGCGGGTGAACTTGGCGACGGATACTTTGCGGATAAGCAAACCGAAGACCGGCAGTTTAAGCACCGTTGCATCAACCATTTTGTGGCCTTTTTCGGTCTTGTAATATTTTTTGAATGCGAAAATAAATATGACAATACCAATCACAATCCAGTGAATCTTCGATTTCACGAATTCACTCATGGCAACGACGATTTGCGTGATAGGCGGAAGCGCGCCCCCCATATCGTCAAACATTTGCTGGAATACGGGAATGACAAACACCAGAATGACAGCAACAACAGCAACAGCGATAATCATGGTCACAATCGGGTAAGTCATCGCGCCTTTGACCTGACTCTTCAGTCTTGCCGCTTTTTCCATGTATGCGGACAGCCGCCTTAAGATGGTATCGAGAATACCCCCGGCCTCACCGGCGGACACCATATTCACAAACAGATCATCAAACTGCTGGGGATACTTTTTCAAAGAATCCGCCAAGGTGGCACCGCTTTCCACCTGTTCCTTGATACTTTTCAGCATCTTCTTGAATGTCGCATTTTCCTGCTGCGCATGCAGGATATCCATACACTGAATGATGGGAAGTCCTGCATCGATCATCGTCGAGAACTGACGGCAGAACAGGATGACGTCTCTTTGGGTAACGCGGGGTTGAAGAAAAGCAATATTTTCGAAAAGATCCTTCGGTTTCTTTTTTATTTTGGTTGGGGTTATACGGAGCCTGTTAAGATTGGATCGAACCAGATCCTCACCGGATGCTTCCATCTCGCCTTTCTGGACGATATTGTTTCTGTTCTTTCCTTCCCATAGATAAATCGGCATAACTTCCCCCTGTATTCTAAAATGAGCCGCTGCCGGAGTCTTTTATTTTAAAATTAAATAATTTATTCAAATAAACATAATATTTTTAAGAAGCCTTGTAAAAAAGGCCTCGATCCATTGGTTTCATGATCAATTGGTTGGAAGCGACCAATTGATCCAGAACCGGTTGCAGCGTTTCAACATCCACCCCCATGATCTGTGACACATCCTGAACGGTGTAAGGTCGTCTGCGAATCGTCGAAACCAGACGCGTCACCAGGTCATGGTGTTGCATCTCCCCTGCAGGCGGACTGGGTTGATAATTGACAATTTCGGCACCTTTCAGAAAATCTGAAATATTTTTAAGCGCTTTGGGTTCAAGCGGGCTGACCCAGTCTTCCGCAGCCGGCCGATCAAGCGTGTTCAACAAAAGGCCATCGGCATCAATCCGTGCCAGAATTAATTTCATGGGTTTCAACGCCTCGTGAGAATCGTTCAGGCCCTTGACGGCAAAGTACTCTATCAGCAATCGCCCGCGAAACATGCTTCTGAAGGCAACGAGGCCATCAATGATCGAAGTCAGATCGAGTCTTGGATGAGGGCGATTAATCTGCATGAACTGGTCCTTGCCTGCGGCATCAAGGGATGCCATAACCACATCCACATCCTTGACCTGGCGTCTGACAGTCGATTGGTTGAAGAGCGTGCTGTTGGTCAGCAAGGCCACTTTGTATTGCGGATGGTCGGATTTGATAAATTGGACCACCTCACCAATCCCGTCGTTCAAGGTGGGTTCTCCAGAACCGGAAAAGGTGATATAATCGATTTTCTCATTCTGCGAAAGGTATAGATTCAATTCGTCCTTTACCCGATCCACCGATATGTATTCTTTTCTACACATGGTCAGGTGGGTCGTGGCGCCACACTCACAATATACGCAATCCAGGTTACAGGTCTTGTGGGGCACAAGATCCACACCGAGCGAAATACCCAGACGGCGTGATGGAACCGGGCCGAACAGGGTCTTGTATATCATTTT
>NZ_JASJGN010000366.1:0-29376 GCF_033791525.1 Desulfosarcina sp.
GATCTCTGCGTTGCGCGAAAAATTTTATCCTCGGAATATCAACTATATGCACCCCAAGGGCACTTCTTTCAGGGCGCCTCCGGTAAAATTTTTCGCACGCCTTGATCTCGACCAAAATCCCTCATTTCTGGACGGACACTATTTAACGGTGACGACGGGGCAGGGGGCTTTTATGATGATATATTGTGCGTTGGATCCGAAGAGCAGTTTGCCTACCTTGGAGCGGCGTTTAATGCCGATGATGATTTCATCAATCGTATTTTCTTTGGCGTAGTCGACAATATCCTCTCCCGGTGTCATGCCCCGCACGAGAAGTTTGGTTTCACACTGGATACCGTCCTCGTCAAACATCTTTTTGGCCGATTCCAGATTTTCGGTGGCATGTTCCACTTCAACGGCGTGAGTGACGCTTCCGCCGGTCAGCGATGATACGATGATCACTGTCGCATCGAAAGCGGCGGCGTGTTTTTTTGCCAGAGCCAAGGCATCCTTGGCAGAATTGGACCCGTCAAAACCGACCAGGATTTTCATTTGTCTCTCCTTTTCTGTTGCGGTGGCATCATGCACGACAGGTCATGATGCCTGAATCTGAGTTATTGGGGGCAGTGAAAACTGTCAAAACCACGTTTAAGACCATCTGTCAAGAAAACAGTCGTTTCGTGTGGGTTGTATCAGCGCATGCTTTTCATCCGCTCCTTGCGACTGACAATTTCGCTGATACGAATGCCGTACTTCTCCTTTTCCACCACCACAAAACCTTTGGCGATCAGTGTCTGGTTAATCAGAATGTCAACCGGTTCTCCTTCCATCTGCTCCAGTTCAACCACCGAGCCCGGTCCCATTTTAAGAACGTCATTGATCCGCTTTCGCGAGCGTCCCAGTTCAACGGTAACCTGCAGGGGGATGTCCATTACAAGACCGAGGTTTTTGAACTGATCGACGTCGCTGTCAGTGCTAGGCGATATCACCGTTTGGACGTTTTCCGCCTGTGCGCTTTTTTCTGCGGCTTCCTCCGAGCCTTCAACGGCAGTGGATTTCTCCCGCTTGACGCTGGTTTCAACGATGATGATGCTATCTTTATGGGAAAAGAGAAATCGGGTGGGCTTGTCAAAATGGGTGGGGTTCACTTTGAAGTCCCGACCGTTGGTGATGGAGGGCGTGGATAATATGCAGGAAAGCCCCGCATCCACAAAGTTGGATTTGAGATTGCCTCCGATGATGTTGCTCACTTCGCGGATCACATCGTAAACCTCTTGCTCGCTTTCGACTTTTTCGATTTCCACGCCCAGCATGGCCGCTGTCATTTGTCTGCCGAAATCGTCATTGACCTGGATATTGAGCAAACCATCCACTTCGCCGGCGAAGGTGACCGATCCTACGGTTCGCATCTCTTCGACAAAGGACTCAGGGACCTGCTGAATGGCTTCCACCTGCATGTCCAACATGGTGTAAAAGACGTCTATGACTGAGTTGACGATGGCCGTCTTGATGTCCACACCGGCGATCCGCTCCATGACGACCTCGCTGGACAGGTCGCTCATCATATCTTCTTTAGCGCCGATTTCCTCTTTGGCGCATAATTCTACCTGTACATATTCATCTTTTTCCCGGAACGCGAGTGTTACCGGTGGGGCGATATCTATGGGGTCGATCTTGAAATCACTTCCCGAGGTGATGGATGGCGTCGATATAACGCAGGTGAGTCCGACATCGAGAAATTCCGTTTTAAGATTTCCGGCCACGATATTGGCCAACTCGCCGATCACATCGGTGATCGCCTCATTACTCTTGATTTCATCGGCCTCGATGCCCCGCATGGCGGAAGTCACTGTCCGGGCGAACGCCTCGGAGAGATTTACACTCATCACACCTGCCACTTCGCCGCCGAAATGGATCGTCCCCACCATCCGGCGGTCTTCGAGACCGGTGCCCACGTTGTCCTCGACCGCTTCCAAATCCATGGACATCATGGTCTTGAAAGTTTCGATGAGCGTGGACGTGATCGTCTGGCGTATGGTGTCGTCGGTGATTTTATCCATCGGTTCCCCGTGGGTATAGTGGTTTTAAATAATCCTTATTGTAGGGGCGTTTTCCTATTTTTGTCAATGATTTACAACAAAAAAGGCCCGGGCAGAGCGCCCGGGCCGAGAGTTGATTGAACGTTGAGCGTCGACTTAGAACAGGCCGCTTACCTTGCCGGTTTCGGTGTCCACGTCAATGCGGCGGAAGGCCGGGTTGGAGCCCGTTCCGGGCATCAGGCTGATGGCCCCGGCACAGGGGCAGAGGAACTTGGCACCAGAGTAGATCAGCACGTCGCGGATCGGCAGGGTCCAGCCCTTGGGCACACCCTTGACCGTCGGGTCGTGGGACAGGCTCAGGTGGGACTTGACCATCATGGTGGCGAAATCGTCGTACTTGGGATCGTTTTCCAGCATCTTGGCCTTGGCCTCGGCTTCGGGAGTCCAAGACACGCCGTCGGCACCGTAGACTTCCTTGGCGATGGTGGCGACGCGGTCACGCAGTTTCATCTCCAGCGGATAGAGGAATTTAAAATCGTTCTCCTCATTACAGGCGTCAATGACTGCATCGGCAAATTCCAGGGCACCTTCGCCGCCCTTTTCCCAGTGTTTGGACTCGGCGCAGCGGGCGCCGGCCGCTTCGGCAGCCTTGCGGACGACGGCGCACTCGGCGTCGGTGTCCGTGTAAAAGCGGTTGATGCAGACCACCGGGTTGATACCGGCCTTGCGGATGACGCCGATCATATGGACCATGTTCTCGCAGCCTTTTTCCACCAGTTCCAGGTTCTCCTTGGTGTAGACTTCGTCCATAGCGATGCCCGGGACCACCTTGGGGCCGCCGCCATGCATTTTCAGGGCCCGGATGGTGGAGGTGAGCACCGATACGTTGGGTTTCAGGCCGCTGAAGCGGGACTTGACGTTCCAGAATTTCTCAAAGCCGATATCGGCTGCGAATCCGGACTCGGTGACGTGGTAGTCAAATAATTTCAGGCCCACGCGGTCGGCGATGATGGAGCTCTGGCCCACAGCGATGTTGGCAAAGGGCCCGGCGTGCACCATGCAGGGGTTGTACTCGGCGGTGCACATGAGGGTCGGGTTGATGGTGTTGCGCATGAACGCGGTCATTGCGTTGCCTACTTCCAGGTCGCCGGTGGTGACCGGCTTGCCGCTCTTGTCGAAGGCCACAGTGATATTGTTGAGGCGTTCTTTGAGGTCGGCCAGGTCGCGGATAACCGCCAGAATCGCCATACACTCGGAGCCCACGGCGATGCCGAACTTGCTCTGCATGGTGAAGCCGTCCATGCGACCGCCGAGGCCGATGATAATGTTCCTCATCGCCTGGGCGCAGAAGTCGATGATCCAGCCCATCTCCACGCGGGTGGGATCGATGTCCAGGCGGCGCATGCCGGTGAGGCGGGCCAACTGCTCGTCATTGTAGTTGCGCTCATGCTGCATGCGGGCGGTCATGGCCACCATGGCCAGGTTGTGGGCATTCATGATGTCGTTGATGTCGCCGGTGAGACCCAGGGAGAACTCGGTCATGGGGATCAGCAGGGAGTTGCCGCCGCCGGCCGCCGTTCCTTTCACGTTCATGGTGGGGCCGCCGGAGGGCTGACGCAGGGCGCCACCCACATTGACACCGCGCAGGCCCAGGCCTTCCA
Organism: Desulfosarcina sp.; assembly: GCF_033791525.1. Classification (GTDB taxonomy): domain Bacteria; phylum Desulfobacterota; class Desulfobacteria; order Desulfobacterales; family Desulfosarcinaceae; genus Desulfosarcina. Next base: position 3,680 of record NZ_JASJGN010000366.1, read on the forward strand.
TCAGGCCGCAGGAGGTGGTGCTTTTGCCTTCACCCAGCGGCGTCGGGGTGATGGCGGTGACTTCGATGTACTTGCCGTCGGGTTTGTCTTTCAGTCGGTCGATCACTTTCAGGAAATCAATTTTGGCCAGACGCCCCATGGGAAGCATTTCATCTTTCTGGAGCCCCAGCTTCTCCTGCCATTGTTCCGGCGTCGGCATGTTTGCTTCTGCTGCTTCTGAAATCTGCCAGTCCGCCATATTAACCGCATCGTAAGCCATCTATCCAATCCTCCTTTAGTTAATGATTAACAATGGGGGGCCCTGATGGCCCATCACCAGGTGCCGCTGCACCGTAGGGTCGCATGAAAAAACACAATCGAATTGATATAAGATTAGAATGATCGAAATTTTTCCGGGAACCAGAAAAACGCGCCCAATTTAACACGCCTATCCGATTTTGGCAAGACTTATATAGTTGGTGAAAACCGGATTGAAAAGAATAATAAAGTACTGAAAAATTAGAATAATACGTGATGTTGAACCAGGCTTTAGCAACCGTTGGGCACCCCCTGGGAACCGTTGCTCTGAAGATGATAGAGCCGGTAATAAAAGCCTTGCCCGGCCATCAGCGACTCATGGTTGCCGGTTTCCACCATCACGCCGTTGTTGAGCACCACAATCCGGTCGGCCGTTCGGGCGGTGGTGAGACGGTGGGCCACCACCACGCAGGTGCGACCGTGCATCAGATTGGCGATGGCATCCTGCAGGTGGACTTCCGTCTGGGAGTCCACATAGGAGGTGGCTTCATCCAGAATGATCATCTCTGGATCAGCTGAAAAGGCACGGGCTACCGAGATCAACTGGCGTTCACCGCTGGACAGGGAGGCGCCGCCCTCCGAGATGCGGGTGTCCAGACCGTCCGGAAAGCGGGCGACCAGGTCCATGCAGCGGGAGGCGTCAAGGATATTCGCCTGCTGCTGAGGGGTAATGTCGTTGGCAGAAAAGAAAATATTCGCTCGCAAGGTGCCGGTGAACAGGAACGGATCCTGCATCACCAGAGCGATCCGGCTTCTCAACACCGCCGGCTGAATCTGCCTGCAGTCGATGCCGTTGAAGTATACGGAGCCTGATGTGGGTTCGTAAAAGCGCACCAGCAGATTGACCAACGAGGTCTTGCCGGATCCGGTGGCCCCGACAATGGCAATGGTCTCGCCAGCATCGATCGTCAGATCAATCTCTTTGAGGACGGGCTCGCTTGCGTTGTAGGCCAGGGATACGGATGCAAAACGGATCTGTTCCAGCGGCCCGGGGATTTGAAGGTTGCGCTGCTCAGACACGGCGTCGGCCCGGGTGTCCATGAGTAGAAATATCCGTTCCGCGGAAGCCATGGCATTTTGCAGGAGATTGTACTTTTCCGCAAGGTCCCGGATGGGGCGGAAAAACATTTTCATGTAGGCGATAAAGGCAGCCAGCACGCCGATGCTCACGCTCTGGTCCAGCACGTGGGCACCTCCGAAATAGACGACGATGGCGATGGCGGTGACACCCAGGATTTCGATGATGGGCATGAACACGGCAAAGATATTGATCTGGCGCATGCCCGCCAGGTAGTTGTCGTGATTCAGCTGGGCAAAGGTATCGAAGTTCTCCTGCTCCCGGCGAAACGTCTGTATCACCTTGATGCCGGCGATGGTTTCGGAAAAACGGGTGTTGATTTGGGCCACCTTGATGCGCAGATCCCGAAACACATCTCGAACCTTCCTGGAAAATCCGAAGGCTGTTGCCGCTACCAGCGGCAAGACGACGAAGGTCATCAATGCCAGGCGCCAGTCCATGGCGAGAAGTACAATGGCGATGCCTGCCAGCAAAAACATATCCTTGAATACCATTGAGATGAAGGAGGTGAACATATCATGCATGTTCTGGATGTCGTTGGTTACCCGGGTCACCAGCCGGGCGATTGGATTGCGGGTGAAAAAGCCCAGGGGCATCTCCTGGATATGACGGTACAGGCCAACGCGCAGGTCGTGCATGATCCGATGACCGGCCATTTCCATGATCAGGTTCTGGGCAAATGTAAAAATGAAAATGGCCACCACCACCCCTAAAAACAGGGCGACGATGCGCAGCAGACCGGACAGATCCGCATGGCGCAACCGGCTCAAGCTGGCAGGGTCGAGGCGCTCCAGGTCTGTCAGCCGGATGGCTGCCTGATTTTCCCGGATCCGAAACAGGTTTTTTTCCCGGTCAACCACCTCGGCGACGACAGGATCCTCAAGGTCAACGGACAGCCACCGTTCATCGGCCTGTTGCCTATCGCCCGTGTCGCCGGCAATTCGATCCCGGGGAACAATATGACGGTCGATGATCTCCTTGGTGATGTAGGGGACGGACAACTCCAACAGGGTAATGGCCACTACCAGGGCCACGGATAGAGCCAGTTTGGCCCGGTGGGGGGAGGCATAGGGAAGGACGCGGCGAAGCAGATTTAAATCATAGGGCTTCCCCAGCCGCTGCTCTTCGTCGTAGCCGTAATCAAATCGCATTTTCGAGCTCCTGGAGCCCATGGGCCCGGGCATAATATCCACCGGCGGCCATTAACTGCGCGTGGCTGCCGCTGGTGACAATCCGCCCCATTCCCATCACCACGATTTGATCTGCATGGCGCACCGCCGACAGCCGGTGGGAGATAATGATCATGGTTTTGTCTCCTGCCATGCTCTGCAGGGTCTCCACGATGCGGGCGGCCGTGCGTGTATCCACCTGGCTTACCGGGTCGTCGAGAACCAGGATGGGTGCGTCATTAAGCAGGGCCCGGGCCAAGGCCACGCGCTGTTTTTGTCCGCCGGATAGAATCACCCCTTTTTCCCCAACCACCGTGTCGAATCCGCGGGGCAATTCGTCGATGGTGTCGTCCAGCGCTGCCAGGTGGGTTGCCCGTTGCAGGTCTGCGTCCGCTACTCCTTTGCCGCCGAAGGTGATATTCTCCCGGACCGTGCCCGCGAACAAAAAGGGCTCCTGGGGAGAAATGGACACCAGTGACCGCAACGACCGGATCGTCAACTGGCGGATGTCGGTCCCATCGAGGCGAATGCTGCCTGAACCCGCATCGTAAAGGCGCATCAATAATAGCATTATCGTGGTTTTTCCGGCACCGGGCGGTCCCACGACGCCCAATGTCTGACCCTTTTTTATGCGTATATCAATCCGGTCGAGAACGTTGCCACGACTCGGATCGTAACCAAAACTGACATTTTTGAATGTCAACGTCCGTTCAAATCCGGAGACGGAAATGGCGTCCGGAACTTCGGCCAGCTCGGGTTTGGTGCTGAAGATTGCGTTCAGCCGGTCCAGGGATGCGCGGCCGCGCTGGATGAGATTGGTTACCCAGCCCAGGGCCATCATGGGCCAGGTGAGCAGTCCCAGATAGCTGATGAAAGCCACAAAGTCACCGGGGGTGATTTTGGAAAATATGGTCTGGCGGCCGCCCTGAAACAGGACGATGGCCAGGCTCAGGTTGGTCAGCAGCATCATCAGCGGGAAAAACGCACCGGTGATTTTCACCAGGTCGATATTCTCGCGCACATAAGCGTTGGAGATCCGGGTGATCTCTGCGGTCTCGGCCGCTTGGGCGTTATAGGCCATGATTACGCGGATACCGGCAAAACGTTCCCGGACCGCTTCGGTGAGTTCACTGAAGGCGCCCTGCACCCGCTTGTAGCGGCGGTGCATCCGCCGGCTGAAAAAACGGGTGCCCAAAACGATCAGGGGCATGGGAATCAGCACGTACAGGGTCAGCTCCAGGTTGATATAGATCATGAAGCCGATGGCTGCCGATCCTAAGAACAGGGCGTCATTCAAGGCCACCAGCCCCATCCCGGCTGCCATGCGCACCTGCTGGATGTCGTTGGTGGCGTGGGCCATGAGGTCGCCGGTGCGTGTCTGGTCGAAATAGGCCGGCGACAGGGTCTGAATATGGGCGAAAAGCCGGTTGCGCAGGGCTTCTTCGGTCTTGCGGGCGGTTCCCAGGAGGCAGCGGCGCCAGAAAAACCGGAAAAAGCCGATGCACAGCCCCAGGGCCAGTATGGTCACGGCATGATTCAACAGACCGCTGTGATCCACCTGCAAAAGGGTCAGGTCGTCGACCACCCGCTTGATGACGAGGGGGATGAAAAGCTGGAGCAGATCCACCACAATCAGGCACAGCAGGCCGAACAGGATGCTGCTTCGGTTGGCGATCAGGTAGGGTTGTATCAGCTTGAAAGATTTCATCGGTCCTCATTTACAGGGTGAACGAAGGCTTGTCTGATCCGTGTTGGCTGTTCGTTCTCCAGTGGAAGTGAAATTCAATGTAAGGCAGGAACGGGAAGCGGTCAAATGGCGTCGGTGGATAAATGAAAACGGGTCGGCGGGCGGTGACCATTGGGTGGCTGAACCGCCGCCACCCTAATCCGGAATCAGGTTGATGGCCTGAATGCGATACCCATTGGACTGCCGGCCAACGAGATTCATTGCCCCGTAGTCCTGGGCAATGCGAAACAGGTTTTGCGGTGGCATGCCCAACAGGTGGCAGAGAATCATCCGGTTGACGCCGGCATGAGCCACAATCAACAGGTTGCCGCCGGCTTGATCGACCGCCTGTTCAAAGACCGGGACCACGCGCCGCTGAAGGTCCATGAAGCTTTCACCTCCCCCCGGCGGCCGGAACCGGGCCATCTCCATCCCGCGTTGTCGAAAGGCAATGGGCCAGCGCTCCCTGACCCGTCGGAATGTCATTCCGTCCCAGCCACCCAGGTTGATTTCTCTCATGCTGGCGAGCGGCTCGACGATGAGGGGACGGTCGGCGCAAAGGATGCGGGCGGTTTCCTTGCAGCGGGACAGATCACTGCAAATGATGCGCGCGATCGGTACGTCGGAGAGCCATTCCTGCCAGCATTGCGCCTGGCGGCGCCCCATTTGACTCAGCGGGAGATCCGTCTGACCAATGAAACGTTTTTGATTGGTTTTACACAGGTGTTCACCATGGCGAAGCAGTAGAATCTTTTTTTCCGGACCTGACACCAGCCAGGACCTCAGACTATTTTTCATGGTTGCCGCCTGATGATCCCGGCTGTGTTCAACAGTTGACCAATCGTCTGACCTGATAGTTGTTCCACTTTGCTTTGGATCGTGAGCGCAGCACGCTGGCGCTGGTCAATTTCCGCTGAGGCTTTCGGGTCGTGGCCGTATTTTTTCAGCTTCGCGTCGAACCGTTGCTTCAGGCTTACCAGCGTGGTCCCGGCCACCAGCTTGTCTGCCAGGTAAACGATCTGCGCCTCGTCCAAGGGGGAATCTTGAGACGGGCGGATATCCATATGAATCGCGATGAGGGCGGCCATGGCGGGAAACCCCATTGCATGCAGCAGATGGGCCCCGGCGGCAGCATGGTTTATCTCCGTTCGTGCCACATCGTGAACCCGGGCGGCGGATTGAACCAGGTGGACGTCAAGGGCTCCGCCCCTGTCATTGACGGCCCTGGCCAGCGCCGTGGCCACGCAAGCCACCCGATGGCAGTGGTGGATCAGCGGCCCGGGCAACTTGCGAACCTTTTCCATGAGCACCCGGCACTCATCTTCGGTGAGCCGGTCGGACGTCGCCAGCCGGGTTTCAAGACGCTGAAAGTCATCCGGTGTGTCCGCATCCAGCAGCACACCTTCATCGGCCACCTGGACGTCCAGGGCCGTTGCGTCGAAACGACGAAGCAGCGCGCCGAGCCCGCCGTTGCCGCCATGGGATAAGATGGCCTCTTTCAGCGCGCCGTCGATCAGCGGCGGGTGTCCCCGCTTATCATCAAACACCGGATAGGCCACGGGTGACGGGAGCCGATCGAAAGCATCCATCAGCATGGCCAGGGTGTGCGGGCGAACCAGGGGAATATCTACCGGATGAACGAAAAAGGATGAAACGTCTGACGCAAGTGTATTGATGCCGGCCAGCACGGAAGCGAACATGCCTTCATCATGTGCCGGATTGTGGACCACGGCCACCGGCAGGGAGGTCAGCGCAGACCGAATAGTTTGGGAACGAAAGCCGGTCACCACCCGGATGTCTGTCACGCCGGCGCTGCGGTAAAGGGATACGACGCGTTCCAGCACCGTTCGCCCGCCCAAGGTCAACAATGGCTTGAATCGCCGCATCCGCCGGGAGTAGCCGGCGGCAAGGATGATGACGGATCGTTGACGCCGACGGGTCATGGAAGCCGTCTTCTCCCTGTGTCGCTCATTTTCCTGCGATCATGGCCATGTACTGGCTTTCGGTGAGGATCGTCACCCCCAGGCGGTTGGCCGTGTTTATCTTCGAGGCACCGACGTTCTCACCGCAAACCAGATAATCGGTCTTACCGCTGACGGCTGTCTGCACCGTGGCGCCCAGCGCCCGGGCCTGTGCCTGCATCGCTTCCCGGGCGCCGTGAATCATTTTTCCGGTAAAGACGATACTTTTGCCCGCAACGGGACTGTCGATGGCCTCCTGCTCCGTTGCCAGGGGCGTGCGCCGCAGATTGAAACCCAAGGCGAGCATGTGGCGGATGGTCCCCTCCATGGCGTCGATACTGGTCACGATACTCTGGCTGGTCTTGTCGCCGAACCCTTTGATTTGGGCGATCGCTTGGGGATCCAGCTTGACCACATTTTCCAGCGGCACATGGGCCAACAGTTTGCGGCTGTCCCCGGTGCCCAGGTCCGCGATGCCGAAAGCGGCCAGGAACCGCCAATCCTCAACCAGCTTGGTGCGGCTGATGGTGATTGCTTCGGCTAGATTCTTTGATTGCACCGGTCCGAACCCCATGGATGAGAAATCTGCCTCAGAGAGCCGGTAGATCGCCTCCAGACTGTCATGGCCATTTTCGACAAGCTTACGGATGGTCTTGATGCCGAACCAGTCGGCATTGCCCAGAATCCGGAACCAGTGGCTGATGCGTTGCTCGATCTGGGCCCGACAGGCGTGGTTGGTGCACATGAGAAAATCGTTCTGCCACACCAGTGGTCCACTGCAGGCGGGACACGCCTCGGGGCGCTCCACCTCTCCCCGGATCTCCAGAACGGCTTCCAACTTGGGAATGACCTCGCCGCTGCGAATGACCTCGATACGGGTGCCGATGCCGATGCCTGAATTGCGGATGTTGCCCGCGTGGTGGGCGGTCACCCGGCGGATGGTGGCGCCAGACAGCGATACCGGGTCCACCTCCAACACCGGCGTGATCTTGCCGGTGCGGCCCACCTGCCACTGGATGCCGGTTACCGTCGTCTGGGCTGTTTCACCTTTGGTCTTAACGGCGATCTGCCAGCGGTAGTGGTGGGCGGTGGCGCCCATCTGGTCTTTTAACCGGTCATCCGTCACCTCGGCCACCATGCCGTCTGTTGGATAATCCACCTCCTGCAACAGATCCTGGACCAATTGTCGGGTATCTGCCACCAACCGGCGTCCGTCAACGATAATCGAAGTGGCCTGGCTGTAGGGGACGAAGTGGACCATACGGTCGTTCAATGCGATTGTGGCGTTTTCGTTGAGTGTATCCGAGGAGATGATGCCCACCACCATGTTGCGCGGGTGTTCGAAAAAATCGGCCATATGTTGGTCGAAATAGCTTTTCACCACCACAATTTCTCCCATCCCCTGGCCGCGGCCGCCGATGGGAACAACCCCTTTGGCAAAGGCGCTGGAGATCTCGTAACCGACTTCTCCGTTTCCCCGGGTGGTGAATACGCTGCCGTCATCCCGACCGGCCAGGCCGTCCAATTTGGGCGTCAGTCTGAATGTGACCGAATCGATTCCAAGGACCTCAGCCTCCTTTTGTACCCGGGCCACGAAGCGTTCCAATTGTTCTCTGGTGTAGGCTTTTTCGATGGAGAGCATGGGTGTGGGGTGGCGGACTTCCCGCCGGCCGGTGAACGGCTCCGGTTCCACGGCCTGCAAAAACGGATGCTCCGGCGCGAGTTCGCGCAGTTGCTCCACCAGCGTGTCGTATTCGGCGTCACTGACAATGGGGGCGCCTTGGCGATAGGCCTTATTGTAAGCGATCAGCAGATCGACCAGTTCGTTTAGGGTATCTTGGTTCATTTTTTTGGTTCTAGGTTCTGGGCTCAAGGGTTCTGCGTTCATCGGCCATGCTCATCGTCGCCCTGCAGGCCGTCTCACGGGCGATTTTAAATGCCGGGGTGTTGAAACCCGGACGCCACTGATAATCGGAGAGTTCATCGGAAACCACCAGGATACCCGCGGCCTCCATTTCGCGAAATCCGGCCACCGTGAAAATGGCGGACAACTCCATTTCGACGGCCAGGGCACCTTTGGCCTGGTAGTGTTTCACCTTCTCAACCGTTTCGCGGAAGATGGCATCGGTGGTCCAGACTGCGCCCTCGTGGAACCTGGCCCCCTCGTTTTGCAGGGCCAACCGGACCTGGTGCACCAGTGGCCGAGCGGGTAGGGCCACCCGGCATGATGGGTCGCAGTAGTGGCCGGACGTGCCTTCGTCGACCATGGCGCTGTCCGGTAGGATGATGTCGCCGGCTTTTACCTGTTGAGATACGGCGCCACACCAGCCGACATAGAGGATCGATTCAACCCCCCAGACGCCCAATGCTTCAACGATCATGGCGGCATAGGGGGCCCCGATCATCGGACCGGCCAAGGTGAATCGCCGCTGGTCGTCCGCATGGACCTGAAGGCTGCTCATGTAGAGCTTGCGTTGTTCCACCATCGGGGTGTCCGCCAGGCGCGCCAACAGACGCAGGTCGCTCTCCGTGGCCGCCAAAATGGCCAGGGGGCCGGTGTCGGGCGGCTTTTTCCCTTTCACGGGGTTAACGATGGCGCGGCGGTCAGGCATAGTCTATAATTCGAGATCATGTTTTTGGACTGCGTTATCGGTCGTCGCGGTATGCCTAACCAGCTTCCTTCCTCTGGCCTTGCCAATAGCATGATCTCGAACCTTAGACGTCCAACTTGGATATAGAATGAAATGGTCCGCAGATATGCTTTCGTTCAGGAGGTTGTGAAATGTATCGTAGGGTGGCGGTACGAGTCACGCCAACCGTCCGGTGCACTTGGCAGGTCAGGTCGGTCGCTGCAGGTCGGTCAGTTCATCCTTGATTTCATCCATGATGTCATACAGCCAGAGGATGTCTTCGGTGGTCAGGCGGCCGGCCTTCACCGGGGCCCGGTCACTGCCGTCCTGTTTTTTGAGAATACGGGGGCCGATCTGCACCTTGGCCTCCCCCTGGTCGTAGCGGTTGATGGTGATCAACAGCCCGGTCTCCGGGCATTTCCATTTTTTTAGCACCTTGTCTTTGTTTGGATCAAAGGGCATTTTTTTTTCTCCTAAATTAGAATTGTGGGATTGAGGGATTTTGGAATTGAGGAATGAATACCGTTTTGATCCTTTTTCAATCCCTTAATTACCAAATTCCCAATTCCTTAATTGACCTTTTGTGTCCGGGTCATGTGGATATCTGTGAGAAATCGGCGACCTGTCCGAAAACGGCCGATATGGATGCCAGCAGAGCCAGCCGGTTCCGGCGAACGGCATCCTCGTCGGCCATGACCATGACCTTGTCGAAAAAGGTGTCCACCGGATCACGCAGGGTGGCGATGGCGTCCAGGGCGCTGTCCAGGTCTCCCTGGTCCATGAGGCGGGCCACCTGCCCGGTTACCGTCTGGCAGGCGGCATGCAGGTCACCCTCCGTGGCGTGTGTGAACAGGGTCGGATCGACCGGCGCGGCGCTGGTTTCCGTGGCTTTTTTAAGAATGTTCTCCACGCGTTTGAATGCCGCGGCCAAGGGCTCGAAACCCGGCTGACCCTTGAGTTTTTCCAGGGCACCCACCCGTCGTTCTACATCGGGGATGCGGTCCGACGAGACGCTGGTTACCGCGGCGATGATGTCTTTGGACCGTCCCTCGTCGGCCAGAAGACGGGCGAGACGGTTTTTCAGGAAAGTCAAGACGGCGTCCGCAATTTGAGCCGTCGGTTCGGTGCGCATCTCGGTGAACAGGGAGCCCCCCTTTTCCACCAGTTCGGCAAGCGACACGTTGATATTCCGGCTGCGCATGATCTGCAGGATGCCGATGCCCTGGCGCCGGAGGGCATAGGGATCTGCCGCACCGGTAGGAATCAGGCCGACGGCGAAGCATCCGCAGATGGAATCGATCTTTTCGGCGATGGAGAGCAGGGCGCCGGTTTCAGTCTCCGGCAGTTGCCCGCCGCTGTGGGTGGGCCGGTAATGCTCCTCGATGGCAGTGGCCACATCCGGCTCCTCACCGGCCGCCTGGGCGTAAATCCGCCCCATGATTCCCTGGAGTTTGGCAAATTCCCCGACCACCTGGCTCACCAGGTCCGCCTTGCACAGGTAAGCCGCGCGGGTGACCTTCTCTTTCTCAGCCGGGTTGACGGCATCGGCCAGCCAGGCGGCGATGCTTTTAACGCGCATCACCTTGTCGTACATGCTGCCCAGCTTGGCTTGAAAGAGCACGCCTTTGAGTTTCTCCACCCAGACTTTCATGGGTACCTTGATGTCGGCGGTGTAGAAATAGCGGGCATCGGAAAGCCGGGCGCGCAGGACGCGCTCGTGACCGGTGGCCACCAGGTCCATATTCCGGGTTCGGGTATTGTTGACGGCGATGAAGCCGGGCATCAGCCTGTCCGTCGCGTCGATCACGGCGAAGTATTTCTGGTGTTCGCGCATGGCCGTGATGAGAATCTCCTTGGGGACCTCGAGGAAGATGTGGTCAAACCGACCTGCCGTGGCGATGGGGGTTTCCACCAGATTGGTGACGATGTCCAGCAGTTCTTCATCCGGCAGCACCCGTCCACCCATGTCAGCCGCCGCAGCCATCACGGCCGCTGCGGTCATCTGCCTGCGCTCGGCGATATTGACCACCACATTCGCCGAGGCCATTGTCTGCACGTAGGCCTCCGGGGAGGGGATGGTCACCTTGCCCGGGCTCATGAACATGTGGCCCAGTGCCTGGCGGCCACTTTTGATCCGGCCGCCCAGGGTAAACGAAACCAGCTTCGTGCCATACAGTGCCACGATGCTCTGGATGGGTCGGGCGAACTGAATCGAGAGGTCTGCCCAGCGCATGCTCTTGGGAAAGGGGGTGGCAAGGATTACCTCGGGCAGGATGGTTTTGAGCAGCTTGACGGTGGCCTGCCCGCGGTTGGTTTTGCGGGTGCTCAGGTACCGTCCTTTGTCTGTCTGGACCACTTTCAAGCGCTTGACGGCAACGCCGGCTTTTTCTGCGAATTTTACCGCCGCCACGCTGGGTCTGCCATGATCGTCGAAAGCGATTTTTTCCGGCGGGCCCATGAGGTCTTCGGTAACGGTTTCCTGTTTGGGCGCCACCTGATCGACGGTCACCGTCAGTCGCCTGGGCGTGCCAAAGGTGCGGGCCTGCCCGTGGCCGATGCGGGCCCCGTCCAACCGTTTCAGCAGGTTCTGGGCCAGGGCGTCCAATGCCGGCTGGATGTATCCTGCCGGAATCTCTTCGGCGCCGATTTCAAGTAGTAGGGTCTCCATATTCACCTCGATCACGCGTTCACGTTCGATATTCGTTCTAATCCGTTTCACCGGCGATCAATCATGCTGTTTTTTTCAAGAGCGGAAAGCCCATGGCTTCACGTTGCTTCAGGTAGCCCATGCCGCAGGCCCGCGCCAGATTACGGATCCGGGCGATGTAACCGGTCCGTTCGGTGACGCTGATGGCGCCGCGTGCGTCCAGCAGATTGAAGGTGTGGCTGCACTTGAGGGTGAATTCATAGGCCGGAAGCACCAGACCCGCTTCGATAATCCGTCCGGCTTCGGCTTCATAACGGTTGAACAGGTCCAGCAGCATGTTCACGTCGGCCTTTTCGAAGTTGTAGGTGGATTGCTCCACCTCCTGCTGGTGGTGGACCTGTCCATAGGAGACCGTGTCGTTCCACATCAGGTCGTAGACGTTGTCGACACCCTGAAGGTACATGGTGATGCGCTCCAGGCCGTAGGTCAACTCCACTGAAATGGGCGACAGCTCCATGCTGCAGGCCTGCTGAAAATAGGTGAACTGGGTGCACTCCATGCCGTCCAACCACACCTCCCAGCCCAAGCCGGAAGCGCCCAGGGTGGGCGACTCCCAGTCGTCTTCCACGAAGCGGATGTCGTGCTCCAGCGGGTCCACGCCCAGGGCCTTCATGCTCTGCAGGTAGAGCTGCTGAACGTTGGTGGGGGAGGGTTTAAGCAGCACTTGGTACTGGTAATAATGCTGAAGGCGGTTGGGGTTATCCCCGTAGCGTCCGTCGGTGGGCCGCCGGGATGGCTGGACGTAAGCCACATCCCACGGCTCGGGTCCCAATGCTTTCAAGGTGGTGTGGTGGTGAAAGGTTCCGGCGCCTACTTCCTGATCGTAGGGCTGAACCACCACGCAACCCTTACGGCCCCAAAATCGGTCCAATGTGAGAATGACATCCTGAAAATTCATGCGCGTTTCCTCGACGGTCCGTATCGATAGTCAAACGGTTGATAAAATTAATAATCGATTGAAATTCCCGGATATGACACGGTGTTCGATAGGCGACTTACGTAGCATTATCGATAACGTTTAACAAGACCGGGGTTTGCCTTCAGGGCAATGCCAACGGCCAAAGCAAAAATGTCAATTGGTGGTCGCGCTTTCGCGGTCATTGATAGTTGCTGGGTTCATCCACATTAAGCCGACATCCTTCATTGGACATTTTTAAGTTGGCCGTTGACATTCAAATGGGGTTGTTTACATGACTCCGTTGGCGTCTACACCGCAGGTGAGCAATCCGGCCGTAGGCCGCCCTGACAGCACCTTTTCCCATGCCGGCTTCAGGGCTGCCATGGCGTCGGTTGCACCGATGGCCCACAGGCATCCGCCGCCTCCGGCCCCGGTAAACCGGGCACCGCATCCGGCTTCGAAAGCGGCTGCCGCTAACCGGTCGCCCATGTCGTCTAACACCTGTGGGGTCATGGCCTTTCGAATGGCTGTCTCCCGGTTCATGGCTTCGGCGGCTGCCTGTATGTCCCATCGGATGATCGCTCGGGCAAAATCCTGGGTCAGGCGGACAATTTCATGCCAGTTTTTACGGCCGTTTCCGCTGATGAACTGTCTGACCCAGGACCGGTTGACATCCTTGGATACATGGGTGACACCCAGGTACGCCACCAGCAGGTGGCGGTCCAGGCGCCGAAGCGCTTGCCCCTCCAACAGAGGCTTTCCGGAGAACGGTGTCTGGCCCGGATCCGCCGGCCAGGTCCATGCGTTGACCCCGCCGAAAGCGGCGGCCAGCTGATCCTGGAGGCCGCAGGGCACACCGGCCACGCTCTGTTCGATGGCGTGGGCCAGGAGCACCATCCGGTCACGGGAGATTCCCTTTTTGCCCAAAGCAATCAGCGCCTTGGAAAAAGCGGCAATCAGGGCTACGGCAGCCACCGACGATCCCCCCAGCCCGCTTTTGGGCGGTGATGAGGAATGGATGTGTATGTGAACCCCCCTGGCGCCGAAATAGTCAGCCACGGCGAACATGAGGCCCAGGGGGTGATCGTAGGGGGCGTCTGACGGGTTGAATACCGCGTCGGCGAAGCCCGCTGATGAGACCTGTATCCGATTGCCGGTGATCGGGCGCAGGTTGACGGTGGTGCGTCGATCCAAGGCGATATTAACCGTGGATGGGGCCAAGTGCCTCAGCGGATAATGAAAGCTGCTGATGTCCAACGTCCCCCCGAAATCGATTCGACAGGGCGCCGATGCGTCGATGGGATGGCTGTCCAGCAGCGGCCCGATATTGCCCAGTGTCATTGCCTTGGTCCGTGTTGCCATGATTTTCAATTTAGATTTATATATTAGTGTGTTAAGTGTTAAGTCTTAAGTCGATGGTTTCTGTCGATTATATATAGATTCCAATCCTTAACTTAACACTTAACACCTAAAACTTAACACTATGTATTTATATTACAAAAAAAGCACACGCTTATGGTTTTGCCGGTACAGGTGTTTTCCTGCCACCCATTGTTTGCCGGATAGCCCGAAGTACCTTAAGGCTTTTGGGGGACTTGCCGATGTGAAAGGGAACGAAGGCTTCCAGAAATTTCAGCCCCTCGGAGATGGCCGTGGGCGCAAACCGGACCCGGGCGGCCCGCTCCAGGTTCCCGGTGTCGGTCCACATGAGCTGTTTCAACGTGCCTTTGGAGATCTTCAGTCGGCCATTGGTGGGGATCCCGCAGGTCGGGCAGGCAATCCCCCCTTTGGAGGGATCCGAGACCACCGACGCATGCCGGATCTGGTCCAGGCAGGTTTTGCAGGTATGGCAGTGGTCGAAATTGGGACGAAATCCAGCCAGTGATAAAAAGCGCATCTGAAACAGGATGCTGAGCACTTCCACGGGCGTCTCTCCCCGGTTGAGTTCGGCCAGCACATGCGACATCAGTCGGTATAGTGGCTCCTGGGGTTCTCCCTCGGCCATCCACAGATAAATCAATTCCGACCAGTAGCTGGCATAGACGGTTTTAATGATATCTTCGCGGATTTTGAAAAACGGATCTTCCAGAGACGCCTCCTGGAGCACCGGCATGCCTTTGCCCCGGCCTTGGGCCAACACCACGTTAAGCCGGGAAAAGGGTTCCAGTACCCCGGAAAATCGTTTGACGCTCTTTTTAGCGGATTTGGCAATGGCACTGGTCTTTCCCTGTGCCTGGGTGAACAGGGTGACTATGAGGTCGAAATCGCCAAACTCGATGCGACGGAGCAGGATGGCGGGTGTGTTCAGGCTGGCCATGATCTCAGACGCCGAGAAATCTGGTGGCGATGGTAAAGTAAAAGTAGACGCTGATGATATCGACGGAGGTGGTCACGAACGGACCGGTGGCAACGGCTGGATCGATATTGATCCGTGCCAGCAGCATGGGCACGCATGATCCCACCAGAGCGGCAACGGACATCGAACAGATGACTGCCAGGCAAACTGCCAGCGCCAGCATGAAGGTGCTGTACTGCAATTGGGCCACCGACCCGATGAGCAGACCGTAGACGAGGCCAAGGATCAAGCCTACGCTCAGTTCTTTACCCACCACCGAACCGATGTCCCGGATATTGAGCCGCCCGGTGGCCAGTCCGCGCACCACGATGGTGGAGGACTGGGTGCCGATATTGCCGCCCATGCCCATAATAACCGGAATAAAGGCGGCCAGGTAGGTGATCCTGCTCAGGCTGTCCTCGAATTGGCCGATGACGTAAAAAGCGAATATCCCGCCCAGGCAGCTGGCAAACAGCCAGGGCAGGCGGATGCGGGTGCTTTTGAGGATGCTTTGAGTTTCAACGAATTCTTCACCCACACCGGCCATCTTCAGGATATCTTCGGTCGCCTCTTCGCGGAAAATATCGATGACATCGTCCACGGTGACGATTCCCACCAGCCGGTTGCTCTCGTCCACCACCGGAACGGCCAGGATGTCGTAGCGGGCGACCAGTTTGGCCACTTCCTCCTGGTCCATGTGCGTCTGCACGGAAAGGACATCGGTGGCCATGAAGGATTTCAAGGGCGTCTGGGGTTTGACCACCACCAGCTGCCGCAGGGAACAGACACCCACCAGGTTGCCGTATTCGTCCACCGCGTAGAGATAAAAGGGCATCTCGACATCGGCAAACTCTTTCTGGATTCGCTCGATGGCCTCTTTGGCGGTAATCTCCTGGTTCAGGGCGATAAAGTCGGGGTTCATGATACCACCAGCGGTATCGTCTTCGAATCGCATGAGGTCTTCGACCTCATCGGATCCCTCTTTCTTCATGCGCTTGAGCAGGGTGCTGGCGGTTTCATCGGGGAGTTGATTCAGCAGGTCGGCGACGTCATCGTTGGGCATGTCTTCCAAGACGGCCACGACTTCATCCGGATCCATGCCGTCGATGAGTTCGACAAAGAGATCTTCATCCAACTCGCTGAAGACAATCCCCTTTTGCTCCACATCTTCAATCATGTCGAACAGCAGCCGTTGATCCTGGAGCGACAGGCTCCTGAACAGGATGGAAATATCCGCGCCGTGGGTTTTGTTGACGATTTTGTGAAGCCGGCTGCTGGCGCCCCGCCGCAACAGCCGTTTGACGCTGATGGTCAGAATTTTTTGTCTATCCTGTTGCATGGGAGAGTTCGTTGGGTTCGTTGGGTTCGTTGAGCCCCCGCCCCCGATCTCTTGCTCTTGAGCCTTAAGCGTTGACCTTTGAGCTTTCAGGGTTGAGCTGTTTTCTCGTCAGGGTATCTTCAGGCTTACCACTTGACCGCTGTTTCCGAAGATCTTCACCGGTCGCTCATTCAGAAAAATTTGCAGCCCGGTGGCGTTGCCAATCATCAGATTGAAGTTGTCGGTTCCTTCCAACTCCAGACGATCCTCGGGCTTTAAATCATAGGACCGGGCATTCTGTCCGTCCACAATCACCTTCAACCAGGTTCGCTCCACGGCGATAATCTGGAGTTTGAGCTTGTCCTGCGTCTTTGCAGCGGACGGGCGGTTCCCGGCTGTCTCAGCTCTTGAGACAGCCGGTTCGGACAAGGCCGTGCCTTCTGGCGCCGTTGTGTTTTGCGGCGGTGCCGGAGCCATAAAAAAATCGGTGTACCGCAGCAGAAACAAAATGCCGACGATTAGACCCACTGCCATCATCGCCCGACGGAAGGCCCATAGTTTTTCCCGACGTCTCAGGTGATTCTGCTTGGCGTGTTCCTGCTGTTTCAGGTCCGACAGGTAGAATTCGACGGCGACGTCCGCATTGGCCCCCACTGCATCAGCGTAGATTCGAATGAAGCTCTTGACATAGGCCGGTGGGGGGAGCCCCTCATGGGCATTTTCTTCAATGGCCTTGAGGCAGTGGACGGCGATTTTTGTTTTTTCGGCGACCGTTTGAATCGCCAGTTCTTGTTTTACCCGAAAGCTTTTCAGATAGCCGCCGAATGTATCCTGATTCGTTTCCGATTCCATAGAGAAGAACCGCTATATCCAAGGATCTTGAATCTTATGCGTTCGATTCCAATCCTAATTGATGATTTTGATGTGTGACTGACTGCGTAGATCCTCCAGCCATGAGAGAAATTTTTTATCCACCACCTCGGCAAACAGTTTCTGGTGGATCTCTTCCCTTACGCTATCCAAGGGCTTCCCTTCGGTCCGGTCGACCGCCTCCACATAAAAGAGCTGATACCCCTGATCCGTTTCCAGGACTGCAGTTGCCTGGCCCGGGGCCACCCCGTCGAGCGCCGCCTGGATTTTTGGAGAAAGGGTCTCTTTGGAAAACTCGCCGATGTCACCGCCGTCTGCAGCGGCCGGGCTCTGGCTGTAGGTTCGGGCCAAATCGGCAAAGGATTCTCCGGCTTCGAACCGTGAGTGGATTTGTTGCATCTGTTCGCTTACCGTCTGCTTTTCGGCATCGATAGAAAAATCCGGAACCCGCATCAGGATATTTCTTAAATGGTAATTAAGCGTTCCGCCGTAAATCTCAGGGTGGCTGTCGTAGTAGTCCCGGATCTCTTCTTCGGTGATGACGATCTTGGACTTGACCTGATAATTGACCAGCCGGGTGCGAAGGACCTGCTCTTTGATTGTTTCCCGATATCGCTCCATGGTCATTTTATCCTGTTCCAGAAAACGGCGCAGGTCTTCATCGGTAAAGGTGTTTGCTATTTTGATGCGTTCGATGGTGCTGTCGATCTCCGTTTCATCCACCTGGATATCGTAGCGTTTGATCTCCTGATCGGTGAGCTTTTCATCCACCAGGCGGTTGAGCATCTCATTTCGAACGTTGAATAGCATCTGCCGCTCTTTGTCCAGGTCGAATGCCTGCTGGCGGATGCGCTGGGCATAAGGTCCCATCCGTTCCTCGAGTTCGGTCAGCAAAATGATGTCTTCATTGACCACAGCCACGATCCGGTCCAATACCTCGGATGCGGCCGAAGCCGTGGCCGTGGCTGTGAAAACCAATACCCACACCCCAATCAGCATACCCAAAGACAAATTTCGCTTCAAGGCAACTATTCCTTTTCCTGACCGGTGGATCCGGCGCCGGGGCGTTGGGACCGCTCCCACAGCTCCCAGTTGATCTCGACCCCGTAGCGCGCTCGCAGCCCGTCCATCCATGGCGGATACGCCGCTTCCACCTTCTCGAGCCGGAGCCGTTCAACGATGTGATGCTTCAAATCGATCTTCGGCGGACTTTCATCATTGCCGGCAAAGTCTTCTTCGTGGGCTTTATAGTAAGCTTCAATATCCTGTGCGGTTATGTTCACCGGTTGAACCAGTTCCCGGTCCACCACTTTTTCCATAAGCAGGCGCACCCGCAGCCGCTCCGTCCACAATGAATAGGGGATGGCGCTTTCCAGCAGCATCTGTTCGAATTCGTCTTCCGGGTAATCCTTTTTAATTGCCTGGATCGCCGCTTCAACTTCGGTATCATCCAGTACGATGCCCAGTTCATGAGCCCGGCGGTCGACGATCACCTCTTCGGTCATTTGATTCAGCAGGCGCAACCGCGCATTTTCAATCATCTGAGGATCCACCGATCGGTCGTCGCTATAGGCAATCCGGGCAGCCTCAAAGGCGCGTTCGAACTGGGCTTGGGTCACGGTCTGCTGGTCGGTGCGGATCAGCACGGCATCCTGCTGCGATGAATTGTCCGGTCCCGAACAACCCGTCCATGCAACCATTGCTGCGCAACAGATGAGGCGGCACACATGCCTCACAACCGGCGGACAGCGTCGCATCGCCAATTTTTCATCATGAGTATAACTCACTGCAAATTTTCTAAATATGGTTCTCATAAGCCTTCAGGAATTAACATGTTGCGCTATTTCGATCAAGATGTTTTTCGCCTGGGCCAGCATGGTCCGCGCAGTCCCTTTGACCAGCGTGGCTTTGAGCTGGTGGTCCGGGGTGAATTGGTAGGGTTGTTTACCGTTGGTGATCATCTGGACAATTCCCAAGGGTCGCTGTTGATGGGTCTCGCTGAATGCCAGGCACAGCTGCTGGCCGTAAAGGTCCAGGCGCTTGATCCCGGCACGGACCGACAATACACGCAGCATGATCTTCAACAGCAAATTTTCCGTCTCTTCGGGAAGTGGGCCGAATCGATCCGCCAGCTCAGCCTTCATGGCGGCGATTTCCTTGAGATCGGTCATCTTGGCCAGGCGGCGATAGATGGACAGCCGTTGGTCGATATCGACCACATACTCCTCGGCCACATAGGCGGACATGGGCAGGTTGATTTCCGGCTCCAGTCCTTCGGTGATGGGCTCCCCTTTCATCTGGGCCACGGCCTCTTCCATGAGCTTGAGGAACATATCATAGCCCACGGCGGAAATGTGGCCGGATTGGGACGCGCCCAGAATCGCCCCGCCGCCCCGGATTTTCAGATCGTTCATGGCAATCTGGAAACCGGATCCCAGATCGCTGTGTTCCATGAGTACTTTGAGACGTTTTTGGGCATTTTTTCCCAGCCGGGTTTCTTCGGGAATGAACAGGTAGGCATAAGCCTGCTCGTCGGACCGGCCCACCCGGCCCCGCAGCTGGTAGATCTGGGCCAGACCGAACCGGTCTGCCCGGTTGACCAGGATGGTGTTGGCCGTGGCCACATCGATGCCGGACTCGATGATGGTGGTGCACACGAGCATGTCGATCTCTCGGTTCATGAAGCGCATCATTACCGACTCCAGATCCTCTTCGGCCATCTGCCCGTGGGCAACGGCCAGGCGGACCTCGGGTACCCTTTCCTGTAGATAGGCGGCCATACGGTCGATGGCCTTGACGTTGTTGTGTACGAAAAAGATCTGTCCGCCCCGGGTCAGTTCACTGCGGATGGCCTCGCTTACCACGGTGTCGTCGAACTCGCACACGTAAGTGATGATGGCATGGCGTTGCTCCGGCGGTGTAGAGATCACACTGATGTCCCGGATGCCCATCATTGAGAGATGCAGTGTTCTGGGGATGGGGGTGGCGGTGAGGGCCAGCACATCTACGGTGGTTCTCAGTCGTTTGAGCTTTTCCTTGTGCCGAACGCCAAATCGCTGCTCCTCGTCGAGGATAAACAGTCCCAGGTCGGCAAAGGTGACATCCTTTTGAAGCAGCCGGTGGGTGCCGATGACGATGTCTACGGTGCCTTTTTTTATCTCTTCCACGATCCGGCGCTGCTCGGGCCGTGACCGGAAACGGCTCAGGCAGGCGACCTTCACCGGGTAGGCATCAAAGCGCTGGACAAAGGTGGCGTAATGCTGTTCGGCCAGCACCGTGGTTGGAACCAGCATAGCCACCTGTTTGGCCTCGCTGACGGCCAGGAACGAGGCTCGCAGGGCCACCTCGGTCTTTCCGTAACCCACGTCTCCGCATACCAACCGGTCCATGGGGGTGGTGCTGTGCATGTCCTCGAGTACATCTTCGATGGCCTTGAGCTGATCCGGGGTCTCCTCGTAGGAAAAGTTTGCCTCGAAGTCGGCAAAATGGCTGTCGGCTGC
The DNA here is from genome assembly GCF_033791525.1 of Desulfosarcina sp. Classification (GTDB taxonomy): domain Bacteria; phylum Desulfobacterota; class Desulfobacteria; order Desulfobacterales; family Desulfosarcinaceae; genus Desulfosarcina. The sequence goes on from NZ_JASJGN010000366.1 coordinate 24,169, forward strand.
GCCGTACCCGTGCCCGTCGTTGATCTTGCGCTGGGCGTAGATCTTGAGCAGTTCCCCGGCGATTTTTTCCGCTGACCGACGCACTCTCTCTTTGGCCCGCTCCCAGGCCCGGCCGCCCATTTTGTCCAGGGCCGGCATCATGCCCTCCACCCCCATGTACTTCTGGATCAGCCCCATGCGATCCACGGGCAGATAGAGGCGATCCTCATCCCGGTAGGCGACCAGCAGGAAGTCATTGACGGTGCCTTCCAGGCTTAGTTTAATCAGCCCTTCGTACTGACCGATGCCGTGCTCGTCGTGGACCACCAGGTCCCCCTGCTTCAAGTCGGAAAAGGCCAGCAGTTCAGTTCGCACGGTCGTTGCACTGCGTCTGGGGCGCTTGGCCCGGGGGCCGAAAACTTCGGCCTCCGTGGCTACCGCAAGACCGTCTGTCGGCCAGATAAATCCTGCACTCAGGCTGCCCCGGCAGATGAACAGCCCCCCCGGCCGGAGCTTTTGCGGAAACGGTTGGCCGGTGACCGCTTCGACGCCATGAAGAGCCAGAATTGAAGCCAGCCGGCCGACCTGGCGGGCGGTCACACAGGCCACCACCCAGGTGCGACCCGCATCCTGTTGCGCTGCCACCCACTTTACCAGCGGGGCTGCCGGATGGTCGGTCTTCCTGGCCTGCTCCATGGCCAGCAACAGCTCGCCGTTGTCTGCAGTTTCGGCATATACGGTGTGACGATCGACAGCACCGGTCACCACCAGCGGTGCCAGCGAGACGGCCCGTCGACGGGTTAGATCGGCACTGATTTCTTCCCAGTTTAAAAACAGGTCCGTCGGCTCCACACACAGGTGTTTTTCGCTGCGGGCTTTGCGATAGTTAACCTGGGCAAGCTGTTCGCTTTTGGCGGCGACCTGGGCCAGTTCGGCCGGATTTTCGGCGATGATGACCGTGCCTTCCGGCAGGTAGTCGAAAAGGGTGTCCATGTGGTCGTAAATCATCGGGGTGAGATTTTCGATGCCGGGAAACACCCCTTGCTCCTTGATGCGCTGCACGATGTCCCGGACGGCGGTGCGCGGCAGTTCCTGTTCGAGTCCGCGTGCCCGGAAGCGGCCGACGATTACATCCAGTCGGGCTTTCTCTAAGGTTACTTCTCTGGCCGGCAGAATGACCGCTTCGTGCACATGTTTCAGACTGCGCTGGCTGGAAGGGGAAAAAAAACGGATGGTTTCTGCAAAGTCGCCGAACAATTCGATGCGAAGGGGGTTTTCATATAGGGGCGAAAAGATGTCGATGATACCGCCGCGGACGCAAAAATCGCCCGGCTCTTCCACGACCACGCTGCGGGTATAACCGCCGGCCACGAGTTTGGCCACCAGGCGATCCGGTTCGATCTCCTCTTCGGCGAGGATCAGCTCCGCAAAGTCGGCCAACACGGACTTGGGAATCAGTCGTTGACGCAGGGCCGTGGCTGCGGTCACCATAATTTGCGGCTGCTGACCCTCGATCATGGCATACAGCGCCCGGATGCGACGGGCAGCTGTTTCGTTATGGTAGGACATGAATTTGAACGGGGAAATATTGTAAGGGGGAAAGAGAACTGCGGCGGAGCCCGTTTCTCCGGAAAAGAAATCGATTTCCGCCTTCCGCTGTTCGGCGGCTTTGGTCGATGCGGCCACCACCAAAACGGGCGACTTGAGCACCCGTCTGACGCCGGCTGCCAGACGAGCACCGGCGCTGCTTCCCATACCGGCAACCACGAGGGGGCCGGTGCGCTCGGCAATGGAACGGATCAGCCTGTCCGATGTACTTTTTTCTTGCTTTTGATTCATAAACGCTATACGTGATCCTTCTATTTTTCAGCCGGCGCAGCTCAGCTGGCGGCGCAGCTGATTCCCAATAAGCATCTAAAAAATCGAAATAAAATGCTTGCCTGCGAATCAGCGGGACAGTTAAACGCCACCGTAGCTCAGTTGGTAGAGCAACGCACTCGTAATGCGTAGGTCCGCGGTTCGACTCCGCGCGGTGGCTCCAAAACCAGTTCCGGGTTCCCTCATCTGCCTTGCGGGAACCCGTTTTTTTTGACACCCGGCACCCGATGGCATCCGAATCGGCACAAGTCCGCCGATGGGCGCCTTATTATCGCAACCTGCATCGCTTTTGCAACCGCGGTTTGTGATCATCACCCTTTTTTACCATCGTCAGGCTGCCGGTTGCCCGATAACGCCAGTCAGGACAGGAGAGATTTTTCATGCAGCTTTCACCCGAGCAGCAAGTCGCTGTCGAACATACCGGCTCCCCGGCCCTGGTTGTGGCCGGCGCCGGATCGGGAAAGACCCGAACCCTGACCGCAAAATTTGCCTACCTGGTGGAATCGGGCATGCTGCCCGAACAGATTCTGGCCATCACTTTCACCAACAAGGCGGCCGGGGAAATGAAGGGCCGCCTGATTCGGTTGACCGGCATGGGTGTCCAGCGCTTTCCCTGGGTGCGCACCTACCATTCCGCCTGCTTCCAGATCCTTAAGGAATACAGCTACCTGATGGGTTTTCATCCGCCCCTCCAGGTCTTTACGTCTTACCACCAGCTAAAGACCGTCAAGGATGTGCTGTTAACCCTGAATTACGATAAAAAACATGCCATGTCCGTGCTCGGGCAGATTTCCAATGCCAAAAACAGCGGACATCCCGGTTCCTATTTTGACAACCATCCCCGGAAGGGCAACATCCGCCTGGCCGATGTGTACGAGCGCTACGAAGGGGTCCTTAAAGCGGCCAATGCAGTCGATTTCGACAATATCCTGCTGTTGACCCGTAACCTGCTGCGGGACCATGCAGACGTCCGGCAGCGCTTCCAGACCCAATTTCAATACATTCTTTGCGATGAATACCAGGACACCAACGACCTGAACGAGGAGATTACCGCCTTGCTGCTCAAAGACGGTAATCTTTTTGCCGTCGGTGACGACTGGCAGTCCATTTACTCGTTCCGGATGAGCAACGTCGGTCATTTCCTATCTTTTAAAAGGAAGTACAAGGGCGCACGGATCTTCAGACTGGAGCAGAACTACCGCTCGGCCGATGAAATCGTGCAACTGGGCAACCGGGTTATCGGCCATAATGAAAACCGTATGGAAAAGGCCTGTTTCTCGGACAAGGAAGGCGGCGTGGTCGAGACCCATGAGTTCTATACCGACCAGGAGGAGGCCCGTTGGGTGGCGGACAAGATACGCAGTATGGTCAGAATGGGTATTCCCTATGAAAAGATGGCGGTGCTCTACCGCACCAAGTTCTGCTCCCTGCCCTTCGAACAGGCCTTCCGCCGGGCGCACCTCCCCTACCACATGATGGGCGGCAAGGGCTTTTTTGACCGGGTGGAGATCCTTGACCTGAATTGTTACATCACTGCCGCGGTGTTCGACAAGGATGACACTGCTTTCGAACGGGTCCTCAACACGCCCAAACGAGGCATCGGGCCGGGGACCGTAAAAAAGATATCTCAGATGCGCAGGGGACCCATGAGTCTGAAGGAGGCCGCCCGGGTGGCGGTTTCCGAACGCGTGCTCACCCCCAAACTTTACCATTCCCTTAACGATCTGCTGGCACTTCTGGACGAGATTCGGGACCTGCGACCTGATGAAGCCATACGCCAGGCGATTGCCCGCACCGGTTACATGGACCATCTGGAAAACTACACCCGATCCAATTCCATGGACTTCACCGCCCGTCAGGAAAACATCGATCAATTGATCCACGCCGCCTCCCAGAAGGCGACAATCGTTGACTACCTGGAAGAAGCCGCACTGGTCCGAGAGGACAAAGATGATGAGGAGGAATCCAACGGTGTCAACCTTTCCACTGTGCACGGGGCCAAGGGCCTGGAGTTTCACACGGTTTTCGTGATCGGGTGCGAAGAGCAGTTGTTCCCCCACTGGCGATCCATGGACAGCGCCGAAGACCTGGAGGAGGAGCGTCGGCTCATGTATGTGGCGGTGACCCGGGCAGAGCGCTGTCTCTTTATTACTTCCGCCAATTTTCGCAAAGGCCAGTTCAATCCCCGCAGCCGTTTTTTAGACGAGATTGACACGGTATTGGCCAATCGGTAGCTGCCTCTTTCCGTTGAGGTGGGATGCCGAACGTGGTTAACGTTTCTGGATTCTCTATTGCCCGTCAGCTGATTCCGGATTAAATGTTTATGGTATCTTATGAACTTGACATCCTTCGGTCTTGCGTATATTTCTAATAGCTGTATGATTTTATTGAACAAAGCGGTATTTCAGCGCTTACTATAAATCTTGAGATACCCTGATGTGTGTCGTGAGGCACAGAATCGAGAACCGATGAATTGTATCGATGCCGTAGAAGGCATGGCCAAGGCTTTGCTGGGAAAGTTTTTGGATGTTTCCACAGAGTATCGCATGGACGACAGTGAATATATCCGCAATGTCAAGGCGGTTATCGATGCGGTGATCCTCTTTGTCAAAAACAATCCGGAGGTCAGCGACAATCCTGAGCTGATCCGGGATGTCCTTTACCATTTTGCGAAAATTCGATGGTTGGCGCGTCTGGAGAAAACCGTCGATTCTGATCAGGAGGCGGGTGCCACGCGAGACCTCGAGTACCAGGAATACTGTTATGATTACCTTTATGCACACGGTAACTACCCGCGTTGACCCAACACGCATCCCGTGGCAAAAGCCGGATTATCCAAAAAGGGAAATTCTCACATGACCGAAACTGAAGATGAAGCGCTCAAAGCCGAAATTGACGAGATAATGAGCAGGGTGGATACGATTATGGACAAGGTCGCCCGGATCATTCCCGAAGATAAGAAAGAAACCACTGGGCAGGAGTGACCGAGTCGGGTTCCATGATCCGATGCTGCTTGAACCCCAATACCTGGAAACCGGCAACCATTTCTCTCAGGAGGCGCTATGGCATTGACCAAGAACGACATCGTCGCTAAGGTGAACGACTTGGGTTTTACGAAAAAAAATTCCATTGAAACCGTTGAATCCCTGCTCGAGATCGTCAAGGGGACCCTCGAAGATGGAGACGATCTACTGGTATCCGGTTTTGGAAAATTCTGCGTGAAGGAAAAAAAGAAGCGACGGGACTACTTGATTAAATACATTTGGGGTAAGCATATACTTCATATGTTTTTAGTTAATTTTCTATCTATTACCGGCTTCACTAGTGAAATGGGTATTAAGTGATTGTTGT
>NZ_JASJGN010000367.1:0-7458 GCF_033791525.1 Desulfosarcina sp.
TTGCCCGATGCGCAAAAGGATGAAGAGATGGTGCTGCAGTGCGGCAGCGGCTATCGCTCTAACATTGCCGCCAGCATTCTGCGCCAGGCGGGCTATTCGCGAGTCAAGTCCTTGGCCGGGGGTGTGTTTGCTTGGTCCAATGCTGGCTTTCCCCTGATATCATCATAACGGCGGCCTCCCATGGCGGCCTTGGTTCGATGGGGCACGGCCATTTGTTCAACGCAGCGCGACACGGGGCGTGCCCTTACAGGTGGGATTGCACAGTGAACAATTGAACACGGGTTGGAAAGGGGCGTTCCCTCAAAGTGTTAAAAATGGTATCGCAAGCGCAGTTCGAGCTTGTTCTTGTTTAGCTTTTCCGCAAACTCGGTGAAGGTTCCGCCGTTTAAAAACGTATATCGCAAGCGCAGCTCCCAATTGGTAAAGCCCGTATACTGAATATCAGGGCTGATGGAGTAACTCTGGTCGTCCAGATTGAAAATGGTGATCAACCCCGGGGTGAGATATAGAATGTCAAACGGGTCCTTCTGATTGATTTTACAGTAAAGATAATTTCGGCTCAGGTTGGGGCTGCTGTATCCATTGCTGGAAACAGTCTTTGCGTTTTGGATGAGGTTGTCTGACCCGGTGTCGTTAAAATGGGAATCGGCATCTTCGACCAATTGATAGAACGCGGTCAATTCCTCAGACGAGAAGCCAGCACCATTGTGGTAATATTCGATGATGGTGGTGATATCGTTTTCAGTGAGATATCTTAGGCCAAAGAGATATCGACTCACAGACAGTTCCCGACTTTCAAGTTTGCCGGAGGGTGCGAGATGATTTTTTTGCAGGTCCGGTAAATAGGCATATTCTCCATGAATTTCAAAATTCGAGGTCAGATTTCTGGAAAAATCGACGCCGTATCTCAGGGATCGGCTGTTGCCGGTAAATAGCACAAGGTCTATATCCGTGTCTCGATAAAGCATGTAAAGCTTCGCGGCGATGTTCATGTGTCCCGATTCACCGAAATCCTCATTCACATGCTCGTAGACCGGTATTGCAACGGTTGTGAGGGCGATCGTCTGCAAGGGTTGGTTGAAACTTTTGATCAGATCGACACCAGCAGCGATATAGCCCTCCAACGCTTCTTCGGGATTGTTGGGGTCTTTGGGGCGATCAATGAACCCGACCGGATTCCAAGCATATCCGGTACCCCACTTGAATGTTTTTTTTCCAAGATCGGCGGTGACAAACGGCTGTAGTTTAAGACTCAGATTGGCTTCATAAATGTCGACAGTGTCTGACCAACCCAAATTGTCCTGCATCGCTTCGACGTGCAGCAGCCCGTTAAATGCCGCGATGCCCTTTCTATAGCCGACATCCAGTTGAAGGCTGCCTGTGACGCGGTCAATGGTGCTGCGGGGATCATTGTAAAAAATGAGGCCGTAGAAGGCGCTTTCTGAATTCAGATCGATGTGTTCAAACTTGATCTCAGCGTATCCTCCCCATTCAAATGGTTTCGCTTCGAACGCTTCCACGTCAAAGCTGTACTCTTCCGCGGCAATTGCTTCCATATTCAGCACAACCAGCGGCAGAGATAGCGTGACAAGGATAAGGGCCGATATCCAACAAAACCCTTTACTCATCGCAGCTCATTCACCCGGGGTAGATAATTCAGGGTGAACACCTCATCCGCCAAGTCTTTGCGGTTTACCTTAGCGTAAAGCATGATGGATTTGTACCCTTTGTAGAGCGGACTGTCCGTCTCCAGAACCGATGGACGGACCACGTTGTCGCCAAAGTCCTTTGAATCTTTGTAGTATAGTGTTTTAATCAGCATGCCGCTGGCGGCGTAGCACTCAATGGTGGTGGGTACCATGGCTTTTTTATCGACCATCATTTTCAAGCGGTCGTATGCTACCGTTGTGGTCTTGGCTTTGCAGTCAAGCGTGTATAAATCCGCCGATGCCTCCGCAATTGTAGCGTTGTACTCCGCACTGTAGTCCAGGCGCAATATATCCGAATTATTGAAAACCCCGCCCACCACCGACTGCAGGCTGGTAATCCGCAGCGGTTTGCCCACATTGGGAATGTAGAGCCACATGTTGTCACCCAGCCGAAGGGTTGCTCTCCCGTTTTCACTCGCCGGAGATAGGAAAAGCGCCACCATCTTATCCTGGCCCTTTTTAACCGTGTACAGCACATACTCCTTTTTGCTGCCGTCGGGTTCAATATTGATCAGCTTGCGATACATCTCATAGGATTCTGGCTGCAGGTTGCGATCCACCTGAAGCAGGATTTCGTTTCCGTCCATGGCGGCTGCCGGAGCAGTTAGAATCAACAAGGCAATCATGTGCAAAAGAAAGCCGCTTGCAAATAAGCGCCGCTTGGTTAATGGCGTGGTCCTTTTCATGCGCAACACCTCCTTTATACGTGCCGCAACGCGGCGATGGGGTCCATCCGGGCGGCTTTGAACGCCGGCTGCACGCTGGCGGCCATGGCAATACCGATGACAATCAGCACGATGGTGATCACATCCCCGGCGCCGATGGTGGGCGCCAGCAACAGGTTGGACTGCCGCCCGAAATCAAAGGTGATGCCGACAGCGTTGATGGCGGCAATGCTGATCAGACTGATCGTCGTTCCCACCGCCGTTCCTAAAACGCCGAGCAGAAAACCCTCGGTTAAAAACATGGCCATGATCTTGCCCGGCTGTGTTCCGATGGCGGCGATGGTCCCGATTTCATTGATCCGCTCATATACAGCCATGATCATTACATTCATGATGCTAACCAGTACAATGGCCACAAGCATGATTTTGATGAACAGGGTCATCAGGTCGATCATTTGGGCAATATTGTAAAAAGGTGACAGACTCTCCCAGGTGTGCACCTGAAATACCGGCTGGTCGTTTTTACCTTTGATGGATTCAAGTTCGGCCTTGAGGTTGGAAAATACCTTGGGCAAGCTATCCATGTTTTTGAGGCGAATCGCAATTTCACTGACCTCAACGCCGCTGATGCGAAGCAGTTCTTTGGCGTCATCCAGGTGAATGACGCCGTCCCGGCCACCCGGGCCGGAAATTCCTTCCAAGACGCCACTGACCGTATAGGTCATTCCATTGACCGAACCGTCCTTGTTATTGGCCACCAACACCACGCTATCACCCACGTTAACTTTCATACCCTTGGCAATCAATTCCGGAATGAGGATTTGGCCCTTGTCAAGCAGCGTTTTTTTCTTTTCCCCCTGAATGATGCGATCGATAAGCAGTGGTACGGTCTTGACCTCCTGCTCGGGGATCACCGTATTGAGGCGAATATTGGTGGTCTCGGTAAAGTTGCTGAACATGGCGCCGAGCTTGATGCGCATGGAAAAGGATTCAATTTCCCCAATGGCCTCGAGGGCCTGGGTTACCTTGGCGACCTGGCTTTGGTTCAGGTTGCGATTGAGCGGCAGATTGTCAATGGAAGCCAGGTAGCCTTTACGGTGGACCTGCAGATGGCCTAACATGGAATCGGTGATTTGGCCTACCATCATCTGCTTGAAAGAGCCGGTGATGGAAACGAACAGAAGGACGGACACCACCCCCAAGGCGATCAAGGCCGATGTGAGCAGGGTGCGACGCTGGTACCGACGAAGGTTGCGGCAAGCTATTTTGATGACATTAAGCATGAGGTCCTCCCTCGTCGTTAGGGCGTTTCAACAGCTTGCCATCTTCCAGGGTGAAAACGATTTCCGCGTTGCGCATCACTTTGGGGTCGTGGGTGGAAAAGACGAAGGCGGTGTTGAACTCATCGCGCATTTTTTTCATCAATTGGATGATTCGGTTGGCTGTCTCTCCATCCAGGTTGGCGGTGGGTTCGTCGGCCAAAACCAGTTTGGCATTGGTGACCAGTGCCCGGGCCACGGCTACCCGCTGCTTCTGGCCGCCTGATATCTGGCGGGGGTATTTATTGCCCTGGTCGCCCATACCAACTGCTTCAAGCAGTTCGCTGACCCGCTTTTTACGTGCCGGGGCTGGCCAATTCTGCACCATGAGCAATGGATATTCAACGTTTTCAAAGACGGTCAGGACCGGAATCAGGTTGAAATCTTGAAATACGAAGCCGATGTTGGCGCCCCTGAATTGAGCGGCCTGTTGTCGGTTCAAGCTTACAATGTCCTGATCGGCGACCTGCAGCGATCCCCTAGAGGGGGGATCCAGGCAGCCAATCATGTTGAGCAGGGTGCTTTTGCCACTGCCTGATGGCCCCACGAACGAAACAAAGGAGCCGGGTTGGATGGTGAAATCGACCCCGCGGATGGCCGTGACAGATATGTCACCGATATGGTAGGTTTTTTCCAGGTGTTCTGCGACAACTAAAGACATGGGTGTTTCCTTTTTTGCGCCACAAGTACCGTTTTGACAGAAGCGCTTAATGGTATTATTCGGAATTTGATGGTTGGTATTAGCGTGATGAATGCGCGCAGGTCAGAAAAATGGGCTCGATGTGGATGTAGATGAATAGTAAACATCCGCATCAATTATAGTGGGTTGTGTCGAGGATTGCAACAGTTCCGCAATCCTGAGCCCATACCCGCTATTGGGTTTTTCCCATGGTACCGCCAGAACGGGTGCCAAAACCGAAAGCCTCTTTAGCGTGATTCCATTTCCCCATGATCCAAAAAACCGTCCGCATCAGGTCTGCAGCGGTGAAGGATTCCTTATTGGCACCATCGATGCGATGGCTCAGCTCGTCGTAAGCCAATCGCCCGACTTTTTCCATGGTGTTGAATTGTCCCGATGCCTTTTGAGCCGCCGCCGGCGAACCAAAACTGATTGCCATCAAAGCAACAAAAAATTTCATATTAAGCGCCTTTTCTTGATCGATTGATGATTTCGCTTATAGAGAGGTAATTGTCACTTAGGTTACGGGATTGAGGAATAATCCCAGGCTGGCAGCCTTAGTCCCTATATGTGAAAATCAGTCGTTGGCGGGTATCCTTGAAAACAGCGTTTCAACGATGATGCTCCCCAGCCGGATGGAACGGAGGATGGGTCGAGCAGGCCGAGCGCAGGCCCCTTTCAGAAATCCTTGCTGGCTATTATCCCACAGTGAAAAAAGAAGGGTAACAGATACTTCAAGGCAACAGCGATGATTGATCCAACATTGCAGTCAGCTTTTTGCACAAGGCGGGGTTGCGCGAGTCAAATCCCTTACCAGTGGAGTGTCTGTATCTTCATATACAGGCTTTCCCTTACACTGAGCGGCAACGGTTGTTCCTAAAGCGGCCGTATTGGTCCCTGTTTGATTACGGATCCTTAGCGGTACTTGTCGTGGACGGAATAGAATCATCTGCTGTTTGATTGGCAAACAACGGGGAGAGGTGTATCGCCAGGGTTAATGCGACATGTGGTTATTAAGTCGGCTTCGATGCGTTGCATTCATTTAGCAGATCCTGCATCTTTTGATAGTCGATGGCATTTTGTATGGCCACACCACTTTGTTCGGCAACGGCCATGGCGAAATTGATATCGGTGCTGGAGAAAAACCGAAATTCAGCGGTGAGCCGCCGCAACATGCCGATGGGTTCTCCCTTGACCGAAATAGGTGCGGCCAGGATGCTGCCTACCCCTTCGCTTGCCGCTTCCCTATGATAAAGGGTGTGTACGTCTGTGGTGGCGTCCGGGATGACCACCGGTTCACCCTTGAGGATAAAATAGGTGGCCAGTTCGTCGTCTAACGGCCCTCGTTCCAGATAGTTGCGGCTCAATCCATACGCTGCCTTGAGTTCCAACTGCCCTTTTGATGATTCGATGAGGCGGATGGTACACGCTTTCAGGTTCATGACTTCAGGCAGCCTGGAAACAATCAGGTCGAGAACCGTGTCCAACGGCCGCGTTTCTCCAATCGCCCTGCCGATTTCACAGACAGCTTTGAAGTAGTTCAGCTGCCGCTGCTGCTCGTCATGGATTCGCGCATTTTCGATGGCGATGCCGCATTGTTCTGCCAGGGCGGCGGCGAATTCAACCTCAAATGGATTAAATTCCCGCCGGGTGCGGGTGAGCAGCCGAAGGATGCCGTTGATTTTTCCGCGGATGGGAATGGGGGCCACCAGTATGCTCTGGATGCCTTCCTGGCGTGCAGCCTCGGGATAATCGATGCGGGAGTCATTGGCTGCATCGGAAATGGCAATCGGTGTTCCCTCCAGGGCCTTTAAAACGCTTTCCTTCGCATCGATGGGCCCACGGTTCAAATAGGTGTCGCTCAATCCTGAGGCAGCCTCCAACACCAACTTCTGACCCGAAGGGTCCAGCAAACGAATGGTTGCGGCATCCACGTGTAGGATTTGCGGGATTTTGTTAACGATTAGATCGAAGACCTCCTTGGGGTCCAAAGAGGCGGTTATGACTTTGGTGATGTCTATAAATAGTCGGAGATATTCGCTCTGTAGCTTCATAATTATGTGTGCTCCCTTAATGATGCATGTTTGGTGTTTTAACGTATTCAAGCGGCCAAGAAACCTGTCGGGGACGGAGCCGGCACTTTGCCACACCCGATACATGCAAAAAAAATTCCATCGGAGATGATGCTGAAGTTAGCCTGTCTGGGATTTTCAGCCACCTGACACCATTCGTACGGTTAGAATATAAAATGAATTATTTTAGATAGTTGAAAGAGTTTAAAGGTTGGCAAGGTTTTAACCATGTTATGGTGGATTCGTCCCATCGGCGCCTGTTTTTAGTTGCACCCGACATGATTTTATAGCGATTCAGCAAATCGGTTCTGTCACGGACAGTTTTCATTTGAATGCTAACTGAAAACAAATCAAGCGCAAATGGAAATCAAAGATTCAAAGCTTAAGTTGATAAAGGCTTCAATCTTGTCATCCAATTCAATATATGTTCAAATGAAAGCAAACGATCAGCCCGTTGCCTAAACCAATCGATGCTTCCTCTGGAGCGCCAGGTACAGAGTTCTGAAATGGTTCGCCAACAGGATTTCATCCGTGTAGAGGTCCTTGCCCGTCATTATAATGTGATCAACTATACGATTCGCCGGGATTTGAACATGCTGTGTGAGCACGGAATCGCTCGGCGGCCACATGGAGGCGTTCAACGGTGTGTCCTTGGCTTTCAGCACCGGTACTGCCCCTGAAATCGTTTCCAAAGCGCTTTCTGGGGCTCCAGCATCTTCGGATCTTTACCAATAAACTCAACATTGCCATGCTGGCCTTCACCAACCCTACTTTAATATTCTGCGACCAGGCGCCGCCGCCGGCCATCCTTGAACAATCCGGCGCCCAGCTGCTCGTCTGCAAAGGAGAAAGGTTCCCATGAGTCGCATCGATATCCGTGAACTGGCCAAGCAATGGGGTCTGGTCGTTGCCGTTGAACAGGTTTCCTTTACGGTTGCCAAAGGCAGCCTGACGGTGCTGCTGGGTCCGTCCGGCTGTGGGAAGTCCACTATCCTGCGCCTGATTGCCGGCCTG
>NZ_JASJGN010000368.1:0-9105 GCF_033791525.1 Desulfosarcina sp.
CATCCCCAGGTATTGACGGATTCGTAAAAAGTCACCGATCATGTCATTCCCGCGAAGGCGGGAATCTATAACTACCTGTTAATACTGGATCCCCGCCTTCGCGGGGACGACAACAAAACCGAAATTTCGACTTTTTACGAGGTCATCAATATTGTATTTTGGAATTTAATTAAAATTTGGTGTTTGCAGTTTGTTGTTTACGGCCTGCGCCTTTCCAACAGCACCGGTTTATCCGGGTTGAGGTGACACCGATGACCAAACGTTTTGTCTCTGAACTTGTTGCGGGCAGCGCCATTGACGAGGTGTTTCTGCTGGCCCAGCGCGCCATGGCCCATAAGAAAGACGGAAACCCATTTTTGAACGTAACCCTGTCGGATCGTACCGGCCAGGTAAAAGGGGTGGTGTGGGACCAGGTGGAGCGCATCGCTGCAGCTGTTGCCGAGGGTGATTTCGTGCATGTTCGGGCGCAGGTGGGCGAATACCGGAGCAGCCTTCAGCTGGTGGTCAAGGACATGGCCCGGGTGCCGGCAGACCAGGTGGATGCAGGGGATTTTCTGGCGACCACCACCCGTGACGTGGCCAAAATGTTTGACCGGCTCAAGGAGATGACCGCCCGGATGCAGACCCCGCATTTAAAGGCACTTTTTGAGGCCTTCTGGAGCGATGACGCGTTTGTGGCCGCCTACGTCCGGGCGCCGGCGGCCAAGCTCATGCACCACGCTTATATCGGCGGCCTATTGGAACATACCCTCTCCATGGCCATTTTGTCGGAAGCCATAGCCGCGCATTACAGCGGCGTGGACCGGGATATGCTGCTGGCTGGGGTGATTCTTCACGACGTGGGCAAGACCCGGGAATTGGAATATACCCGCCGCATCGACTACACGGATGAGGGTAGGCTGCTCAGCCATATCATCATCGGCCTGTCCATGCTGGATGAAAAACTGAAGCAGGTGCCGGCTTTTCCTGACGTCCAGGCCCAACTGCTCAAGCACATGATCGTCAGCCACCACGGCGAGCGGGCTTTCGGCTCCCCCGAGCCACCCAAAACCATCGAGGCGGTCCTGCTCAACTATATCGACGAGATGGATTCCCGGGTCAACAGCATTCGCGAATATGTGGCCAAGGATCTCTCGGACGGCTCCTGGACGCCTTATCACCGGCTCCTGGAGCGACATTTTTATAAAGGACCGGCAGACTCTGAGGCTGAGTGAGAATTTGGAACGACTGTTGTGATACGACCCGGTGCATGTGTATTGCGTGTTAAGTGTTAAGTGATGAAGCAAGGGTGGCCTATCGATTTCTAATTGGAATTAGACCCGATCTGCCCTTTCATACTTAAAAAAATCAGAAGAAATTGCATTCCAGACGGTTTCGTAAGAAGCTCGAGATCAAGGCTCGCGAATCCCGAGGAATGAGGCGTATTGGCCATACTCCGCATTGACGAGGGATGAAGCACAACGCCGATATCGGGCTTCTTACGGAACCGTCAATTATGTTCATTACCTTAGAAGGCATCGAGGGCTCGGGGAAAACCACCCAGATCCAAACCATGGCCCAATGGCTGACGGCGGCCGGCCATAGCTGCCTGACTACCCGGGAACCCGGCGGTACGCCCATTGGCGGTCAGATTCGTTCCGTCCTGCTCCACCCGGACAACAGCGATTTGGCGCCTACGGCCGAACTGCTGCTCTACGTGGCGGACCGGGTCCAGCATCTGGAAACGGTCGTGCGTCCGGCACTGGCAGCGGGCAAGGTGGTGGTCTGCGATCGCTATTTCGATGCCACCCTGGTCTACCAGGGCTATGCCCGGGGATTGAACAGAGACATGATTCGCCAACTGCACCAGCTGGCCTGCAAGGGCTTGACGCCCGATCTGACCCTGCTGCTTGACCTGGACCCACAAGCCGGACTGGCGCGTGCCTGGCGCCGGATCGATTCCGATACGGCCCATGTGATGGAGTCGCGCTTCGAAAAGGAAAAGCTGCTTTTCCACCAGCGCGTCAGGGCCGGATACCTGGATCTGGCGTGCCGGGAACCGCAGCGGTTTACCATCATCGATGCCGCCGCAGATGAGCGAGCGGTGCGTGCGCAGATTGAAAGCACGCTCGAGACTCATTTTAAGCGTCGACCATCGACCATCGAATGATGAAGTCGCTTCGCTCCGGCTGTTTATAAAGTTGGCAGAATACCTTATACAAAATTCAACGTTGGACGTTCGATGTTCGACGTTCATAGCTGTTTCGCCTTATGGTGACGGCCTTTATAGGTGGAACCCTTTGTCATGACCCACAGCATCCTGAATCATATCGGCAACACTCCTCTGGTGGAGATCCGGCGGCTGAATCCCAACCCGCATGTCCGCATACTGGCCAAGCTGGAGTACCTCAACCCCGGCGGTTCGATCAAGGACCGTCCGGCGTTATCCATGATCGAGGAAGGGGAACGCTCGGGCGAACTGAAACCAGGAAAAACCGTGATTGAGGCCACCAGCGGCAACACGGGTATCGGCCTGGCCATGGTCTGCTCGGTCAAGGGTTACCGGCTGCTGCTGGCTATGAGCGAAGCGGCCAGTGTGGAGCGTCAGCAGATCCTCCGGGCGCGCGGTGCGGAGATTCTGCTCACGCCAGGCCACTTAGGCACCGACGGTGCCATCGAGGAGGTATACCGCCTCGCGCGGGAGAACCCGGACACCTATTTCATGACCGACCAGTTCAACAACCCGGCCAACTGGATGGCCCACTACAACGGCACGGCTGTCGAATTGTGGGATCAGACCGGAGGCAGGCTGACCCACATGGTGGCCACCATTGGCACCTCGGGAACCCTGATGGGACTGTCCCGGCGGCTCAAGGAGTTCAACTCCGAAATCCGCATCATCGGCGTGGAGCCTTATCTGGGGCACCGGCTGCAGGGGCTGAAAAACATGAAGGAGGCCTATCAGCCGGAAATATTCGAAAAACGTTTGCTGGACGAGAAGGTCAATGTCGAAGATGAGCCGGCTTTTGAGATGACCCGGCGTCTGGCCCGTGAAGAGGGCATCATGGTGGGCATGAGCAGCGGAGCCGCCATGGTGGTGGCCGCCGAGGTCGCCCAGACGCTGGAGCAGGGAATACTGGTGGTGATTTTCCCCGACGGCGGTGAACGCTACCTGTCCACCCCGTTATTTGCCGTCCAGGAGAAAATCGACCTCAAGCTCTTCAACACCATGACCCGTCAAAAAGAGCTTTTTATGCCGGTGAATCCGGGGAAAGTCTCCATGTACGCCTGTGGCCCCACTGCCCATGCGCGCATGCACGTGGGGGAGGGGCGCCGTTTCGTCTTCTCGGACCTGCTGGCTCGCTACCTGGCCTATCGGGGGTACGCGGTCAAGCAGGTGATGAACATCACCGATCTGGACGACAAGACCATCGAGGGTTCCGAGCAGGCCGGCATGTCCCTGGAGGATTTCACCGGCATGCACATCGATTCTTTTCACAAGGATCTCGGTACCCTGGGCATCCAGCCGGCCGACCACTATCCCAAGGCCAGCCAACACACCGACGATATGGTGGACCTGGCCGAACGGCTGGTCAAAAAAGGCTATGCATACGAAAAACTGCGTTCCATCTATTTTGACATTTCACGATTCAAGACCTACGGCCAATTGTCGGGAATCGATCTTAACAAGATCCGCCTTGGCGCTACCGTGGACCTGGAAGACTACGAAAAGGACAACCCCCGCGATTTTACCCTGCTCAAGCGCATCCGGCTGTCGGAACTGAAGCGGGGCATCTACACCCGGACCGACTGGGGCAACATGCGGCCCTCATGGCATCTGCAGTGTGCAGCCATGTCCATGCGCTATCTGGGGGATTTCTTCGACATCCACTGTGCTGGCCGCGAACTGGTTTTCCCCCACCACGAGAACGAGATCGCCATCGCCGGGGCGTTGACGGGCAAAACCCTGGCCAAATACTGGGTTCACTGCGACCGCGTGCTGGTGGACGGCAAAAAAGTGGACGAAAAGGGTGACGCCTTAACTATCCAGACCCTGCTGGATATGGGGTTTACGGGACGGGAGCTCCGCTACTGGCTGATCTCGGTAAACTATCGCAAGCCGGTCCTGTTTTCGGTGGCGCGTCTGGAACGGGTGCGCAAGACGTTAAAGCGCCTGGATGCCTGCGTCCGGGCCCTGAAAAATGTCCATCGCGGAAATGCATACGGGGAACTGGATCAGCTGTGCTACGACATCAAAAATGGCTTTACCTGCGCCATGGACGATGACCTGAACATCTCCGCCGGCCTGGCTTCCCTATTCACCGTGGTCAAGCGCATCAACACCCTGATTTTAGATCATGGCATCGATGCCGCCGGGGCTGAAAAAGTACTGGAGACCCTGGCCCGCATCGATACCGTGGTCAATATCTTCGATTTTGAAGATGAAACGGATAACCCGCAGGTACAGCAATTGATGGCCGAACGGACACGTGCCCGGCAGGCCAGGGACTGGGCCCTTGCAGATCGGCTGCGGGATCAGTTGCTGGCAATGGGGGTGGTTCCCCGGGATGATAAGGCCGGTGGATAGATTGAAACCTCCACGCGGCAGGTGACGGGAAATGCGCTCGCTATCGCGGTTCAACCAAGGAATTGGATAAAAAAGAACATCGAACGTCCAACATCGAATGGTGAATGAAAAATGGATAACACCTTGACCCCCGCATACATGCCCTTCACCTATCTGTCGGAATCCACGGCGCGCATTCTGAATTCGTTAGTGGGACCGGTGGTGGTTTACCAGCCATTGAAGACGAGCATCCCCGAAAGCCTGGGTGTAATGGCATCACAGGGGCTCGTTGAGATCCGCACACCGATTACCCATGATGACGACCGGCTGCGTGCCGCTTTGTCGGAATTCATGGAGTGGGCGCGCATGAATCAGGGAAAATCCACCCCGGGTGCCGATTTTTTCAGCCAGCGACAAGGGGAAATTCCTTTTTTCGATGAAACCGCGGTCAACCGGATCCGTTCCGACATCAACCGGTATCGTCAATCCGATGGTCAGACGGATCACGAGACGGAAGACACCCAGGCCGAATTCAGCTCCCGACTGTTCCTGGCCCTGGCCCAGGAAAACGATCTGGCCACCGACCGCCTTGACGATGACCTCAACCGGTTCAAATCGTCTGAAAATGTTCTGCTGGACACCCTGAAGGATGCCGATGAAGTGGGGTTCGAGCGTCAGGCGTCCGGTACAGTGATCTGGCGGGACGATCCAGGTGCAACGCTGAGCGGGCAACGGATTCGCGCCTGGGCCGCCCTGGCCCTTGCCGATGCCGCGCAGCCGGATGTACTGGTCACCACCAGCCGCGCGGTGATCGATACCCTGCTGGAAACCCATGGCGAAGCGCTGCGTCTCGACCGGCTGGCTGACAGTCGACTTCCCATTCCACCGGCCGGCACGGCGCCGGTATTGGGTAAGCTGCTGGTTGATCTGGCCAACCGGGAATCCCTGGCATCGACTGACCTTTCTTCCATTGCGTCTCCAGCCGCCGATGCGGCATCCGGAACAACCGTCACCGTGACCCTTTTTGGCGCTGCCAATCGGACACCCGCCACCGTCATCCGGCGGATGGCTCCTGCAGCCCTTGCCCCGCAGGGAGAAAAACAAGAACCGAAATCGGTTTGTCACACCCTGATCATTCTGGTGGAAAGTTGATGTTGAGATCGGTGAAATGCCCAACTGGCGTGGAATTGAGGGGGATGTGGCGAGGCGCCGAAAAAAACGCCATCAGCGCTTGACTGGGTGTTTTATTTGGTATAAGCCCTTTTTCATTAAAAGAAAGCAGATGTTGATAATTGGATCAACACGCATAGAAAACTATTGAAAGGAGACTGTTAAGATGGCTTTTAACCCGATCGTTGACGAGGCAAAGTGTGTTGGCTGCGAAGAGTGTGTCGATGTTTGTCCCGTGGAAGTATTCGAGATGCAGGACGAAAAATCCGTCGCGGTAAACGCAGAAGAGTGTCTCGGCTGCGAAAGCTGCGTGGAAGTGTGCGAAGAGAGCGCCATTACCGTCGAAGAGACTTAATCATCGGCGATGCCAAAGACGTTCCAACCCCTGGCGGATCCCTCCGTCAGGGGTTTTTTTGTCCCCGCCGCATCCAGATCATTCATCAAAATTGCCGGGAGTAGGCCATGAACCGCTACCTGATCGTCGACACCGCTTTTGGCTACGGCGCCGTGGCCTTTTCCGCCGAACCGTTCAAACTGGTGGCGACCAGGCTTCCCGCATCCGATCTCGACGAACTGTGCCGGCCATTCGACGAGGCCTATTGGCGAATCGACAGCAACCACCCAACCGCACTTAAAATCGCTGCGGCCCTGGTCCGCTATTTCAATGGGGAATCGATCGAGATCCCCTGGCCGGTGATGGACCTTTCCCGTTTTACCCCCTCCCAACAGGCCGTGTACCGCATCGTGGCCAAGATTCCATACGGTGAAACCGCATCTTACGGTCAGGTGGCCCGGCTTGCCGGCCTGCCCCGTGCAGCCCGGTTTGTGGGCACCACCATGGCCAACAATGCTTATCCGGTTTTAATCCCCTGTCATCGGGTGATCAAAAGCGACGGGTCACCGGGGCTGTTTGGTGGCGGTGAGCCCTTGAAGGCCAGGATGCTGGCCCTGGAGAACGCCTTTTGACCGTTGAACCATGCTATCGAGCGCATTCATCGTCGCTTACGGCGGGGTTAGCGAGCGAACTGGACATCGATTTTCAATTGAAGACATAGCTGAAAGGAACACGTTACCATTAATTGGCAGGGTTGCAGGCATTTGCCTCAACAATCAGTTGGCTGGGTAGGCTGGATTTCATTTCTGTTTTATGAACCCAATCAATCTCCCTCCAAACGCCATCAACGTAAAATCTCGGTATGGTCGGGTCGGTGATGTCGATGATGTCAAGTTCTCCTTCCTTTGCGGCTTGAAAAATGCCGGGTTGGAGATCACTGGCTGTGTGCATCATCCCGTCGAAGAAGTGGATTAGGTAAATACTGCCCATTTTATTTTCCTTTGTATTCGGTAAATCAACAAGCAAGGATGGAAGCCCTGAATGGCTGATTGTGTGGCGCTTGGATCAAGCGGACGGGAACCCCAAGTCCCTCCGGAAATTAAATGTGACGGATTCGTAAAAAAGCCGATATCTGCGTTACGCTGCATCCCTCATCACTGCGGAGTACCGTAAGTACGCTGCCTACGGCACCCGCGATAGCGGTATTCTCGGGATTTGCAAGCCTTGATCTCGGCGTTTTTACAAATCCGTCGGGAATGCGACTATTTACGAGTCCATCAAATATATTTGAAGCTGATATCTTTGTCACCACTGGCCACGCATTCTATGGTGTATGTGTCCGTTGTAGATTCAAGAATGGATGATAAAGCGTTTCCCAAAGAATTCATTTGAATCGGTTTAAAGAGGGCATGACTGATTCCACTGCCCGTGAGCCGGGGAAGAATGCCATCCGGAGATTCTCCGGTAAGTGCGACGATTGGCAGGCAGGGCTTCAAAGCCTTGACGCGAAGCGCGAATTGCCAGCCGTTAATTATGGGCATGTTGATATCTGTCAGCACCAATTGAAAACCATCATCATGTTTTATGCAATTGAGCGCTTCGATCGCATGCCGTGCGGATGTTGGCTTATAACCGAGTTTTGACAGCATCAAGCAGACCAGATTCCTTATTAATTCTTCATCATCGACAACGAGAATGCTTGCTTTTGAATGCATCACCATGGGTTGGTCCTCCACCTGTCATCCTAAAAACGCTTTGGTTTAATTTTTTTGCCGTAAGATTTAAAGTGGATTATTGACTATAATTTACTCTATAATTTCTAGAATCATTCTTTTCTTAGCCTTTCCGGATGCTGCATTTAAAAGGGTACGCATGGCTTGAGCAGTTCGGCCATGCTTTCCGATAACTTTTCCCAGGTCTTCCTTGGCCACGTTCAATTCCAAGACAGCAGTACTGTTGCCTATCACTTCATTGACGGTTACTTTTTCTGGATAGTCAACCAACTCATGAGCGATAAATTGAATTAATTCCTTCATAACGAGCAACCCTTTCTGGAGTTTCCGAGTCGGAACAAGTTGGGCACTGAATTTCAGGCGGTATCAGGCGTGTACTTTATTAAAACATATGGATAAAAATGAACTCAACCCCGTGAAACAAAACGGGGTAGCCAGGCAGCGTTTTTTTCAGAATAAACATCCTCAGAGAAGTGCTCATTTTTTTGCAATCCCTGCTGTAAAGATAAAGCCTCATCTTTTTGGTCAACACAAAAAGGACTGGAACGAATCCCGACACTTCCCTGCTTGACCCAGATTCGAGCCATGAGGATGGTTTCCCCCTCCAGGCCAACAAGGCTGGGAAGTTTTATTACATAGGCAATGTCCCTGATCCTGAATTCAAAATAATAGGCAAAAGCGCTTAACGGATTGACAATCAGAATTATCTTTTGCGGGTCATTGGGATGTCCATGTGGCGACCCAGAGAAAGGAATGTGCGTTTTGTTCAGATCATTGACGTCATGAGCGCTTTCATTGACCCGTAGCGCATATGTTTCTTTATCAATAAGCATGTTCAACGATCTCCGGGTGTTCGTTCGATATTTCCTCTCAATTGGGCAATTTCAATACTCAAGCCCACACACGTCTTTCCGATCATGCACTTTTCGGCATCGTCATCCTCAAGATATGTTTTTAATGCGTGATTGGTTTTAATGATGTAAGATTGAAAGATCAGTACCAATTACTTTCCGGCTCGTACTTAAATTCGATACTTTCTTGACCACCCGCTTCGGTGGTATCGATTACCAATACCTGGCAAACAAATGATTTTTTTGATTTAACTGAAAACGACAGTCGCTTTTCCTTTGGATACTTGAAGATAATTTCCTCGGCAGGTTGCGATATAATGAAATTAAAGCATTGTTTACAATAGTAGCATTTATTCTCTTTAGCGTGGCATGAGTTTGTGTATCCGGCTATCTCTCCACAAAGTGGACATGTTTTTGAACGCAAGATGGTCCTCCAGCAGTTGGTTTTTCTTGGACGATAAATGACACTAT
>NZ_JASJGN010000369.1:0-15667 GCF_033791525.1 Desulfosarcina sp.
CGATGCTGATCGCCTTTTCGCTCATCCATTCTGGGGCGCTGCCGGCCACCGGAAGGTCGCTGATGTCATTGCCCAACCCACCAGCCTTAACCACTTCGGTGGCGGCCAACAGAATACGGCTGTTGTCTACACAGGAACCCATGTGAAGCACCGGGGGAATCCCCACGGTTTCACATACCTCTGTCAGGCCTGGACCGCAGAATACGGCTGCCGATTCAGGTGTCAGCAGTCCTTCCATGGCACAGGCAATGCCATTGCAGCCGGTCGTCAAGACAATGACATCGTTTTTGATCAGTTCCTTAACCACCTGGATGTGACCTTCGTTGTGCCGCGTACGGGCATTGTTACAACCAACGACACCGGCAATACCGCGAATGCGGCCGTTGATGATGTTATCGTTCAAGGTGTAATAGCTTCCGCGAAACGTGCCACCTAAATGGTACTGAATTGACTCGACACCGAATCCGGCCACCTGAATTCCTTTTTGTTTGGGAATCATGACATCGGAACCCCGGTTCTCAAAGTTATCGATGGCCATTTTGACGATACGTTTGGCATCTTCCAAGGCATGGTGCTCATCAAATTCAATATGAATGACGTTGTCTTGCTCCATCTTAGCGATGGGGTGGGTGGTGATGACCTTGGTGTGGAAGCATTTGGCGACATTGGCAACGTTTTGCATGATGCATTGAATGTCGACGACCATTGCATCACAGGCACCGGTAATAATGGCGAGCTCCTGCTGTAAAAACGTACCGCACAGGGGTACGCCGTGCCGTTGGAGAACTTCATTGGCCGTGCAGCAAATCCCGGACAACTGCAAGCCTTTGGCACCCTTCGAAACGGCATAGTCATGCATTTCTTTGGTTTGGGCCACGGCGACGATCATTTCGGAGAGAATCGGTTCATGTCCGTGGATAACAAGATTGACATGGTCTGCTTTCATGACTCCCAAATTCGCCTCGGATTGCACCGGAGTGGGTGTGCCAAACAGAGCATCCTGCAGATCCGTAGCCAGCATCGAGCCGCCCCATCCGTCTGCAATCGCCGCTCGCGTGCCTTGCTTCATCAGGTTTTTATAATCTTGATCGACCCCGATATGCGTTCGGTGCATGATCTCGACAATCTCCCGGTCGATATTCCTCGGCACGACACCGTTCTTTTTCCACTTTTCATACAAGGCCTGAGGTGCGCGCTTGGCATAAAGCAGCTCCCCGTCAGGCTTGCCCCACTCATTGAGCGCTTTTTTGGCAACTTCACGGGCGATCTCATCCAATTCACGGTCCACCTGCTCACCATCGACCTCGATGGTGGTGGCAACATTTAAGTGGGGTGCGATGGAAAGCAGCTTGATCGGGTCTTTTATTGTGTAATCGTCGGTTTCTTTCTCGGCGGCGGCGCGAAATATTTCAGCCACACCACGGCCATGGTCCGAATGGGCCGCCGCGCCACCCGCGATCATGCGGATAAAATTGCGGGCGGCAATCGTGTTGGCGGTCGCCCCGCACAAGCCCTTTCGCAAATCCTCGCCCTCGATACCGCTTTTGGGCAAGGGCAGGCGGCAAGGACCCATACCGCAATTTTTACAGCAGGTTCCCTGGGTGCCGATATTGCATTGCTTCATGTTTTCAGCTCTGTCGAACACCGTATCAATTCCCAGTTCCTGGGCACGCCTGATCATGGTTTGGGTCGCCTCATCGATGGAAGCCTGGACCGGGTCCGCCATTTTCAAGCGCTTGGCAGGGGATGCTGTCGTTTCGGTTTCAGGTCGGACGCCTTTTCCCTTTACGGTAGTTCTCATTTTTATCTCCTTTATGGTTGTGTCTCGCAATAATTAATACTACCCTCGCAAAGCGTATGCCAGAGTGGGTAGTAGATGAGAAAATAAAAATAGATATATATTATAAAGGGTTGTGTGTTGTTTGGCTGGTTGGCCGGCAGGTTTTCCAACATCATAGTCGCAAAAATGCAGCGTTAACCGATGCTATCGCCGCGAACCTGCGTTAGTCCTGATGCGGTTTGGTTTTTTTGGATCGGCCGTCGAATTCAGGAAGATCGATGCCCAGCCGTTTGATTTTACGGAAAAGCGTACTTTTATGCATGCCCAAATCCCTGGCCGCAGCCAACCGGTTGTATCGGTTGCGCTTAAGCGCATTGACGATGGCAATGGCTTCGGTGGCGTCGAGCGTGTGGGTCAAGGGGTCGCATGTATTGGAAGGCGGGTGGTGGGGGGAGAAACCGCCCGGCAGGTGGCGTGCCTGAATGGTGCCTGCACTGCAAAGGACAAAGGCGTGCTCAATGATGTTTTCCAGTTCACGGATATTCCCGGGAAAATCGTGGCACATGAGAATCTGAAGGACCTCCTCATCCACGTCGGAAATCGCTTTGCCGCGCAACATGTTCATTTTTTCGATGAAGTGTCCGATCAGCAGGGGAATGTCCTCCTTGCGTTCGCGAAGGGGAGGGAGGTGCAGTCGAACCACGTTGATGCGGTAGAACAGATCCTGGCGGAATTCACCCGTGGCGACCCGATCGTCAAGGTTTCTGTTGGTGGCGGCGATTACCCGCACGTCCGATTTGATCTTTTCAACGGCACCAAGGGGTACAAACGCCTGCTCTTCCAATACCCGCAGCAGCTTCGCCTGAAATGCGGCACTGGTATCTCCTATTTCATCCAATAGAATGGAACCGCCTGCAGTGGCTGCAAAGTAGCCGGGCTTGTCCTTCACGGCGTGGGTAAAGGCGCCGGATTTGTATCCGAACAATTCGGATTCGAGCAGGGTGTCGGGCAGCGCGCTGCAGTTGATGGCTACAAAGGGTTTGTGCTTTCGCGGGCTGGCATCGTGAATGGCGCGTGCCACCAATTCCTTTCCCGTGCCGGTTTCCCCTTCCAACAGCACGGTGCTGCCGCTTTCCGCCACCATGGGCAGTATGGCCAGAATTTCATGCATGGCGTCGCTGCGGCTGATAATGTCGCCGATTTGAAACCGGCCGTCCAGTCGCTTGCGCAGCGCTTCCACCAGGCTGTGGTCCCTGAAGGTTTCCACGCCACCCAACACATCACCGTTCTTGTTTTTCAGCGGAGCCGTGGAGACCGTAATGGGAATGCGCTTTTTGGCGCTGTTGACAATATAGGTCGACGTATTGGTTAGGGACGTGCCTTCCTTCATCGTCCGCTTCAGGGCGCAGTCAGCTTCACACATATTGGAGCGGAACACTTCCCAACAATGACGGCCGATAGCCTCGTGCCGGTCGATGCCGGTTATTTTTTCGGCGGCACGATTGAAAGACATGATGCGCCACTGGTGGTCGACGGTGAACACGCCATCGGAAATGCTTTCCAGAATAATTTCGGTGACGTTGTCTGGAATGGGGGCGAGTTTTGTTGGCTTTTTCATGGCTGCCTGCGTTGGTTTTGACCGGCACCCCATTCCATGAGGGGTCGTCGAGTCGGTTGCCAGTATCATATGCATACCTTCTTTGGTTGGCAAATTCCAGCCTGGTTTTTATCGCGAGCCAAGGCGCCCGAAAAATTGACCGTCGCGGGTGGGGTGATGGTGGTCTGGCCGGTAACTGATGAAATAATTGAGTTATTTAACCATGCGCAGGTGGTGTTGGCTGCGACGCCATTCATCGAAGGCGTTGAGGTGGGACAAGAGGTCCCTGCACTCCATCCTGAGCATCTTTATGTGCCAGATGCTAGACGGTGAGATGTGGGCACTGAAGATGTCGAAGATACTGCCATGACCGCAAGGATCCATGGCTTTCAACTGGTCGACCAGTTTTTCCACCCTGGGGAAATAGTCGTTGATATCGATGGGGTTCTCGATGATTTCAGCAGCCTGGGCTTTCAGATCCCGGTAGGTTCGGGGGTGTTGTGTCACGGCCGCCCGGGTTGCCGCCAGCGCCTTTTCCCATCGGGCTTCCAGTTCTTTTACGGTCAGGCAAATGCTCATTGTACGGTTCCAG
The DNA here is from genome assembly GCF_033791525.1 of Desulfosarcina sp. Lineage (GTDB taxonomy): Bacteria > Desulfobacterota > Desulfobacteria > Desulfobacterales > Desulfosarcinaceae > Desulfosarcina. Next base: position 3,970 of record NZ_JASJGN010000369.1, read on the forward strand.
TTGTATCCCCTGGGATCCCACATCCACCGGGACCCCAGGGGAAAAAAAACTACATGGCGGTTTCCGGGTGAAAAACGTTGACCTCTTTCAGGTCTTCACCCAGGTATTCCCGTTCATTGGGTCCCAATATGCCCAGGGAGAGGCATATCAGGGTCCACAGGTGAACCACGGGGTAGCCCCCGCCATAATGCTCGCTGAGTTCGTGGATCTGGGCGTGGCAGTTGTGGCAGCCGGCAATGCAGTAATCTGCGCCAGTGGCCTTGATCTGCTGATCTTTGATCTCTCCGTACTTGAGGCGCTGTTCTTTGAAACCGGATTGGAGAAATCCGCCGCCGCCGCCGCAGCAGAAGTTGTTGGAGCGGTTGGGTTGCATGTCGATGAAATTTTCTTCACCCACGACGGATCTGACGACATAGCGCAGATCCTCGGCAATGGGGTCACCATAGCTTTTGCGGACGATCTGGCAGGGATCCTGGACCGTAAACTTGATCTTCAGGTCCTTGTTCCAGTCTGCATTGACTTTCAGTTTACCCTCGCGAATCCACTTGGCGTAGTACTCATAGATGTTTTTGACTTCAAAATTGTGTTCAAGGTTAAATTTTTTCAGTCCGGCCCGGACTGAGAATGTCACGTGTCCTCACTCGGTGTTGAGAAACGTTTTCACCCCCAATTTGTTGGCCTGGTTGACGGTTGTGCTGGTGACTTTTTCCCAGGAATCGTCGTCCGCCAGAAACATGCAGTAGTTCTCACCAGCCCAGCCGGCACTGCCGTAAGTCCAGTCCGCCCCGGCAAGGTGCAGGATCTTCCACAGGGGAACCAGTTCATCGGGTTCGGTGACCGGCTCCCGTGAATTCTGGTTTAGAAAGAACTCAGCCCCCTCTTTGTCGATGGGTGCCTGCATGTCGGCAAATTCGGGCTGCGCTTCCTGATACTCTTCCAGTACATCCTCCACAACGAAGACAAAATCATCGGGTGCGGTGCCCATGGCGCTGGTGCTCTCATTTCTAAGGGCCATGTCGCAGGATCCCAGAATGCCCTTGGGCCTCTCTTCTCTCGGGCGCAGCCCCCGGGCGTTGTAAACCAGCTGCGGGATGTCGATACTCATCGGGCAGACATAGATGCAGCGCTGGCACATGGTGCACATCCACGGCCAATCCGATTTGGCGATCTCTTGGTCCAAACCGAGTGCGGCCATGCGCAGGAACTTTCGCGGGTCCATACCATCTAGACCGGTTGCCGGACATCCGGAAGAGCACGCACCACAGGTAAGGCACAGGTTCAAGTTGCCGCCTTCCGGTAAAATCTCCTTGACTTTGTCCATAAAGGTGTTCTGCTTTTTGCCGCCCAACTGAATGACATCATCATTCATCGATTCCGCCTCCTGTTCTGATTTAGGGTTGTCATCTGCAATTTAATTCAAGTTATCGTGTTCGTGGTCCGATATAGGGTATAGGGCCTCGGAAAAAATAAATTGTGCCATCTTGCTTGTCTGTTGGTCCGGCTGCGGCGTTGCGCCAATGGCCCCATACAAACAAGTATGAAACCATTAACGCGCCTTGCAGCCGAACCAACATCCGACGCAATAATCAGTTCAATTTATATTTTCCGAGGCCCTTATCCGGCGACCACCTTTGGCAGGGCATTGCGCCCTGCACGCATACCAGCCACTAGAGCATAAAGCGTGCCCGATCCCTAAACGTCAGGGGTTTAAAAAAAGAATGTATTTACAGATAGATAAAACCGGAATGGGAAAATGGTCTCATCAAAGAGTCGCAAACTTGCATCTATACGGGGGGCGGTGGGTTCTGATCGTGCGACACTGGTTGATTGGACTGGCGGAAAAAAACGGTTGGTATTGTCATTTAACCCTTGCCAAGACGGTTTGTCTGTTATAAACATGGGTCCAACGCAATATTCCTGCTGTTGGCAGGTGATGCGCTTACCCCTACGTAAAGCGGTGTTTGCCTCCCTTAATTAAAATTAATGCAGACGTAAATTCCAAAACGGCAGGTGGATTGCTGACAATCGTGCATGTTGCGAATCGCTTCATGCGACTTTTACTGGATGGTCCGGCTGTAGATATGTGCAGTCGGATTAAACCTTGACTGATCAACCACGAAGAAAGACAAAGAAGAGAAATTGATGGACGAGAACAAACGAAAAAAAATTGAAGCCAAGCTTTTTCAGCTTTTTACGCAGACCGACCCAAACACCAAGGCCGGTTCCCACACGAAAACAACACCCACCATCGTCAAGGTCATTCGTCGCCGTAAGGGCAAACCCGATCTTCAGGTTGCCTGAAACACACCTGTTACCCATCCACGAATGGCGCTTTATCAGGCTGTTGAAAAACGAATGCGCTTGGCACGAAAGCGTTAAAATTCGGCTCAAAATGCTCATTTATCAACCATAACTGCGCTTTTTTGCCGAATTTAGCCTTGTCTTGCCTGTGCTCATGACGTTTTTAAACAGCATGGTAATGTGATTTCCGTGTTGGACGCCATGATTTGAACCGCGATAGCCTGCACATTCCCTGTCTCTTGTCGGAACGAAGCAGAGATACCGAGCACCGGTGCGGCGTGGTCAACGAGCGAATTGGAAACGATATCCATTCCTACGGTGCTGCGCAGCACTGCCGTTGCAGGCAGAAGATTTCCCCCGGCTGTCCGCGGGGAATCTTCAATCCTCAACATGGCCAGCTATGCCTGTGGTTCAAATCTGCCTTCCGCCCCGAACTCACGCGAAATCCATCATCCGTGGTCCTGTCGGTGGTCATGAAACCATTGCATGGATTCAGAAATAGTGGTATTTAAACGGTATTTGAACTGAAACGCTGATTTTTTCCCTATGTTTTGCCTGCGCGGGGACGGTTCTCGGCACCCGGTGAATACGGTTTTCTGAACCGGATGCCGTGCATGGCGCTGCTGATGTGCCCATATTCGGAGCACGCCGGTTTTCCGTAAAAAGGACGATGATGACCTGAAGGTGCCTTGTGGCTATGACGCAAACCCTGATCGCCTGCCACGAATGTGACCTGCTACACCGCGTGCAACCGCTGCCGAAAAAAAGCAAAGCCCGCTGTAGACGTTGCGGGGCATTGCTGTACGTCCACTTTCCGAAAACGATTGACCGGTCGTTGGCTTTGGCCATCACCGGCCTGGTGCTGCTGGTCATCGCCAACATCTACCCCTTTTTGTCGCTGGAATCCCAGGGGACCGTCCTGGAAACCACCCTGATCACCGGGACGATCATTCTTTCCCAGCAGAGCATGGCCGGCGTGGCCATACTGGTTCTGCTCACCAGCATGCTCATCCCCTGTATACTGCTGGGAGCCCTCGTTTACGTGTTGTGGCCGATGAAATTGGGGCATCGCCTGCCGGCCAACCGGCGGGCTTTCAGGTTGGCCCTCACCCTCCGTCCGTGGAGCATGACCGAAATTTTTTTGCTGGGCATCCTGGTATCCGTGGTCAAACTATCTAAAATGGCCACCATCATTCCCGGCACTGCCCTGTTCTCCTTTCTTGCGCTGGTGTTTGTGCTGGCGGCGGTCAACACGTTTCTGGTTCCTATCACCATATGGGAGAAAATGGACGAATGGCGATGACGCGCGTGCATGTCGATCCCACTGCCGCCCGATCCGGCCTGTTCAACTGCCACGGGTGCAGCCTGCTTGTCCGACGGCCGTCGGTGGTCGGCCGGGTGCATGTCAGATGCCCTCGATGCGGTGCGCTTCTGCATCTTAGAAAACCGAACAGCATTGCCCGCACCTGGGCCCTTTTGATTGCAGCCACCATTTTCTACATTCCGGCGAATCTGTTGCCGGTGACCATCACCACCTACCTGGGCAGCACCCAGCCCGATACGATTATGAGCGGTGTCATTTTTTTCATGCAGACCGGCTCCTGGGGCATCGCTCTGATTATTTTCGTAGCCAGCATCGTGGTCCCCATTGCCAAGCTGATCGCCTTGGGCGGGCTTCTCCTTTCGGTTCAACGGCGATCCCGTTGGCGGCCTGAAGAGCGCACCCGCCTCTATCGAATCACGGAACTGGTGGGGCGCTGGTCCATGCTGGATGTCTTTGTGGTGACGGTGCTGGTCGCCTTGGTCCGGCTCGGATACCTGACCACCATTGAAGCGGGGCCCGGCGTCGTTTATTTTGCCGCTGTGGTGGTCATTTCCATGATTGCCGCCATGACTTTCGATCCGAGACTGATTTGGGACGCGCTGGAGAAAAATGATGAATCACCTGCCCACTGAATCCGCTGTTGACGAATCGATTCCCGAGCCTGAGGTCATGCACGGCAAGCGCTTTTCCATTGTCTGGCTGATTCCTCTTCTCGCCGCGTTGATCGGCGGGTGGCTCGCCGTCAAAGCCATCCGGGAAACCGGCCCGACCATCACGATTGTCTTCAATTCCGCCGAAGGACTGGTGCCTGGTAAAACGGAAATCAAATATAAAGATGTCACGGTTGGCAAGGTTCAGCGGATTCAGCTCAGCGAGGACTTGTCACAGGTGTTGGTTTCGGCGGTTATGAGCCCCGAGGTGGCCGATCATCTTACGCAAGATACGCTGTTCTGGATCGTCAGGGCGCGTGTGGCTGTGGGCGAGGTGTCCGGTATCAACACCCTGTTTTCCGGTGCTTACATCGGTATGATGCCCGGCAAAAGCGACAAGACCGTGAGCCGGTTCGAAGGCGCTGAGAAGCCGCCGGCCATTTTCAGCGATACGCCGGGGCGGCAATTCAACCTGCGGGCCGAGCAGTTGGGGTCTCTGGATATCGGATCTCCGGTGTACTATCGGCAGGTCAAGGTGGGGCGCGTCAGCAATGTGGAAATGGCCGAAGACGGTACTGGCGTGCTCCTTGAGATATTCGTGGAGGCGCCCTACCACCATCAGGTGAAGCGCGGTTCCCGGTTTTACAATGCCAGCGGTCTGAATATGAAAATCGGTGCCGACGGGGTCCGCATCGATACGCCCTCGCTGGCCAGTCTGCTGGTGGGGGGGATTTCCTTCTTCACCGCGGAGGAAATGAAAACAGCACCCCCGCCTGCCGAAAGCCAGATCTTCAACCTGTATGACAGTCGCGACGACGCCAATGCGGCTTACTACAGCTATCGTGAGTATTATCTGCTCTACTTTGAAGAGACCGTTCGGGGACTATCGGCGGGCGCCCCGGTGGACTTCTACGGCATAAAGATCGGCGAGGTGATCAGTATCCGGTTGCTGTTTGATCAGGATACGCTGACTTTCCGGATCCCGGTGCTCATTGCCATCGAACCGGACCGGATCGAGCTTTCCGGTGAACTGGCCATACCCGAGTATAGCGTGATGGAGAAGCTGGTGGCAAAAGGGCTGCGTGCGCAGCAGCGGACGGCGAACCTGCTGACCGGCCAAAATTACGTGAGCATGCGCATTCAACCGGAAGCCGAGTCCCAGGATATCCGAACCGACGATGTTTATCCGGTACTGCCCACCATTCCCAACACGGTGGAAGAAATCACGGCCACGGCCAAACGGGTGCTGGATCGCTTCAACCATCTCCCCCTGGAAGAGACCCTGGCAGACATTCGGGAAGCCGCGCGGCAGGTTAAGGATATGACCGGTTCCAAGTCCCTGGAAAGCGCCATTGACAACATTGACCAGAGCTTTGCCGAATTCAAAAAGGTGAATACCGACCTCAACGACGGCACCCTGCCGAAAATCAACCGCATGCTGGATCAGGCCAGAGAAGCCATGGTTCGCGGAGAGGAAGCCCTTGCCACCGCCAATACCGTGCTTGGCGAAGGCGCGCCCATCGCCCACAACCTGAACCGTCTGCTCCTGGAACTTCAGGAGGCGGCCCGGGCCGTGGAAGCTCTGGCCGACTACCTGGAGCGCCATCCCGACGCCATCGTTTTTGGAAAAGGAAACCCGGAATGAACCGATTATCGCTGTGGACCCTCACTTTCAGTTGTGCGCTGATTATCGTATGCTCCGGATGCCGATCCATTACGCCATCGGTGTCCTACTATATCCTGAACTCCCTGGCTGACACATCGACCTCACCAGTGGATACAGATGGCAATCTGACCAAGACCGTCGGGATCAACCCGATTGAACTGCCCGGATATCTCAATCGGGCACAAATGGTGAAACGGACCGGGCCGAACCAACTGGCCGTCGCTTCCCAACACCGGTGGGCCGACTACCCGGACCGCATGATTCAGCGGGTGCTCGGCGACAATCTCCAAATGCTCATGGCCGATGCCCGAGTTTACAGCGCACCCTGGCCGGCCGGCCTTAAGCCGGATGTCACCGTCGACGTTACCTTCCTCGAGTTGATCGGCACGACCGATAAAAAGATGCTGCTCAACGCGGTGTGGACAATCACCGGCAACGGTGATCCGTCGCCGACTCACCGGACCACCCTTTCTGAAACGGTCGCCGGAGCGGGTTTCGATGATCTTGCCGCTGCCTACAGCCGTGTGCTTGAGGCGCTTTGCCGGGAGGTTGCCGACACGCTGACCGATTTTCCTGTCCATTGACTGTTGCTCACCCGTTTCAGTCGCCGCTAATGGCTCTGCCTTTGATGAAAAATGACAGCACCAGGCAGACAAGCGCGCCTGCCAGACAGACGCTGAATGCACTTTTGAATCCCGACAGTGAATACAGTTCGCTGACCCGGCCGGCTTTGTCGATGATGTTGCCGGTCAGCACCTGGAAGGCCGCAACACCCAAAAAGGGTGCCGGATTGAGAATGCCGGCGGTCAGGCCCAGGAACTCGGCCGGCGTGGTTTCCCGGATGATGCCCCAGATCGTGCTGATGAAACCGCCGATGACAACTCCCATCACGAAAAAGAGCGTTGCATACCCGACGACACCCAATCGGTCGAAAACCAGTATGATGGCCAGCCAGCAAAGGGTGTAGACAGCCGTGATGAAGGACAGCGTATGGGCTTTGTTCAAGGAAAAACGATTCGGCAGCCATCCGAAAAATGGCGCGCCGATGATGACGCCGATGGGGATCAGCATGTTCAGTTTACTGGCCAGGATGCGTTCGACGTCCAGCACGACCATTAAAAAGGGCGTGGCCCACAATCCCTGTAGGGTTACTGCCGTACCGTAGATGCCGAAGAAAATGGCGGCCACCAGCCAGAACTGGATGGAAGCAATGATCGTGACTATGTTGCGTGCCAGACCCGGTGACGGCGTGTCGGGGGCATCGTCATGTCGCGCATCCGGACGCTTCAATTGCGGGGAATCGCGGGTGATGGCCAGCATCAGGATGGCCATTCCCATGGTGACGCCGCCGATGAGAAAAAAGGTGGGTCGCCACCCCCAGGTACCGGCCGCCCAGGCCAGCGGCGTGGTGGCCACCACCGCGCCGAAGTTGCCCACGGACATGAGCAGTCCCACCATGGTGGCGAACTCTTTTTCCCTGAACCATTGGGAGAGGGCCTTGACCGTCGGCACGTAAACCCCGCCCACCCCGAAGCCGATCAGCGCGCGGCCCAGTGTTGCCCAGCCGATGGACGGTGCCAAGCCGAAGATGAAGCACCCCAAGGCCGCCGTCATACTCCAGTAGGCAATTACTCGCCGCGGGCCGATTCGATCCGCCAGATATCCCACGATGGGCTGGTCCAGGGCGTAGATGTAAAAATACACGGACGACATGAATCCCAGGGCCGTGGCATTGGTATTGAACGCCGCCAGCAGGTCCGAGACGATCACCGAGGTGGAGACCCGGTGGAAATAGACGAAGAAATAGATCAGGCAAATGACGGAAAAGACCACCCAGCGGTGGGGGTCGCGATATGAAGCGGCAGCGGGTTGATTCATCAAGGCCATACCTTTCCACACGTTCGGAATAAGAACGGCCTGCCATAACACAGGCGTGTATTGATGTACATTGTGAAAATGATTCCCCGGTGGCGATCGATGGTATTGACGAATATTTAAATATTATGATATTTAAATATTTCTTTATGGCACTGCGCAATCTGGGAATCCACCGACGCCGATGCCGTGAAGATTGTTTTTTGCGACAGGAGAAAGGCTGCACCCATATGTTCGAGACCGTTCGCCAGAGCAAGACCACGGAAATCATCATCGGCCAGATCCGCACCGCCATCCTGGAGGGACGGCTGGCGCCCGGGGACCGGCTGCCGCCGGAAAAGCAGTTGGGCGAGCAGTTCCAGGTGAGCAAGCAGACCCTGCGCGAATCCATGCGTGCTTTAGAGCACATGGGGCTTATCGACGTGCGCAAAGGCGTCGGCGGCGGGGCATTCATTGTGGAGGTGGACGAACAGGTAGCCGCCCAGAACCTGGCCAATTACCTCTATTTCAAGAACCTGACAATCGCCGACCTGTCCGAGTTTCGCCGCATCATGGAACCCTACGCCGCCGCACGGGCCGCCGAAGGCATATCGCCATCGGACCTTGACACCTTGCATCAGTTGAACGAATCGACCCGGGAAAACCTCAAGAACAAAGAATGGGGTCTTGTCAGCCGGGACGAGATTGCCTTTCACCGGTTGATCGTGCGCCAGACGCACAATCCCATCCTGATCCTGATGCTGGACTTTGTCGAAACCCTGCTGGAGGATTTCAAGAAGATTCTCAAACCTGATGCCAGCTTCATGGAATCCGTTCTGATGGCCCATGAACAAATTCATAGGGCCATCGCCGGTGGTGACCCTGCACTGGCCTCGGAGCAGATGCTGGCCCACGTCATCGATGTGGAAACGTATCTCTCACGGCTTAAAAAGAGCGAGGTCGGCAGGAAACTGTGGGAAAATTGTCTGCAGATAGCCTAAGACAGAGGACAGATGACGGAAGTCAGAGGACGGAGGACTGAGGACTGAGGGCGGAAGGCGGAAGGCGGAAGGTGGAATTGCGGGATTCAGGGCTTCAGGGATTCAGGAATTCGGCCTAAAGCGTTGAATGTTGCGCATCGAATGCTGTATGGGGAAGGATCGGTTGAGAGATCAGTACACGATCAAATCGGTATGTTGCTTTGGTTTTCATTCAACATTGGACGTTCGATGTTCGATGTTCAACGTTCATCTGTAAAAACCCTTGACCCCTTGGATCCTCGAACCCTTATCTTATAAAGGAGCTTACAGCCATGTCTTTGCCCTTGATGAAAAACTACATTGACGGGGAATGGGTGGAATCTGATTCGACCACTTTCGGGGATGTTCTTAACCCGGCCAAAGGTGAGAGAATCGCCACCGTGGCTTACGGGACGGTGACGGATGTGGATCGGGCCGTCAACGCCGCCCGGGAAGCTTTTGCTTACTGGCGGGAAACGCCCCCGTTGAGCCGCGCCAGGTATCTCTTTCGACTCAAGGATGCCTTTGAGGAGAATTTCGAAGCGATCGCCGAAGTGCTCACCACCGAGCACGGCAAGGCCATCGACGAAGCCCGGGGGGAAGTGCGTCGGATGATCGAAAACGTGGAACACGCCACCGGCGTGACTACGCTTATGAGCGGTTACACGCTGGAGGATATCGCCAAGAACATCGACTGCTACGGCCACCGGCAGCCCATGGGCGTGTTCGGCTGCATCGCTCCCTACAACTTTCCGGCCATGGTGCCGTGGTGGTTCCTGCCCTATGCCGTGGTCACCGGGAACACTTTTGTGTTCAAACCGTCCGAGCAGGTGCCCATGACCCAGACCAAGATCATGGAGATCGTTGACGAGGTGGGATTTCCCGAAGGCGTGATCAACATGGTCCACGGATCGCGGGACGTGGTCAACGCCATGCTGGAGCACCCGGATATCGAAGGCATCAGTTTCGTCGGGTCGACGCCGACTGCCCGGCACATCTACCGCAAATGCGGGGAAACGGGCAAAAGGGTTCAATCCCTGGGAGGGGCCAAGAACATCGTGGCCGTCATGCCCGATGCAGACCTGGCCCAGGGCATGCCGTCCCTGCTGACTTCATTTTTCGGTTGCACCGGCCAGCGTTGCCTGTCCGGCTCGGTCCTGGTGCCGGTGGGAGACATCGCCGATCGCCTGGTGGAGCAGTTCACCACTGCCGCCAAAACCCTCAGCGTGGGCGATGGCCTGGATGAGCAAACTTTCATGGGGCCGCTGATCAGCGCCGCCCACCGTGACCGCGTCCGTGGGTACATCGAAAAGGGGGTTGCCGAGGGTGCGGACCTGATCCTGGATGGCCGGGGCGTAAAAGTAGATGGCTACCCCGATGGTTTTTTTGTAGGACCCACGGTCTTCGACAACGTCACACCGGACATGACCATCGCCAAGGAAGAGATTTTCGGGCCGGTGGTGAGCATTGTCCGGGCAGCCGACATGGATGCCGTGGTCGATCTGATCAACACCCGAAATTTCGCCAATGCAGCCTGTATCTACACCACCAGCGGTGCGGCGGCCAGGGAGTTCAAGTACCGGGTCAAACCGACCATGATCGGCGTAAACATAGGTATTGCGGCACCGATGAGCTTTTTTCCCTTCGGCGGGGCCGGCAACTCCATGTTCGGGGACATCAAGGGCCACGGCCAGGAGAGCTTTTTGTTTTACACGGATATGAAGGTTGTTATCGAAAGATGGTATTAGAAACTGAGGACCGAGGGCGGAAGACTGAGGACTGAGGACTGAGGACTGAGGTCGGAGGTCGGAGGTCAGAAGACCAAATTAGGGAATTGTGGTATTGAGGAATTGGTTAGCCGAGGCGTTGGTAAGCGATTGATCTGATCAATAGTTGTAAATACGGAAATCAAAAGACCAATCCATGAAACCCATCCTACCGCCCGTCCAAACGGATACAAAAAAGAATGGAGAACAACAATGCCCTTGACCAATTTTGGTTCGATACTGAACTTCGCCGAAAAGGTGGAGCAGGAAGATATGGAATTCTACCACAAGGCCTCGTCCACAGCAGCGGCGGAGCCTTACCGGTTATTGTTTGAGATGTTTGTCAGGGAAGGTAAAAAGCACATCTCGCTGGTCCAGCGCACGCGACGCGAAAATGTCACGGAAATGATTCTGGAGCCGATCCGGGATTTTGTGCGTGACGGCTACCAGTTAACGGTGGACGATGCAGGCGCCATGGACAGCAAAGCCATCCTGACTGCCGCCGTCGCACTGGAAAGACGTGCCATTGCATACTACAGCGATGCAGCCGAGAAAATCCGCGCGTTGCCCGAGGTTTCACGGGCACTGAAAACCCTGGCCAAAAAGCGGAGCCAGCGCCTTGGCCAGGTCGAGCGCCTTTCCGCTTGACCACTTACATCATGGAACACGCCATATTCCTTATGCCCCCCATGTGTTTCAGAAAGGCCTCGGATCCGAGACGCAATCATTATCACGATATCTCTTCGACGTTTCATTATTTCCTTATCTCATCATTCAAAGATCGCCGGTTGGCTGGGTGATCCCGGTTCGATGTTGATCCCTTGCGTTGAAAGATATTGGCTGATTTCCACTGCGTCAATCTGCGTCGGGTCCAGAAACTGCTCGGCGTAGGTCCGGTAAACCCCGCTTAGCAAAAATAGGTCGAACAGGTCGGCATCGATGTGCTGATCGTTGCGCATCGAGCTCATGATGTGCAGTGCGTCGCTCACCGTTTTCGGTTTTTTGTAGGGCCGGTCGGCTGCGGTCAGGGCCTCGAAGATGTCCGCGATGGCCATAATGCGGGCGGGAATGGACATCGCCTCTTTTTTCAATCCCCGGGGATAGCCGGTGCCGATCAT
>NZ_JASJGN010000370.1:0-3678 GCF_033791525.1 Desulfosarcina sp.
CCTTTATCGACAGAACCATCGCCACGGCCCACGACACCCGTCAGACCAGTACGCTGCTGGGTCGAATCCGGCGACTGCCGGATATCGCCAGCACCAACCACAACGTGCGCCAGTTTGCCGAGCGCATCGCCGTCAACACGCCCATCCAGGGTACCGCCGCAGATCTGATCAAAATGGCCATGATCAACACGGACCGGGCACTGCGCAAAAAACGAATGAACACCGCCATGCTGCTTTCCGTGCATGATGAAATGATTTTCGAGGTGCCGCCTGATGAGCTTGACGATGCAAAAGCCTTGGTCCGAGAGGGGATGGAGAGTGTGTGGGAACTGGCCGTTCCCTTGAAAGTCAACATGGCCTGCGGACAGAATTGGGCCGAGGCCCACTGAGTGCACGGCGGCATAAAATCGATGACAGAGACAATCTTGATGAACTCGTAAAAAGTAGCATTTCCGACGGACTCGTAAAAAGCTCGAGATCAAGGCTTGCGAATCCTGAGGAATGAGGTGTACTTACGGTACTCCGCAGTGACGAAGGATGAAGCGTAACGCAGATATCGGGCTTTTTACGAATCCGTCAAAGGGTGGCATGGGCAACGATGCACTACCATTTCCCGTGAGATTGAACCCTCCCCGCGGCCCCGATGAGCGGGATCTCCGCTTTGCTTCGACAAGCGGCGGGGAATGCGCTCGCTATCGCGGTTCAATCGGGCTGCGCGGGTTGAAAAAGACCATGGCAGCGTTATTATTATTGGAGTCGGGTCGGCCCTTTGGGTGGAAATGATCAATGCAAGGGGGTAAATCAATGAAAGACCAGTGGGAACGCGAACTGTCCTGTGCCGTTGCCTGCAATCGATGCAACACGAAGCTGGCTGCCGGGGACCAGCGAATTCTGTCCGTCCTTGATCACCAGCCCATTTGCCTGGCATGTAAAAAGGCGGAAGAAAAACATCCTGATTATGCTGAAGCGTCTAAAAACATGATCGGGACCTGTATGATGGAATCCGAGGTGATATACGGCGATCCCGGCGGGTATTGTTATTTTCACTTTTATCCCTTTACCTGTGACGACTGATCGGTTTTCGTCGGGTGATACCCATGAACTATTTTATGGATAAATTTCCGCCCACCGTGGAAAAAGTCGTTGACAAGCTCACGGTGGATATGACGTTTGCAGACAGAACCCGTCTGGCCAACATGAACGAGGCGGCACTGATCCGGTTTCATCATTCCTACGGCATTTTCCTGCGAAACGAATTCCGCCTTCCGGGCAATGATCCGTTGATGAAATCATGCATGTCCACCGCAACCGTGAATACGATCACTCCCGAGCAGGCATCCTATGTGATCTTAAAGGAACTCCAGAAACGACTGCTGCGCGGCAATACCTTGAAGGTCATCAAGTGACGGATTCGTAAAAAAGCCGATCCGCCTGAGGCGGATAAATATCTGCGTTACGCTTCATCCCTCGTCACTGCGGCGTACCGTCAGTACGCTGCCTTCGGCACCCGCGATAGCGGTATTCTCGGGATAGAACACGAATGTTCGCCGTAAGGATCTTGATCGATTTGCCATTCGCTCGCCGAAGCTCGCTTTTGCGGCCCGCAAGCCTTGATCTCGGCTTTTTTACGAACCCGTCGGAAACGCGACTTTTTAAGGGGGCATCATCAAGTAGGCTCGGGTTCTTTTCTCAAAAAAGACGGTTTGTCCGGTGATGTCTCCGCACCGACGAAGGGCGAGGATAATTGACAAACGGTTGGGTTCCATATAGGCTTAAGGCAAATATTCGCCTTGTTGAACCATTTCCGGCCCTGCCCTCGGTTGTGATACTTTTCCTCCCGCGAAACAGGGCTTTATCTCCCGGATAGCAGTGAAGGTGGCAACGGACAACTCGCTTGAGACACGCACATTCCATTCTCTATGACCAGTTGGCAAGGCTGCCACGGTTTCGACGCATGGGGCCGGTGGAAAAGCGAATGTTAATGCGTCTATGATGGGGCAGGCAACACCGGAATGCATCGGGGTGGGCCATTCTTGCCACAAAGACGCAGGTTGGCCGGTGATGCTGCGTTGTTTTCGCTTCGCAGTGGCACGATACCATGCTGAATCGGCGGCCATGGCCGGTGTCGGAGATCCCTGGAGAAAGAAAAATGAGACAGAAATACCGCATTTGTCAGTCGCAAAAGAAAAACACATTGAACATCAAAGAATTTGCCGTGCTTGATAAAGACACCAAAAATGTGGACACATCCATGCTCCGCGAGGACCATTTTGACCTGATATGCGATCAGGACTATGACGGTAAGGTTGTCGCAAGAGCTGCCGCCGCGGGCTGTGATGAACTGGTGGAAACATTGCGAACCCCTAACCTGTATCCCATCGCGCCTTACGCCGCAAAAATTGCCGAGTCGGTGATCGACCTGTCCAATGGGGAAGAAGACCGCTGTGTTGAGCTTTTTTTTGACGACAATGAATTGTTTGTTACCGAGATTCCCATACACCGATGAATCGATTGCTTAACGGTTAACCCAGCCTCACGTAATTTCACCACAAGGAGAACGGCATGACAGAAGAGATTAAATTTGAAATCGGCGAAAAATATGAAAATATGAAAGGGGCCTATGAAGTGCTCGCCATACGACGGGATTCCATGGATATTCGATGGGAAGATGGCGAGGAAATATCGACATCCATCGATCTGCAGATGCGCATTATCGAACGGATGCAATTCGAAAAGGAACTGGAAATAACCCAGGCTGCCCAGAAACTCAAAAAAGCCAAGGCATCATCTTCCAAAGGGGGAAAGCATTTTGCCGGTCTTGAAAATACCGACTTCAGCAATACGGTGTCTAAGACCACCTGGCGCGGTCGCGGGCAACTCGGTGGTGCAGTTGCCCTTCGGTTAAAAAACAAACAGTTCAAATTCAACTCATGGGCCGTGCTGCGCAAGCCTGAAGTCGCCTGGATTGATATCGTTCGCCAGAAGCTGGCCGATCTGAAGCTTCAGGCGAAATTCTATGCCCGGGTGGAAGAGAAGAGCCTTTTTTTTGGTGTTCACGTCCCCGCACCCGATCTGTCCGGTACCGAAAAGAGCGACTGGCATGCATTGATGGCCTGGTTGGAGAAGCCGGAAAACGATTCCTGGCTCAATAAACAGTGCACATCGCACGACCTCTATCTGTGTGATCTGAGCAAGCAGGGATTCAACGGGAAATTGGAAGCCAAAAAAGAAAAATGGGTGAATGGTCTTCCGAATAAAAAGGCCGCACCCGTTAAATCCTTGAGTGCCTTTTTAACATCCGCCGGCAAGTCTGGAACGATCGACCTGCGCATCGAAAAGCAGATGGAAAAAGGTGCCGCCATGGACAAAAAGCAAACCATCGCCAGTGACATGGCGACCCTCTTTGAAACCCTCATGCCCGTGTATGCGGGTGCGGCCGAGCGCAGCGCCTGACAGCGCAGCGAAAGCGGGGTTATAAAAACTGCCGACTGGCGTCAGCCGTTTTTTTCGGCAATCGGTTCCGCATGATGGCAGGCTACCTGCCGACCCTAACGAAGCCGAAGGCGAGGCCGCTGTCAGGTGAGATGTCGGTCATGTCGAGAGAGCGGGTGTGGCAAGTGCGTCCGGGGGGGGGGTGGAGGGGGGAGGGGAGTTCTCCGTCATGTTGTCTGCTGATCT
>NZ_JASJGN010000371.1:0-3153 GCF_033791525.1 Desulfosarcina sp.
GTTCAGTTTGGCGGAGCATCCGGGCCCGTTCTCGATGCGTCGGCCGGTGATTTGCTCGTTATTCCGGCTGGCGTCGCTCATAAGAACATGGGCGCGAGTACTGATTTCATGGTGGTGGGAGCCTATCCCGAGGGCCAGCCGTGCGACATGAACAACGGCCGGCCCGGAGAGCGTCCCCGCACCGATGAAAATATCCACCGTACCGCGCTGCCGCCTGCTGATCCGATATTGGGCACCGGTGGACCGCTGATGCAATTGTGGAAATAGCGATCGCAGGGCTTGGGGATCGATGGTAGGTTAACACTATTGCGAAGGTCTACCCCATATGATAAATATATAAAAAGCGAGACAATGCACTCCTGACCATTTTTAACCAACGGTGCCAGCCATGCCCGACACAAACGGCCAATCAAAAAAAAATGAAGCGCCCTTGTGCTATTCCAGCGAAGAAGCCCGGACCGTGCTGGATTCCCTTTCCGCCCACATTGCCATCATGGATGAAACCGGCGTAATCCTGGATACCAATCGCGCCTGGCGTGACTTTGCGGTGAAGAGCGGCATGCCGGAGGACTACGACGCCATCGGAGACAACTATCTGGCCATCTGCGATGCAAGCGATGGAGAAGATAGTTCCGATGCCCGGACGGTTGCCGCCGGTATCCGCGAGGTGATCGACGGCGGTGTGGATGAATTTCTCTTTGATTATCCCTGCCACAGCGATGACGGCCCCCACTGGTACTACATGCGCGCCATCAGAATGTCCGGTGATGGCCCGCTGCGCGTAGTCGTCAGCCATGAAGAGATCACGGCTCTGAAGCTTTCCGAGGAGGCCCTGCGCAAAAGCGAGGAGCAACTGAAACAGCAGAAGGTTGAGCTGGAAGAATCCAACATCGCCTTGAAAGTACTGCTCAAGCAGCGAGAGGGGGACAAATCCGAATTAGAGCAGAAGGTGATCACCAATGTCAAAGAGATGGTGTTGCCCTACCTGGAAAAACTCAAACGGGTCAACCTAAAGCCCAAGGACAAGACGGTGGTCGACATCATCGACTCTCACCTGAACGATATCATCTCGCCAATGATGCAGAAGCTGGCCAACGCCAGCATCATCCTCACCCCCCAGGAGATCCAGGTGGCATCCCTGGTCAAGGACGGTAAAGCCAGCAAGGAGATTGCCGGGATTTTGAACGTGTCTGAAACCACCGTTCATTTTCATCGCAAGAACCTGCGCAGGAAATTCGGATTGAGCAACAGTCAGACCAACCTGAGAAGTTACCTGATTTCCATTTCCTGAATAAAGGCCGGCACCTCTGACGAGAGTCTGGAGAGTTAAACCCTCGCGCGGCAACCCTGACCGCTTAACGACAGACCCGGGACACGGGATTGTGGCCCCTGAACCGTCAAAACCAGGAATCGACCAACCACAAACAACAAACCAGAGACCCTATTGGCAGTTATTGCCTCCCACTCACCTGCTAACCGATTCACATGGTTCCCGCACAGGTTTATGGTTAATTTTAAAGACTGAAAGCAAGAATTAATCTCAACCTTCGTGGAGGGAACCATGGACGTAATCGATATGGATAGTGTGGCCGATATCGTATTCCAGCTTAAGTGGAGCAGCCAACACGCCGCTCACAATGAGTGCTATGCCGCGCGGGGTGTCAATCTCTGGCGGGACTGGCTTCCGAACAACGTCAGGCGGTCATTGATCGGCAAGCGGTCATGGGAATATGCCGCCGTCGGCTTTTCACCGGGAGAGCTTTTCGGAAGCGATGGCGGTCATCTGAAAATTACCCGCAAGCAATTTTCCAGGGATCCAAAAGCGGGTCGGTTTTATCCCAAAGGCAGCCTGAACGACCTTCCCGGCGTATTTCCTCAGAACATGCAGCCAATCCGCTGTGTGGAGATCAACAATGGCAACATGGAGGTGGATATCGCCCACCCCCTGTCCCTTCATCCGCTCTCTCTTTCCATGACGGTGGGGCAGGTTTCAGCCAAAGAGAGTGAGCGTGGCGGCAGCAGCGTGGACTGGGTCGGCCTGCTCACCGAAGGCCCGGGCATGCAGGCTCGCTGGCAGGGCACGCCTACGGATTTTTTCAGTAACAACCCCTTTGTTCGCCGGGATGAGCGGACCGATGACCGCTTTTATGACAAGCCCCGACTGGTGCATCATCTCGACGAAACCGCTCGGGACATGGTGGCAGACCTTTACAAACGATTCGTCAAGGATGGTGTGCATGTACTGGACCTCATGAGCAGCTGGGGTTCTCATTTACCCAAAGGGGTAAACCCGGGCCGGGTCAGCGGTTTAGGCATGAACCGCACCGAACTGGAGCACAACCCTCGCCTGACCGACATCCAGGTTCACGACCTGAACGCCGCCCCGGTGCTGCCTTACGAGAATGAATCATTCGATGTTGCCATCTGCAGTGTTTCTGTGGAATACTTGACGCAGCCTCTGGAAGTGTTCGCCGACGTGGGCCGTGTGCTCAAGCCCGGCGGAACCTTTGTGGTCACTTTCTCCAACCGTTGGTTTCCGCCCAAAGTCGTTCGCATCTGGGAGCAGATCCACGAATTCGAGCGAGTGGGGCTGGTCATGGAGTACTTTCTGAGAAGTGATACCTTCAACAATCTGGGCACCCATTCCATGCGCGGGCTGCCCCGCCCGCGAAACGATAAATACGCCAGTGAACTTGCCCAGTCGGATCCGGTATACGCGGTATGGGGAACAAAAAGAGCTTTAAAGGCTGAAAACTGTTAGGGCGGAAGGAGTGCTTTCGTTTTGCTTTGAGTTTTCAACTATGAGCTTCTTTGATATAAAACTAAAAAATCCAAAATACCCCAAAGGGTATGTCGCTATTACAGTTACAAACCAAAATCACAGGAGTAATCAATGAATCATAAAACCTATTTTGAAGAAACCAAGGGTATGGGTGTCCTGTCGACTGCAGATGGTGAAGGCCGAGTCAATGCAGCCGTGTATGCTCGGCCACACGTGATGGATGACGGCTCACTGGCGTTTGTCATGCGAGACCGTTTGTCCCACAACAACCTCCAGTCCAACCCCCGGGCCGCCTACCTGTTCAGAGAAGAAGGCCCTGGCTACAAAGGCATTCGTCTGCACTTGACCAAAACCCACGAAGAGAGCGGTAC
>NZ_JASJGN010000372.1:0-5036 GCF_033791525.1 Desulfosarcina sp.
GTTCCTGCACGGCAATCCTACCTCTTCCTACCTGTGGCGAAACATAATTCCGCATCTGACCCCTCTGGGCCGCTGCATTGCCCCGGACCTGATCGGAATGGGCAGATCGGATGCACCGGACCTGGCGTATCGCTTCGTTGAGCATGCCAGGTACGTGGAAGGCTTCATTGAGAAGCTGGGCCTGAAGAATATCACGCTGGTCGTCCATGACTGGGGTTCCGCACTTGGTTTCCACTACGCGATGAGAAATGAGAACAATATTAAAGGGATCGCCTTCATGGAGGCAATTTTAAAACCGATGATGTGGGACGAGTTTCCGGGCGGTTTCAAGATGGGTTTTAAAATGATGCGCACGCCCGGGATTGGTTGGCTTTTGGTCAGTGTCATGAATGTCTTCGTTACCCAGATTCTGCCCAAGGCAATCGTCAGAAAATTGTCTGCAAAGGAAAAGAATTATTATGCAGCGCCATACAAAACTGTCCGAAGTCGCAAGCCTTTGCGACAGTGGCCTTGCGAAATTCCCATAATGGGTAAGCCGATTGATGTTTACGAAGTGGTATCGAATTACAACGAAAAACTTCAGGAATCCGAGTTACCCAAACTTCTCTTCTTTGCATCGCCTGGAGGCTTGATTAATGCCAAAACGGTTGAATGGTGTAAGCAAAAACTTAAAAACCTCGAAGCAATCAACATTGGCGCAGGGATTCATTATCTACAGGAAGACAATCCCCACCAGATCGGTTCAACCTTGGCAAAATGGTACACAGACCTTTCGTAATCTGGAGAAATAATAGAAGATGATTGATCTAAGCAATAAAGCGGCAAAACGATTTCGCATAAACTGGAAGGATCTCAAGGAGCGTTCAGGAGACTTCTGGAAGGTGGAGGCGGTGATGATCGGCCGTGTCCCGATGCTGTACATCGTTCACGAATATACGCTATTCACGATGGTTCGGCGTAAATCCGAGTTTCGTGATCCCTTGATCATAGCCGATGAAATCATCCAATCATGCCCATGGTATCGCAGCCCTGCGACACCTTCGCTTGGAAGGAACGGGAATCGAAGACTCACGGGCAGCATAACCGAAATGAAACGGATGACCGTGGGTTTATACTCGCCGGAGCAGATCAACGCAATGGAGATGTCGATCAACCAGAGTTTATTTTCTTATCTCTCCACAAATCGCAATGGGTACTCAACACCCTTCGAGGCTGTAGAAAGCTACGTAAAGGAACGAACACCCTGGCTGTAAGCCATTTACCGCCGACGCGTCTTATCGCGTCCCACTTACCTTACAGCAATGAGGAAAATCTATTTTAATGCTGAACAACAGCAGAACAGACAGGAAATTGTTAATCCCAATTATATGGATGGGTATTGGCTTGGTGTCTGGGTATTTATCGAATTATTTATTCTCGTATATCTTGTCTCCCATGCTGATCAAGGCCGTCAGAGAAACCAACGCAAATACCCAATCAGACCTTTTAACGAATATTATCAACATGTGCTTCGCGAACATGGCAGATTTCACGCTGTGTTTTGTTTTTGCGATGGTGTTGAGTTTTTTCACCAAATCCACCAAACTAAGATTGTTGTTATTTGTTTTTGGTGCGATCGCGATCAACTTGTATGTCCAGGTTGAAGGGCTGATCGGCTACATGGGTTTTTATGCTGAATTTCCTTCATGGGCGATTACATCATCGATGCAGGAGTTCGTTTCGCTGTTATTGATCATTCCTCTTTGTTCGTTCGCAGGCAGCAAGGTTGGCACCTGGATAAAAATGAAAAGGAAGACCTCATAACCCAGTACTTCGCCCGACGCGGCTCCACCGCCCCGGAGAGCGCCACCTTGGGCCGCCGACTTTCAAATTCGGGGTTCATCTTCCGTGTTCGACTCCAGCGTGAGGCAAATTTGAGAACATTCCCCGCGGCAAGCGGCAGAGAATGCGCTTGCTATCGCGGTTCAACAGCCGCCAATGCAGGAATAACCATGCCAAAAAACAAGCTTCTCAAGTACGAACGCGTCAAACATCTGCCCAATGTCACCTTTTCGGTGTTCGGTGAATCACCATCGCCTCGCTCTTACCCCTGGTACGACGAGCGTTATCAGGGCATGGAAAGGGTTCTCGAACTGGGCTGCGGCAAAGGAGAATACAGCCTTGTATTCGCTGCCGCCAATCCGCGCAAACTATGCGTGGGAATCGATGCCAAGAGTCATCGCATCTGTGTCGGCGCAGAAAAGGCGATTGCCCAGGGCCTTGAAAATGTTCACTTCCTTCGTGCGCGAATTGAGCGAATCGAAGATTTTTTTCTGGAACACTCGATACACGAGATCTGGCTGACCTTTCCCGACCCGCACCCCAAGCATCGGGCAATCAAGTCCCGGCTTTCCGCCTCTCCCTTTCTGGACGCATATGCAAACCTGCTTATCCCCGGCGGCACGGTGTATCTGAAGACTGACAGCAATCTGCTGTATGACTATACCCGGGAATCTGTCAAACGGTGGGGGGGGCGCGAAATCGCACAGTCAGACACCGATCATGGAAACGATTGCCGCGCATCAGGTGCCGGTGAAGTGGTTTCCGCCTACGAGCATGCCGCGCGGTCAAGGGGAGCCGCCATCAAATTCATGGTATTTCAATTGAGCTAAGGAGGAAACATGGACACATGCCTGGTGCTGGTTGACCTTCAGAACGATTATTTTCCCGGCGGCAGTATGGAGCTTGTCGGTATCGGTGCTGCCGCGGCCAACGCCCGGCGACTGTTGGATGCGTTCAGAAAAAGAGAAAAGCCGGTCATCCATATCCAACACGTCGCCGCTCAGGCGGGGGCAACCTTTTTCCTTCCCGACACCAAAGGGGCGCAAATTACTCAACAGGTCGCACCCCAGGAAGATGAAATCGTCATCGTCAAAAACTATCCCAACAGCTTTCGCGACACCCCGCTCCTTGAAATCCTGAAGCAGCGCAACATCAGTGACCTACTCATCAGCGGTGCCATGAGCCACATGTGTATCGATGCCACCGTTCGGGCTGCGTTCGATTTGGGTTTCACCTGCATGGTTGCCGACGATGCCTGCGCGACCAAAAACTTGACGTTCGGGGGCAAAACCATCCACGCATCCGAAGTCCATGCCGCCTTCATGGCGGCATTATCCGGTTCGTACGCGACGGTTCGTCCAACAAAAGCGATCATTGAAAACAAGGTGTAAGTCCTGCTTTGGAGGTGTTGCCATGCGACACGTCACACTGCTGACCATCGACGCGACAATCAACCTGCTGCTGGGGGTGCTTTTGCTCGCCTTTTCCGACGGGTTGGCCAGCCTGCTTGGGGTGCCTCCGGCCGCCCATGGTTTTTACCCCAACATACTCGGTGGGGTTCTGTTCGGGATCGGCATTGCCCTGCTGATGGAAAGGCGCAATAAAACAGGCGTCGGCATTGGCTTGGGACTCGGTGGAGCGATTGCCATCAACCTGTGCGGCGGTCTGGTGCTTTGCGGGTGGCTCGTCTTCGGCGATTTGTCGTTGCCGTTGCGCGGTCTGATTTTTTTATGGTTTCTGGTTGTGCTTATAGTCGGGATCAGCGTCGTAGAACTCGTTACGGGTTTTCAGGGCAACCGTCCTGACGCCTGAGAATAGACAAAATTCCTTACGGTCGAAGACTCCTCGCAGCTTGCTGCGAGGTTCTTCAATCTACCTCAACGTCTCTTCCAGGAATTCACCAAACCGATTCCAGGACTTCTCATCCGCATCTTTTCTGTACCGGTCGGAACCAAAGACCGTGAAGGCGTGCGGCGCACCGCCGTATGCGATCATCTCGTGGGGCACACCCTTTTCCTCCAGGGCATTGGCCAGCAATGCATAATGGTCCATGGTGATATTCGTGTCGGCCGTGCCGTGCAGGATCAACAGTTTTCCTTTGGTCTTGCCGTAATCCTGGCCTTCCGGCGTACTCAATCCGCCATGGAAGGTGACAAATCCTCTCATGTCCGCCCCGGACCGGGCAAACTCGAGCACGGCGGCACCGCCAAAGCAGTACCCCATCGCCACGGCATTGTTCACGCTGGCACCTCTGGCCCTGGCCGCATCCAGCGCACCGTAGATCAGGCTGCGCATGCGTTCCCGGTCCTTGTACAACTCCCCGGTGTGCTGGCGCCGGTCCTTCACTGCAGTGGGCCTGATTCCGGCACCGAACAGATCGACAGCGAAGACCGCGTACCCTTTTTCGGCCAGCATATCGGCCCGTTTAACTTCATAATCGGTGAGGCCATCCCAGTCATGGATCAGCAGCACCAATGGGGCATTGTCCGCCGGAGAGGTAAAATACCCCTCGAAGGCCTCCCCCTTGACGTCATAGGCGACAACCTGCCCGCCTGCCGTGGCCGTCGCCGTGGCGGCAAATATCAGAAACAGCAATGTAGATATGGTTTTCATTGATTAGCTCCGAACAATTAATATAGTGGATTGGTCAAGAGACACCGGTATTTGCCGAGCCATCCGCAGTCGGATCTGCCGTTGCGAGGCACAGTGCCTTTGGAAAGCCGGGTCTCCGCATCCATAAAAAATAGGGTTACTGCGACACACCACCCGCTTCAAAAGGCCTTTCTCATAATAAGCATAAAAAAACAGACTGCACCTAATGTTGCTTGGTCCATTCGGCCGTCACATCGAGCGTGCAGACGTAGCTGTTACCCGCCAACGGGTCTCATTCATTCCTACAGAAGTAATGCTGCAGTTGAAGATACGGGTCAAGCCTTTGTCAGGTGCACCGCTATCCAACAACTTACCATCAGGCCGCCTCCGGCTTCACATTTTTTTGACCATTTACGTTTTATGCATATCAGCGTTACTAGTTTTTCCAGAATGGTGGGTTTTCATCCACGGCCCGTGTTTGATATTTTTTGAAAAAAAATTTTGAATAATATCGATTTTTTAAAATTCATTTCAAGGATCGTTGAAGGCCTGCAGCAAAATTACTCAAGAAACCGCTTTCCACTGCCGAAGATGCGTACATGATCGTCATCATTTAAAATAAC
>NZ_JASJGN010000373.1:0-5493 GCF_033791525.1 Desulfosarcina sp.
GGGCAGCCCCATGCCAAGAATGATCGAGGCAAACACCGAAAAAAGCAGCGTCAGAAAGAGGTGCCCGCCGGCCGCCTCGGTAATCAGGGTGGCCATTTTAAGGCCCAGTCCGGTCAGGGTGACCACACCGATGATGATGCCACAGCAGGCACAGGCGGCGGCGATACCGGCCATGTTGCGGGCCCCGGTTTCAAGGGATCCCAGGATCTCCTCCCGGCTTCTTCTAAGGGCAAACCCCCGGCTGTCTTGAAGGTAAGCGGCATAAGCCAGGTCCTCGCTCTCAACGCCCATCCGGACGTAACCGGGAAAAAGGCGCTGGCTGCGGTAGATGTTGTTGCCGATGGCCACTACGCATCCGGCAAGGATCGACCAGGAGGCCGCCGTAGTCGGTGTCCACATGGTCACCAGCAGCAGCCAGATCAGCAGGATCAGCGGTATGAGAAAGTGCAGGCCCGATATCAGGGTCTTGATCATGGGCGGGCACTCCTCCTTGGTCAGCCCCCGGATATTCTCCTTGATCGCCTCCAGGTGAACGATTGAGAAGATGGCCGTATAAGACAGGATCGCCGGGATAAAGGCTGCCTTGACGATCTCGAAATAGGGAACGCCGATGATTTCGGCCATGATGAAGGCGGCCGCGCCCATGATGGGCGGCATGAGCTGGCCGTTGGTGGATGCGGCGACTTCCACGGCACCGGCCACGTGGCTCTTAAAACCCACTTTTTTCATCAGCGGGATGGTCATGGCGCCGGTGGTAACCGTGTTGGCGATGGAGGAACCCGATATGGATCCCATGGCGCATGAGGCCACAACGGCTGCTTTGGCCGGCCCCCCCCGGAATCTACCCATCATGGCAAAGGAGATGTTGATCAGGTATTCGCCGGCACCGATCTTGTCCAGAAAAGCACCGAATAGCACGAACAGGAAAACAAAAGTTGCCGATACCCGCAGCGGCACCCCCCACAGGCCTTCCCCGGTCATGAAAATATGGTCGATAATCCGTTTGACGCGAAATCCCCGGTGGCCCATATCTCCGGGGAGATAGGGCCCCAGAAAGGCGTAAAGCAAAAAGATGATCGTGATGATGGGCAGAATGGGCGATATGCTGCGGCGGGTGGCCTCCAGCACCAGTACAATCAGGACACCGCCAATGATCAGGTCGTACAGGGCAGCGTCGCCCACGGAGGTGACCACATGGTCATAGTTGACAAACAGGTACAGGGCAGTCGCCCCGCCCAATACAGCCAGGAAGATATCTGATGCCGAGATGTGGTGGCGCGGGGATTTTTTCGATCTGGGATTACAAAGGTAGCAGAGTACCAAGGCAAACGTCAGGTGAATGGACAGTTGTCTGGAGCCGGGCAGTTCTCCGAAGAATCCGGTATAAATCTGAAACAGGGACATACAAACAGCAATGGCAAAAACGATATGGCCCGCCAAACCGGTCAAGACACGCGCACCGCCCTCCGATGCCTGGGCCATTTCCTTGCTGGCTTCAATGTCCTGAGTCTCCTGTTTCACCACAACCGTCCCTCCTTATCTGCAATCGTAATTCTCAACACGGACTATCCACACGACCATATTCCGATAGAACCGCCGCGGGATGGCTGAAGCCGGCCCGCGGCGGCAATCGTTACGGGTTATAAAAACGCTTTAATATCAGTTAATAAACCGTTTCTGGATGAATACTACTTGATCCCTTTTTCCTTAAAGTACTTCTCAGCACCCGGATGCAGGGGGATGCCCATACCGATCAGGCCTTTTTCCATTTCGATGTCCTTGAATTTGGCATGCGCTTTTTTCAACTGTTCCAGATCCGCGTATACCGCACTGAGAATCTTGTAGACGATGTCCGCTTCCAGGTCCGCCCGCGCCGACAGCATGGCCATTACCGATACGGTGGCAACATCTGCATCGTTGCCCTTGTATGTACCCGCCGGCACCATCTGTTTGGCGTAGAAGGGGTAGCTCTTGATCAATTTATCCGCATTGGCGCCTGTGATCGGCACGATATTCATGTCCACGATCAGGGAGGTGTCCATGATAACGGCTGCCCCGAGGGCGACCGTAAAAAACGCGGCATCCAACCGTCCGTCCTTGATGTAGTCTGCCGACTGGGAGGCGGTCAACTGCTCGGCCCTGGCCAGATCTTTCACGCCCAGGCCCCAGGCTTCAAGTATCTGTTTGGCGTTTTCGGTCGTACCGGAACCTACTGGACCGATGGCCACTTTCTTGCCCTTCAGATCGGCTACCGTCTTGATGTTGGAATCCTTGCGGGCAATCAACTGGACGTGTTCCGGAAAAAGCGTACAGACACCCAGAAGGTTCGAAATGGGCTTGTCGAACATCCCTTTTTTTCCATGATAGGCATAAGAGGCGATGTCATTTTGCAGGATAGCAAAATCGGTGTCGCCGGCGCCGATGAGCTTGGCGTTTGCAACGGAAGCACCGGAAGATTCAGCGGTCACCTTGATGCCGTCCTCCTTGAGAGATTTCCAGGCGATCCGCGAGATGGCTCCGGCCATGGGGAAATAGGCGCCGGTGACCCATCCGGCGGCAATGGACACATAGCGTCTCTTGGCTGCGTTAAGCGGCCCTGCCGGGATTGCCAGGGCAACAGCCAGTAAGAGAACAACACTCCATACCATCAATCGTTTTCTTTTCATCTTAACCCTCCTCCAGTTTGTGAAATGAGTTAAACAATAAACGTTGCCGCTCTTTTCCATCACCTCCTTTTTTCAAAATCAGGATTCTTTATGCTTGTTATCGGACAAGCCACCAGCGCACTGATTTGCCGGTGAGTTCTCATCTTTGAATTATCCCATGGCCGATGAAATAAGATCGGCACACTGAACCACCGCCGGAACCATCACTTTTAGCAGGTAATCCTTGTCGTGCCGGGCGGCATTGACCGCCATATTCAATGCGGCCACAGCCTTTCCCTGGCGGTTCAATACCGGTGCCGCAGCCGAAGACAGTTCCGGGGCAAGCTCACCGTTGTTGACGGCAAACCCGCTGCGCCGGACGTGGGCCAGTATCGTCTCGAGTTTGTCCAAATCCGTTACCGTGTCGCCGGTATGCTTCTCTCGGGGGGTACGCCTTAACCGTCTGCGGGCCTCTTCCATGGGCAGCCAGGCCAGAAGTACGCGGCCCATGGATGTGCAGTAGGCCGGTAGCTTCGACCCGATCTCCAGGTTAATACTAAGGATGGACTGGGTTTTGACCCGGTCGATATAAAGGATCTGGTCATCTTCCAGGACCGCCAGATTGAAGGTCTCGCCATATTTCTGACTGGCCCGTACCAGATGGTGGTGGGCGGTATCCCACAACTCCGAGGACTTGAATGCCCCATAACCGAGTTTGAGGACCTTGGGCGTGATCCGATATGCTTTGCGATCCGGTTCCTTTTCGATCAGCTCGATCGCCTGCAGGGTATAGAGGAACCGGTAGGCTGTCGGAAGCGTCACCCCCATGGCTTCGGCTACCTGACTCAAGGTGAGCGGTACCGCAGCATCTGCCATTTTCTCAAGAAGCTTGATCCCGCGCGCCAATGAATTGATGAAATAGCGTTTGTTAATGGAATTTTGCATAGCGAAATATGATTTCGCTATATGAAAGCACATCAAATACGTTAATGCAAGTCGATGGTCTTGAACATCTCTTCGGGTGCACCACATACCGGGCATTTTTTGGGAATTCGTTTATCTGTCACGTAGCCGCACACCTGGCACACATAATATTCCTTTACCGTATCCTTGATCACATTCATGATCGCCCGTTCATACAGCTTGGCATGGAAGCCCTCCGCATCCCGGGCGTGACTGAAGGCCAGCGCGGCAACCGTTTCCCCCTCTTCTTCGGCGATTCTCAAAAACTCGGGATACTCATTCTCGCTGACGGATTTTTCCCGCTGGAAGGATTTCTCCAGATTGGTGTCCGTGTCCTTGACGATCAGGTCTTTGATCAGATTCATCTGCCGTGTGGCATGCACCCGCTCCGCCTCGGCGATGGCGCGGAACAGCAGGGCGACTTGCGGCACCTCTTCCTCGTCCGCCTTTTCCGCATAGGCCAGCAGCCGAAAGTACGCTTTTGCCTCACCGATGAACGCTTTGAGGATGTTGTCCTTGGTCTTGGGTTGCATGACTACCTCCATGGTTTGATAAAGGGTTCGAGGATTCAAGGCGTCGAGGGGTCAAGGATAAGTAAGACATTGATATAGTGAACACCTTTGATTGGCCTTCATTGGGGGTTGCCGGACCGGAAACGTTTGTCCACTTCTCGAGAAGTCCGCTTGAATCCTTGACCCCTCGACCCCTTGAACCCTTTTTGGTATCCCGTTTGATTGAATTCGAAAACCATACCACAAAAATGCCTATACCGCGTTCATTTTCCCAATGGTTCGCGCAGTATCTCCCCGGGCCATTTTTCTTTCACCTTCTCTTCTCCCTGAAAGTAGCGTACCCGCGAACTGCTCTCGAACACCTCAAGCATGGGTAAAATGGCCATCTTGCCGGAGTCGGGATATTCGCAGACGTCGATACCCACCGTGGTTCGAATGTCCAAGTAGACGCAAGGGACGTCGCTGTGGTTATACAGCTGATGGGCGCCGGTGTCTCCCTGCTCGAAAAACACCAGATCCCCGCCGGTGATCGTTTGAAACCCTTCCGGCGTGCGCAGTGTGGCTTCGCCGGAGAGGATCAGGAACAACTCCTCGGCCGCCCGGTGAAAATGATAGGGAAAGGAGAAACGGTCCGGGTCCAGCGAGCGGATGTCGAAATCCAACTGCCGGGCCCCAGCCAGCTTGGCCAGCCGGGGGCTGGTCTGCCAGGCAAAATCAGGCAGACTGGATTTTTTTGCTTCAAATTTAAGTTCCTTGGTGTGAAATACCGTGGGCATGTCAACCCCCTCTCACTTTATCTCCCGGGCTTTAAGTTCTCGGCGCATGATCTTTCCGGTGGCGGTCATGGGCAGACTGTCGGTGAATTCGATCTCCCGGGGATACTCGTGGGCAGCCAGCCGCACCTTGACGAACTGCTGAATTTCCCGGGCCGTTTCCGCCGATGCGTTGCCGGGTTCCTGGAGCACGATGAATGCCTTGATGATCTCGGTACGCACCGGATCCGGTCGACCGATGACAGCCACCATCCCCACGGCCGGATGCTTCATGATACAATCTTCTATTTCCGCCGGTCCGATACGGTATCCGGAACTGGTGATCAGGTCGTCTTTGCGGCCCACGAACCAGAGATGACCGTCGTCGTCCATGTGGGCCAGGTCCCCGGTAAGGCTCCAGTCGTTAACGATTTTTTTCCGGGTGGCCTCCGGATTCTTCCAGTACTCCAGAAACATCACCGGGTCGGGGCTGCTCACGGCAATTACACCCACTGTGCCCGCCGGCAGCGGATGACCGTCCTCATCCACAACCGCCACCGTGTTTCCGGGTATAGCCCGACCCATGGACCCGGGTCGAATGGGCATCACCTCGGAACAATT
>NZ_JASJGN010000374.1:0-5573 GCF_033791525.1 Desulfosarcina sp.
CTTTTTAAAAAACGAACTGCAGGATGTCCAATATAGAGGTTCGAATGTCGAAGGAAGGCATCGCTGCGCGATAGCGAATATAAAACGATAGAATACCTTCCTTCTCAATTCTGCGGTTCCTTGTTCGACATTGGATATTCGCAGTTGTTCAACCCAATTGGTCGAGGGAATCAAAAAGGTTGCAAGTGACCCGATCCTTGCCCTTCAGCCTTCAGCCTAAACCCCTATTTACCAAGGAGCCTGCATGTCCATCGAAATCAAGATTCCCAGTGTTGGCGAGTCGGTCCAGGAAGCAGTCCTGGCCGAATGGTTCAAACAGGACGGCGACACCGTCCGCAAGGACGATCCCCTGTTTGTCATCGAAACGGACAAGGTGACCCTGGAGGTGGTGGCCGAGGCGGATGGCGTGCTGAAGATCCTTGTGGCTGCCGGAGAAACCGTGGCTATCGGTACGGTGGTGGGGGCCCTGGAACCCGTGGATGCAGCCGCGCCGGCGCCTGAAAAGCCGAAAGTCAAAGCCGCAGAGGAACCGGAAAAAGCAGCGGCCCCGGCGCCTGCCGCACCGGCAGCCAAACCTCCGGCGCCTTCAGCCTCGGCCACGCCTGCGGACAGCATCCCCCTGGCGCCTTCGGTGCGCCGGTTGATCGCCGAAAAGAATCTGGATGCGTCGAAAATCCAGGGTACCGGCCCCGGCGGGCGCCTCAGCAAGGGGGACGTCCTGCTTTACTTGGAGAAGGCGCCGGCCGGCATCCCCGATGCGGCGCCCACCCCGGCGGCTCAACCGTCGGCGGCAGCCATGGAAGAGCGAAAACCCATGACGCCTATCCGCAAACGTATCGCCGAGCGGCTGCTGGAGTCCAAGCAGAGCACGGCCATGCTCACCACCTTCAACGAGATTGATATGGCCCGGGCCATGGAAATCCGATCCCTGTACAAGGAGGTGTTCCAGAAGCGCCACGGGGTCGCGCTGGGGTTCATGTCCTTCTTCGTCAAGGCATGTGTGGAGGCCCTCAAGGAGGTGCCCGAGATCAACGCCTTCATCGACGGCAGCGATATGGTTTATCACAACTACCAGCACATCGGTGTGGCCGTGGGAACCCCGCGGGGACTCGTGGTGCCGGTGATCCGCCATGTCGAACGCATGAGCTTCGCCCAGGTGGAAAAAGCCATCGTGGATTACGTGACCAAGATCAAGGACAACCGGCTGGAACTGGCCGATCTGGAGGGGGGCACCTTCACGGTGAGCAACGGCGGCGTATACGGCAGCCTGCTCTCCACCCCCATCCTCAACATGCCCCAGAGCGGCATCCTGGGCATGCACAAGATCGAAAAGCGGCCGGTGGTGATCGATGACCAGATCGTCATCCGACCCATGATGTACGTGGCGCTCAGCTACGACCACCGCATCGTGGACGGCAAGGGCGCGGTGACCTTTCTCAAGCGGGTCAAGGAGTTCGTTGAAAACCCGGAACGCATGGCATTGGAGGTTTAAGATGGCACAACAAGCACAGTTCGATCTGGTGATCATCGGCTCCGGACCCGGCGGATACGTGGCGGCCGTTCGTGCGGCCCAGCTCGGCATGAAAACCGCCGTGGTGGAAAAAGCCTCCCGTCTGGGCGGTGTCTGCCTCAACGTGGGGTGCATCCCCAGCAAGGCCCTGCTGGATTCCTCCGAGTACTATCACCTGGCCAAGGACCGTTTTGCCGAATACGGCATCAAGACGGGAAAAGTCTCCCTGGATTTGCCAGCCATGCTGGCCCGAAAGGACAAGGTGGTGGAGGAACTGACCGAAAACGTGCGCAAGCTGCTGGACGGCAACAATATCGAGATCATCCATGGCACGGCATCGGTCGCGGCGCCGGGATCCGTTGAGGTGGATACGGGCAAAAAGAAGAAAACGACCCTGCCGGCAAAGAACATCCTGCTGGCCACCGGCTCCGAACCCATTGAAGTCAAAGGGCTGGAATTCGACGGCAAGCAAATCGTCAGCTCCACCGAAGCCCTTTCCTTCGACAGTGTGCCCAAACGTCTGGGCATCGTCGGCGGCGGCTACATCGGTTTGGAGCTGGGATCGGTGTGGAGCCGGCTTGGTTCCAAGGTAACCGTCATCGAAATGCTGCCCAAGATCGCCACCACACTGGACGGCCAGGTGGGGCGGACCCTGGATCGTATCCTCAAACGGCAGGGTTTGGAATTTAGGCTCAACACCAAGGTGGCCAAAGCCGCGGTGACCGGTAAAAAGGTCAAGGCCGTGCTGGAAAGCAAGGGAAAGACTGAGGAAATGACCTTCGACCGGCTGCTGGTGTCGATCGGCCGGCGACCCCTCACACGTGGCCTGGGCATCGAGGCGTTGGGCATCGACACCGATCCGAAAACCGGCCAGATCCTCGTGGACGAAACTTACCGCACCAGCGTCGACGGCATTTACGCCATCGGTGACCTGATACCCGGCCCCATGCTGGCCCACAAAGCCTCCGCCGAAGGCACCGCGGCGGTGGAATGCATGGCCGGCCGTGCCGGTGAAGTGAACTACGATACCATTCCTGCGGTGGTCTACACCTGGCCCGAGGTGGCCAGCGTGGGCCTTACCGAAGAGCAGGTGCGTGAAAAGGAGATCCCCTACTGCGTGGGTAGCTTTCCCTTTTCCGGAGCGGGGCGGGCACGCTGCATGGGTGAAACCGACGGGTTTGTCAAACTCATCTCCCACGGCAAGACCGACCGGATCCTGGGCGTCCACATCATCGGCCCCCGGGCGGCGGACATGATCGCCGAGTGTGTGCTGGCGCTGGAGTTCGGTGCCAGCTCGGAAGACATTTCCCGCACCATCCATGGCCACCCCACTTTTTCCGAAGCGCTGCAGGAGGCGGCCATGAATGTCAGGAAATGCTCCATTTACGCCTCTTGATGGATACTCCTAAACGGCATTTTCCGGCCCAGGCCGACGTTCTCACATCTTTGAGATCCTCGACGTAGCTCTGCTACGCCTGCGGTCTCAAAGATGCTGCGGCCTTGTCCTGGACCGGAACCTACCATTTATGAGCAACCATCATCATACTACTGACACTAAAGCAATCATCACAATGGACGCCATCCCGTTGGAAGCCGGGAGCCAGGATCTTTATGGATGACGGATCAGGTCCGGCATGCCCGAGTCTCAACGATCCATTCGCCAGCTGATAGATACCGAAAGGAATCCGTATGAAAATACTGGGAATTTCCGGCAGTCCCCGAAAAGAGAGCCAATCCGGCGTATACAAGCTGGTCCAGACCGTGCTTGAAAATACCGGTGTAGACTATGAAATCGTCTCTCTGCGGGGAAAAGCCATTTCAGGATGCATCGCTTGTCAGGGGTGTGTCAAAGATAACGTATGCAAAGTGGAGGATGACCTGACCCCGCTGCGTGAGAAAATCGTGGCCGCGGACGCTTATGTTTTCGGCGCGCCCAACTACTACTCCACACTCAATGCCGCCACCCATGCGCTGCTGGAACGCTGGTTTCAGTTCCGCCATCAGACCGGCGACCTCCTGTGGGGCAAGTTGGCCGTGGCCGTGGGGGTGGGCGGCACCAGCGGTCGCTTTCCGGCAGACGAACTGGAAAAGCTCTTCCTCTACAACTTTATCGAGACGGTGGCCAAGGTGACGGGACAGGGTGCCGCTTCCTGCTATACCTGCGGTCACGGAGAAACCTGCCAGGTGGGAGTCCCCCTCATGGTCCATGGCCAGGGGGTCAAGATTACGCCGGACATGATCCCGGATGTGGCCAAGCAGCCCAAGGTCATGGCTGCCGCCGTCGAGGCCGGAAAATTGCTGGGCCAGCGGCTGAAAAACGGCCACGACCGCATGGCCGTCACCCGGAAGGTGCAGGAGAAGATGATGGCGATGTTCGCCTCTTCCGCTTGATCCGGCGGATCACTTCCACTTCCATCCTGACGCGTTTCTTTTCGATCCGTTCAATTTTACCAAGCAGGGCGGCCGCTGTGGACCGCCCTTTTCTTTTGAGAACGGACAGCTGGGCCGGGCAGATATACCCGATGCACATCCACGGCCGGATTCGCGGAGGCAGACGACATCCGTGGTGGTTTAAAAACGGACAGGGATCGTTGGGATCCGATGCCGCCTGACAGGGCGGAATGGGTTCTTCTATCAAGTGGAGAAAAAGCAGATCCCGAAAATCGATCCACACCGTGTTGCCGATGCAGCAGGGTTCGGGGCAGAAGCGGCAGGTCCGATTGCACAACGCCGCCATCAATGGCGTCAGCTCGTCGATTCCACGGCGGATTTCCACGGCCACCGCTATTGCTCTCCCCAGATCCCGGCGGTGAATTGCCAGCAGACGGGCTAAGGCGCAGTTCGATGCCCGCCATTGCGGATTACGGGCTGCACCACCGTTGTTTGGCCAAAAGGGTGGGGTGGTTTCGTGGTAAGCGCTTTTCATGCGCAATCCTGAATGGGTGTTGAAAAACCCATTCTAACCGATGTCCTCCTCCCGGCGCAACCC
Source organism: Desulfosarcina sp. (assembly GCF_033791525.1). Classification (GTDB taxonomy): domain Bacteria; phylum Desulfobacterota; class Desulfobacteria; order Desulfobacterales; family Desulfosarcinaceae; genus Desulfosarcina. The sequence goes on from NZ_JASJGN010000374.1 coordinate 4,500, forward strand.
ATCACCGCCACCGCCGTGGACACCTAACCGGTTGCCTCCAGCATCGACTCCATCGATCGGATCGTGTTCGTTTATAGTTTGCCTCTTGATTCTTTTGCTTTTGATGTTATTTTCTTGCCCGGCGCATCATCGAGTCATGTGCGTGAGTGATGCTTTGCATTAATGCTTTCGCCTTTTGTCAGGATGGATAAATGAATAAAAAAGACATCGACCATTTTCAAATCATGTTGCAGACTGAGCTTGATGCGCTGCTGGCAAAGGCCGGAATTGCGGTGGTGGAGCTTATCGGTTCAGTATACTCCAATGAGGCCGACCCGCTGGACCGGGCCACGGAGGAGGAGTCCCGTAACCATCAGCTGCGCATTCGGGGCAGGGAGAGCCGGTTGATTGCCAAGATCAAAAAGAGCCTCCAGGCCATTGATGAAGGGACCTATGGCATCTGTGAAGAATGTGAGGAGCCCATTGCGATTGCCCGCCTGAAGGCCAGACCGGTCACCAGCTATTGTATCGACTGTAAAACCAAGCAGGAGGCCTATGAGCGAGTCACCGGCACTTAGCCGTGATATCGCATGTGAGCGCCACCCATTACCTTCCCGGGCAGGGTTTCATCCCTCCCGATTATGCGCGAACGCCGTCGGTTCCTTTCCTCTCTTTAAATATTCTGCGTCCATGCTGTTGGTGTTGCTTTTGTCTGGAAACCGGATCGGAAAGTTGAAAAATTCTATGAATTATTCGATGATGCCGCTGAGGACCCCGGTCGGGTGTGACCCGGTTGACAGGGTTTGTGTGTATTGCTCAGGGTAGTAGCGTCAGCACAGGAGATGCCTCATGGTAAGTGACACGATACTGGTGGTAGATGATGAAACCGATTTGGTTCATGGCCTCCGGCGAACCCTCTCCATGGAAATCGATTGCCGCGTCCTGACAGCCGAAAATGGTGTCCAGGCCCTTGACATCCTGTCGAATACGGCTGTTGATGTCGTTCTGGCCGACGTTCTCATGCCGCAAATGGATGGAATTACGCTGCTTGAACGAATCAAATCCCGGGATCCTGCGGTAACGGTCATCATCATG
>NZ_JASJGN010000375.1:0-2643 GCF_033791525.1 Desulfosarcina sp.
CGGGGATTTCAATGGTTTTGGGGTATCCACCCCAGATGACCAGAACCAGATCTCCGATGATGATGGCCACCGACAGCGAGACCAAGGTCTCTGTCAGGTCATTGCCGCGGGCCCATCGCAGCAGGAACTTCTCTTCCAGCAGAGCTATAACCGCCACGACACCACCGCCCGCGAGCAGGGCCATCAGCCAACTCCCGGTGACACTGATCACGGACACGCCGATGAAGCCACCAGCCAGATAAAGCGCACCATGGGTCAAGTTGACAACACGCATCAGGCTGAAAGACAGTGTCAGCCCGCCGGCCGTAATGAACAGCAGCGCTGCTAGTGTCAGGCCGTTGAGTAATGACATGATGATGAGGAATGACATCTAAATCCTTCTCAGCAATTCTTGCACTAAATAGTTGAATCGTATTGAAATCCCTGATTGGATGGGTATCCAGCGGTTGCCTCCCCGGGAGAGGGTCTTACGGTGAGGCCGTTTATGATGATCAGGATGAATTTTTACAAAAAATGAATCGTATTCAAAATTTTTAGTGCATCATATTCTAATGCAATATATCGGAAGTGTCGGAGCAATGCAATGACTGAGTCTTGTTGTTTTGGGTAAATCTGGGTAAAATTATTTCACCGAAACTGAGCGATTTCACTTTCGAACAGCGCTATTGGGCCAAAAATCCGGGAGTAAAAGCATCCGGAGCATAGTTGCCGGTATTACCGATTCAAATACTCACCCGGTATCAGAATTTTCCGGTTATCGGCTCAAATTTCGCCGTTGACGGGCGCACTGCTCCACCGGTTTTTCAGTGGCAATCGTTTTTCGGTACCCGTTATCCGATAACCGGTGCCATACTGCATCGCTCGAACAATTCGGGCAAGCGCAGGCTTTCAATACACGCCCGGGATACTTTCAGGATCGTTTCCCCGCTATGGAAGACAATTTTTCCGGCAATATCAATCAGCCGTCTACGCACCGTGCTGGCATAGGAGCCAACCGATATAACTGGGGCACTGACATCTTCTTTGAACGATTCGAGCAGGAAATGGCCGACCAGCATCATATAATACCAGGCCGCGTTGGGCGCAAACCGCTTGAAGGGCAGTTGCTCATGGCCAAAATCCTTGATGGCCCGGTTGGCCAATTCGTCACTGCCGCGTTCGTGGTAGCAGGCCACAAGCCTATTGGCCGTCAAATAGTCTGCCGCCCCGGCTTTTTTAAGCATCCAGTCGATCGCCTGGCCTTGACCGATGTTGGTGACGATGACCGTATCCGGACGAAACCCCGGCAGATAAAGCTGCTTGCGGTCATTGTGTATCAACCGACAAAAGATAGCCCGCCGGAATCGCTTCCAGGTACCTTGCCGGCAACCGAACTCGGCATACTGCCAGGCTTCCTTCTTCCTGGATTCAAACCGTTCCCACTGGCTGTCGTCCCAGGTGGCGGCCATTCGTTTAATGTCTTTATACATCTTGCCGCCACAAAGATAGCCGACGTGAAGCGCCTCACAAACCATGAAGATCTTCTGATCGAAAAAACCGCTATCCATACGGATGACGATCGGTACATCCCAACGATATTGCCTTTTGATTTTGATTACCATGTGCCGAATCATGTTCAGCACGCTGTCCCCGTGATTGGAGTGCTTGTCACCGCCACGAAACACCGCATCGACAATCAAGCGTCCCCAGTTCATCTGCAAGGGCTGAAATCCCTTTTTCTTTTTGTAGGTCGGTTTGACGCCGTGCCGGCATTGGGCATCGTCATTGTCCATAACCATCGTATCGATGCCCAGTTCGATCACATCGGGCCGGGTGCTCTGCAGGCGCCAGATAAAAAGGGTTTGCAGAAGACGCCGGAACAAAAACACGCGCGTCCAGGCAAAGGCTTTGAAAAAGCGTTTGACTTGATGAGAAGAAGCCATGTCCGCTCGATCGGTTTCGATGCTGCCGGCATATCCTTCATCTTGCGAGAGCTGATCGAAATAGGTCAATCGCCGGCTGGTGCCATCGACAAAGAAGCACAGCACCTGCTTGAAAAGTTCCGTTATGCCAATGCCTTTGCGGTTTTTACGGATGGAGGCGAACCAGCGATCGAACCAGCTGAAAATCTCGATGTTGTGCAAATAGGCCACGAACAGGGCCAGGCCCGCCCTGCCGGTCAACCGGTCGGAGGTGGCTTCGATGCGTCGAATTTTAAGTTCACTTTGCCGGTAATTTTTGCTATATCTGTTCATAGAGTCCTTTACCTATCGGGTGGAGTTATTCTTGTTGCTACCTTGGCAGGTTTTAACAAGTATTATAACATATTACCCGATGTTAGAGGACTCTTTTTATTTAAATATCGCTCACTTTAGGATATAGGGTCTCGAAATGTGAAACTCCATCGGAACCAGCATATAGAGAGCAGCGTAATCGATAGGATGAATCGTCTGATAGACAGCGACGCGAAAATCAAAAAAACGCATTGAACGATTGACCCAAAACATTATAAAGAGTCAAAAATAGACTTGACCCCTAACGACTAATTGAAAAGGATGCCAATGCCGATTATAGCTCCCGGGCGATACGGCTACGCCCATCTCATCGCGGCCATCTGTTTTTCCATCCAGGCCCTCGGGGTGGGAGCATTTATCGCCTTCGGCG
>NZ_JASJGN010000376.1:0-17982 GCF_033791525.1 Desulfosarcina sp.
CGGTTGGGCGGATCCAGCATATAGACGATGGATGAGCGAAGGGTGGTGAAGGCAAATCCACCGCCCACGATGAGGACGTTCTTGCCCTCCAGACCTTCCCAGGGGTACCAGTTGCCCAGTGGTCCCCGCAGGCCCATGATATCCCCGACCTTCATGTTGTGAAGATGGGTGGTGACCACGCCGGCCCGGTTGACGGTGAATTTGACGAACCCTTTCTCAACAGGGGATGAGGCGATGCCGATGGGGATTTCCCCCTTGCCGGGAATGGACAGTTCGGCAAACTGGCCGGCCTGGTAGGCGAACTTCTCTTCGTCGCCTTCGTTGAGGAAGACGAATTTGAACGTTTTCAGGCTCTTGTCTTCGGCCTCGACAGTGATGTCGTCAATGCGGACCGGATAGGGTAAATATGGATTTTGCACGTGTTCCTTCCTCCATGGGAATTATTAACCCTCTACAGCGCAGGCGTCTGCAGGTTTGAAGCTGTTCATCTGTTCGCACACCCGGCGGATATCGATATTTACCGGGCACTGGCGAACGCACCGGCCGCAGCCCACACACATGATGCCCGCTTCGTACTTGTCCACGAAGTATTTGAGCTTGTGCATGAAGCGCTGGCGGACCCGCTGGGTTTTGGTGTCCCGAGGATTGTGCCCGGTGGTGTGGGCGGTGAAGATGGGGAACATGCAGCTGTCCCAGTTTTTCATGCGCACACCGGACTTGCCGTGAACCTCGTCCTGAATGTCGAAACACCAGCAGGTGGGGCAGGAGAACGTACACGTGCCGCAGTTGATACAGGAAAAAGCGATGTCTTCCCAGAAGGGTGCACCGTGAAGTTCCAGAAGATCAGTCTCGGCCAGGTTATCGGTCTTGACGGTCGACACGATGCGGTCCTCCGCCGCTTGCCTGCCGGCTTCGAAGGCCGCCGCATCATCGGATGCCGCCTGCCAGCCGGCGGCATCGGCAAAGGCCTTGCCCTTGTCCGAGAGAATCTTGGCCAGGTAGGCGTCACCCTGTTCCATGACCAGCATGTCCAGCCCCTCCTCATGGTAGGGCCCGCAGCCGGCAGTGGTGCAAAAACAGGTGGACAGGGGCGTGTCGCAGGCCATGCCAATGAAGGTGGCTGCCCGGTAGGCGTTTAGCCAGTAAGGGTCCTTCACGTCCGGTGTGTCGAAGTTCAGCTTCACCAGCAGGGTCGATTTGGCATCGCAGGGCCGGATGCCGACCACGGCGCGGGGCGTGTCGTCCCTGGCAATCTCTTTCATGATGTGGTGATCGTCCTGGGACTCGTCTAAAGAGTATTCGAGCATCTCTTCGGATTGGGGAAACAGCAGCGCCTTGGGCGACAGGCGGGTATTGACCATTTCAAAATCCGGCATTTCACCCTTTTCCAGCTCCTTGAACTGGTGGTAGTCCTTCTCCTTGACCGGCCCGAACAGGCGGTAGGCATCGGCGGCAGCCGTCAATCCCTCGGCCCAGTTTTTCTTTTCGATTTTAACGAGCGTCATAGCGATAACCTTTATAGCCTTAAAGGAAGTTGCAGACGGGGAAACGACATTCCCCGCGACCCGGGTCTTCATCTACTTGATAAAGGCATCCGGATCATTGGCTTGGTAAGCAACCAGTGCCGGAGGCTGATCCAGGGAAAGCCCGGCTTCCCATCCGAACTGGTCCTGGCAGTCTTTTTCCAGCTTGCGCGTGAGCAGGCGCATGTTGATGCCCACCGGACAGGCGCGCTCGCAGGCACCACAGTCGGTGCAACGACCTGCGCAATGGTAGGCCCGCAAGAAATGAAACGTCCGTACATCCACAGGGTCTTGGCCCTTGCCTACCCACTGGGGTTTGGCTTCATCCACGAAACAGGTCGGACAGTAGCACAGCGGACAGGCATTGCGACAGGCGTAGCAGCGGATGCACGGTCGCAGGAGATCCTCGAAAAACTGCCATTTCTCCTCGCTGTCCATCTCCTCGATCTTACGGATGTCGGCATTGCGATCGATGTCGGTCTGTTCCTCCACCGGTTCGGCCACCATTTCATCAAAGATCACCGGATTGCGGTGGACGCACAGCGCGCAGTTCTGCTGCAGCACCTCGTTTTTGTCCAACAGGGTCTCCGCATCGGCAGTCTTGACCTTGATGGTGTTTTCGGTTTCGGAAACTTCCAGGATCTCACCCGTCACCAGGCCGGTGATCTTGCGTTTATCGATCATTCCAGTGCAGGGGACACCGATGATGGTGACCTGATCGCGCTTGATCTTGTTTTCGATGATGTGGGTGACGATGTTTCGTGAATCGCAGCCTTTGGCGAAAACAGCGATCTTTTCCTTGCGGTTGGTCAGGTAGTTCGCCAGGTTTATGCCGCAGTTGCTGTCCCATACCAACCACTGGACATCTTCGGGCTTGGTGACAAAGCAGGGTTCGTTCATCATGGGCATGGTTCCCTTGCGGAAGCCGATGACCATGTCCACGGTGCATTCTTTAAGAAGACGACCGGCAATGTCCCTCATTTTCTCGGTGTATCCTAACATATCAAGCTACCTTGGCCTTTTGTTTTACATAGTGTTGGTTGGGCCCCAAGGCGCGGACCGCTTCTGTCACCCGGGTCACCACATCAATGAATTTGGTGGCTTCGGCCGAAGACACCCATGACATGTGAAGGCGATCGCGTTCGATACCCATGTACTCCATGAGGTTGCTAAACAGAACAAACTTTCGTCGGGCGTAGTAATTACCTTCCAGGTAATGGCAGTCGCCGGGATGTCACCCGCTGACCCACACCCCGTCGGCGCCGTTTCGCAGCGCGGCCAGTGCGAATTTCGGGCTCATGCGACCGGTACAGGGGATGCGGATGACCCGGATATTGGGTGGATACTGCATCCGGCTGACACCGGCCAGATCCGCTGCGCCATAGCTGCACCAGTTGCACAGAAAGGCCACAATTTTCGGTTCCCATTCAGACATTTAGTTTCTCCTTCATTCAGGCCCGGCCGGCAACGGCAGGCGGCTTCCGCCCATTTTGTCACCGACCCGTTTTCAATTAGATGGCATCGAGCATGGCAAAAATCTGGTTGTTGTCGAACCCCTTGAGGTGGATGGCGCCCGACCGGCACGAGGCCACGCACAGGCCGCATCCCTTGCAAAGGGCTGGATTGATTTGGGCCTTTCCGGCATGCATGCGGGCGTCGGCGTCGATAAACGATGGTGCCGAGTAGGGGCAGATGGAGACGCAGACCCCGCAACTGCTGCAGATGGCAGGTTCGGTCTCGGCCACTTCGCCACTGGTAAAGATATTTTCCTGGGCCAGCAGGGTGATGGCCCGCGATGCCGCCGCCTTGCCCTGGGAGATGGCCTCATCGATGGATTTGGGGTAATGGGCCAACCCGCACAGGAAAACGCCGTCGGTGGCAAATTCACACGGTCCGAGCTTGGCGTGTTTCTCAACGAAAAAGCCGTCGTCGTTAAGCGGGATTTTGAAAAACTGGGCGAGCTGTTCATCGGCGTAAGGCACAATGGCCGCGGCCAGCGTCACCAGATCCGTGGTGATTTCCATGGGCCGGCCCAGTATATGGTCGGTGACACCCACCGCCAGTCGTTTCCCATCGCGCACCACCTCGGGCTTGTTTTCCAGTGCGTAGCGGATGAAGATTACACCGGCCTCACGCGCTTTTTTATACAGCGTTTCCCGCTCACCATAGGTACGGATGTCGCGGTAGAGGATGTAGACATTGGCCTCCGGATTGCGTATCTTGATGGCCAGGGCGCTTTCGATGGAATGGGTGCAGCAGACCCGCGAACAGTAGGGGCGCTGGGGTTCACGGGAACCCACGCACTGAATGAACACCGCTGAGTCGATCTCATCGAGCATGGCATCGTCGGCTACCAGCTTGCGATCCAACTCCAGGCTGGTCAGCACCCGCGGGTCTTTGCCGTAAAGGTATTCACTGGGCTCGGATTCGCTGGCACCGGTGGCCACGATCGTCACGCCATGTTCAATGGTGGTTTCTGCGGTTTTGTTTTTAAGGACCGTCTTGAAGTTTCCCACAAACCCGTCCACGCTGGCCAGTTGGGTATCCAGGTGCACTTGTAGCCGCTCTTCGGCGTTCACCCGGGCGACCAGTTCGGCCAGATGGGCCTGAATGTCTTCTCCCTTCCACGTCCGGTAGAGGCTGTTGGCCTGCCCCCCCAGTTGGTCGGTACGTTCCACCAGATGGGTGTCATATCCCTGGCGGGCCAGGCTCAAGGCGGCCGTCATGCCGGCGATGCCACCACCGATGACAAGGGTGGACTGGCCGACGGTGAGTTCGGTTTCGGCCAGCGGCTCTTTCAGCGCGACCTTGTTGATGGCCATGCGGACCAGATCCTTGGCTTTTTCGGTAGCGATGTCGGGATTGTTTTTGTGGACCCAGGAGTCCTGGTTGCGGATGTTGACCATCTCGAACAGGTATTTGTTCAGGCCCGCATTGATCAGGGTCTCCTGAAACAGCGGCTCGTGGGTTTTGGGCGTACAGGCCGCCACCACGACCCGATTGAGCTGTTTTTCGCGGATGATGTCGGTCATGCTCTCCTGGGTGTCCTGGGAACAGGAGTACATGTTGTCGGTAACGTATTCCACAAAGGGCAGGGTCGCCGAAAAATCACGAACCGCCGGCACGTCCACCACCCCGGCAATATTGATCCCGCATTTGCACACAAAGACGCCTACCCGGGGACGATCGCCGGTCACATTGGTTTCGGGAATCACTTCGGCCGTGCGGATCAGGGTATTTCTCGCCAAACTGAGCCGTTCACCCGCGGCTGCCGCCGAGGCACTGGCATCCACGATGGCCTGGGGGATGTCCTTGGGGCCCTGGAACGCGCCGCAGACATAAACGCCGGCACGGCTGGTGCTCACCGGTTCAAAGGTGCTGGTCTTGCAGAAGTTGCCCGGTGTGAGGCCCACACCCATCGACTCGGCCATGGCGACCACCTCGGGGGAGGTTTCCAGCCCCACGGAGAGGACCACCATGTCAAATACTTCCGTATGCATCTCACCACTTTCGGTCACATAACGGATCGACAGGTCGTCACTGCCCGGTACGGGATCGATGGTATGCACCTTGGATCGCAAGAAGCGGATGCCCTGGGATTTAGCCCCTTCGTAGTAGCGTTCGAAGTCTTTGCCGTAGGTTCGCATGTCCATGAAAAAGACCGCGCAATCCAATTCATCGCCGGCGTGCTCCTTGGCGATGACGGCCTCCTTGATGGCGTACATGCAGCACACCGAAGAGCAGTACTCATTGTTGCAGCGGTTCTGATCGCGGGAGCCGACACACTGAAACCAGGCAATCTTCTTGGGATCTTTATGGTCCGAGGGCCGGGCCACATGCCCTTCGGTGGGGCCGGAGGCGGACAATAGCCGTTCGAACTGCATGGAAGTGATCACGTTGGGATACTTGCCATATCCGTAAAAATCCAGTTTGGACGGATCGTAGGGATTAAAGCCGGGGGCCAGGATCACCGAACCCACTTCAAGATTCAGCAGCTCACGTTGTTCCTGATGGGTTTCCAGAGTCACCGCACCGGCGCCGCAGGCATCCACGCACTGGTAGCATTCGCAGCAGTAGCCGCAGTTCAGGCAGCGGTGGGCTTCGGCCTGACCCTCTGTTTCGGCAAGACCCTGTTCCACCTCCTTGAAATTTCCCTGGCGTGCCTTGGGTGGCAATTCCGGCATTTTGGAGCGTGCCGCCACCGCTTCGTCGGCGGGAATCGGGCGGTAGTTCGGTTCGCCACGTTCGATGGGCTCGCGACCGGCTGCCATGTCGACACCGTCCAGGTAGCGCACGATGGACTCGGCCGCTTCCTTGCCGGCAGCGACGGCACCAATGGCCACCCAGGGACCGGTCTGCAGGTCGCCGCCGGCAAAAACGCTTTGCCTTCCGGTGGCGTAAGTGATGGGATCCACCTCGGTGGTGCTCCAGCGGCTGAAATCCAATCCTTCGACCTCTTCGATGGCGGACAAGTCCGGCCGTTGACCGATGGCCGGGATCAGCTGGTCGATGTCGAGGTCGTATTCGCTGCCCGGGATCGGCACGGGCCGACGGCGTCCGGAGGAGTCCGGTTGGCCCAATTCCATGCGGATGCAACGCAGGCCGGTTACCTTGCCGTCGGTGGTCAGGATCTCCTGGGGGGCGGACAGATAGGTCAGGGAGACGCCTTCGGTTTCCGCGGCCCGGATCTCTTCTTCCCAGGCCGGCATTTCCGCCCGGGTACGGCGATAGATGATCTGAACGCTTTGGGCACCCAGGCGAACGGCCGAGCGGGCCACGTCGATGGCCACGTTGCCGCCGCCGACGATGGCCACTTGTTTACCCACCGGTGCAGTGCCGGAAAGGTTCACTTCGCGCAGAAAATCGACGCCCTGACGAACGCCATCGGCCTGTTCACCGGGAACACCCAGAGTGATCCCCTTGTGGGCGCCCAGGGCCAGGAAGACCGCCTTGAAGCCATGCTCTAAAAGGTTGTCCACGGTCAGGTCGGGGCCCAGCGGCGTGTTGGTTTTCAATTCAACGCCCATGTTGGTGATCAGCTCGATTTCACGATCCAGGACCTCAGGCGGCAGCCGATGATCAGGGATGCCCACGCGCAGCATGCCGCCGGCTTTGGGCAGGGCCTCGAAAATCGTGGATTTGATGCCCTTGCGGGCCAGTTGATAGGCCGCGGACAGACCCGCTGGGCCCGAACCGATAATGGCTACCTGTTCATCTCTCGGGGCAGCCCTGGGAATCTCGATGTCGCGGGGATCGAACTGATCGGCGGCCAGGCGCTTCAAATCACGGATGGCGACCGGCTGATCCACCTCACAGCGGCGGCAGGCGTCTTCGCAGCCGTGGGGGCAGATGCGTCCCAGCACGCCGGGCAGGGGCAGATCCTCCATGATGATCTTCAGGGCTTCTTTGTACTTGCCCTGGCCCACCATCTGCACGTAACCCTGAACATTGAGTCCGGCCGGACAGGCCAGGTGACAGGGAGCCTTGCCGACCTTCTGGATGGCAAATGCACCAGGAATGGCCTGGGGGTAGCGCTTGTAGGTCGCCTTGCGATCATTGAGTCCCTGGTTGTATTCGTCGGGCAGGGAGACCGGGCACACCTCGGCGCAATCCCCGCATGAGGTGCATTTGGCCGGGTCGATGAAACGGGGGCCTTTATCGATGGTGACGCTGAAATTACCGTCGACGCCCTGAATCTCTTTGACTTCTGCGCAGGTGATCAGGTTGATGTTCAGATGCCGGCCGAACTCGACCAGTTTCGGGGAGATAATTCACATGGCACAGTCGTTGGTGGGAAACGTCTTGTCCAGTTCGCTCATTACCCCGCCGATGGCCGGGGATTTTTCAACCACATGAACCAGGTATCCCGAATCGGCCAAATCCAACGCGGCCTGCATGCCGGAGATGCCGCCACCCACAACCAGAACAGAACCAATTGCGTTCTTCGTCATTGTTTTGTTCTCCCGATCGCGCTTGAAACGCATGATGATAATTCTTTAACTCTTCTAAACAATTAAGAAAAAAATAGTAAGTGGTGTATATTTTGATTGACAAACCTAACTATATGGACATGATGGCCTTGTCAATAAAATTCGGCTTCGTTTCTTTCAATTATGCGAATATGCCCAAAAAATTGATTTGAATCAAGTAAAAAACATTGATCCATCGCTTATCCCCATGCTAAATCCTGCACACATGTTCCCGCCGATCTATTTCTGATCTGCTTCTATCACTTGGAAACAGGAGACACGCCTGATGGCCAATGATAATCCATCGGTAGTCAATATCGCCCTTATCGGCGGTGGTGAACGCTGCAGAGAAGTTTTGGAGATGACCACCGTCGACTTTTTACAGGATCAGGTCAACTCCAGAATCGTGGCCGTGGCCGAAAGCGACAGCGCGGCACCCGGGGTGGCGCTGGCTCGCCGAAAGGGCCTGACCACCGTTTCAAATTTTCGCAAGCTATATGAACCCGGCTACCATGTGCATCTGTTTATGCTGCTCGACCCCGATCCCAACTTGTTGCGCCAGATACTGGAAACCAAACCCGATCATCTGCGGGTGCTTGCCCACCAGGCGTTCGATCTGTTCTGGAAAGCGTTCAAATCCAGAGAAAGAGTGCTCCAGCAACGAACCGAAGAGATGCAGACCATCCTTAACGGTATTCAGGATTTGATTCTGGTGATAACGCCGGATCAGAAAATCGTGGATGCCAACGAGGCATTTTTAAGACAGATGGGCTATAGCAAAGCGGAGGTCGTGGGTAAGAAGTGTTTCGAAATTTACCACCAGACCAACCAATCCTGCTATGGCCAGCAGAGCGGGTGCCCGCTCAATACCGTAATACGAAACCGCCAAACCGCCAAAACGATTCGCACCCGTACAGACCCCCACGGAAAAACGCATTACATGGAAGTTACCATTCACCCGCTTTGGGAAAAAGACGGTAAAATTTCCCAGTTCCTGGAGATCAGCCACGATTTTACCGAACACATGGTAAAGGAGGGGGAAAACCGCCGACGCCTGGAGCAGATGGTTGAGGAGCGCACACGCCAATTGCAGGAGACCCACGCCAAACTGCTCCACCAGGATAAGATGGCCTCTTTGGGCAAGCTATCCGCCTCGGTGGTCCATGAGATCAATAACCCCATTGCCGGCATTTTAAACTTTATCTTGCTGATGAGACGGATTTTGAAGGAAGAGACAGACGCTACCCGGGGGCTGGATTCTTTTGACCGTTACCTGACGCTGATGGAGGCCGAAACCCGTCGGATCAGCCGGATTGTCTCCAATCTGTTGACCTTTTCCCGGCAGTCCAAAATGGAATTGGGCACACAGGATGTCAACCGGCTCATTGAAAAAACCATCGTGCTCAACGAGAACTTGCTCAAGATCCACAGCGTCAAGATCTGCAAAGAACTGGATCCCGCGTTGCCGCAGGTGGTGGGGTCCGCCGATCAATTGCAGCAGGTGTTCATGAACATGGTGTCCAATGCCGCCGAAGCCATGGAGAGCAAGGGTGGCGGCAGGCTGGTCGTGAAAACCTGGTGCGGCGATGCGGCGAATGCGATCTACATCTCATTTGACGATGACGGCGTCGGGATTTCACAGGAGCATCTGGGCAAGCTGTTCGAACCCTTTTATACGACCAAAAAAAAAGGCAAGGGGGTCGGGTTGGGACTCAGTGTCGTATACGGTATTATCGAGGCGCATAACGGCAGCATCTCGGTAGATACCTTGCCGGGCAAGGGCGCGACCTTTACGATTCGGCTGCCGCTGTCACCGGAAAAACAATCAGCCGAAACGGCCGATGCCGTGCGGAACTGAAACCGAAACTGAACCGCGGTAGCGAGCGCATTCCCCGCTGCTTGTCGGAGTGAAGCAGAGATCCCGAGCATCGGGGCGGCGGGGTTGGCGAGCGAACTGAAAATCGATTTTTTATCCTAACGGTGCTGCGCAGCACTGCCGTTATAGGCAGAACATTCCCCGCGGCTTAGCCGCGGGGAGGGTTCAATGCGGAGGAAAAATGAGCAAAACCCGGATCATGGTGGTGGACGACGAGTTGATCATCCGAGAATCACTGGCCGGGTGGCTGGAACGTGACGGTCATCATGTGGAGACCGCTGCCAGTGGGGAAAAGGCCCTGGAAAATATCGCCGCTGCCCATTACGATATCATGCTGGTGGATATCAAGATGGATGGGCTAAGCGGGTTGGACGTTCTCAAGGCGGTCAACGAGCGCGATCTCGATACGGCGGTTGTGATGATTACGGCCTACGGTTCCATCTCGACGGCCATCGAAGCCATGAAGCGCGGGGCCGTGGAATATTTGCTCAAGCCCTTCGATCCGGAAGAGATCGGGGTGCTGATCGAAAAGATCATCGCCCAGCAGGCCCAGGCCAAAGAGAATCTGTACCTGCGCGAACAGGTGAAAGAGCGCACTCGCTTCGAAAGCATGATCGGTCAATCCCCGGCCATGCAGGAGGTGTTCGATCTCATCCAGGATGTGGCCCCCATGGACTCCACCATTTTAATCACCGGCGAAACCGGCACCGGCAAGGGGCTGGCCGCCAAGGCGATCCACACCCACAGCAAGCGCTGCCAGGGACCCTTTGTGGCCGTCAATTGCGGGGCCATACCCGAGCACCTGATGGAGAGCGAATTGTTCGGTCATCAGAAAGGTGCCTTCACCGACGCGCGTGAAACCAAAAAGGGCCGCCTGGAAATGGCCAACGGCGGCACCTTGCTTTTGGATGAGATCGGCGAGATCGGCATGCGCATGCAGATCGACCTGCTGCGCGTGCTGGAGGACCGTGTGTTTTACCGGGTGGGGGGAACCCAACCCCTGGAAGCCGATTTTCGGGTGATTGCCGCCACTAATCGAGATCTGAAGAAGGCCATCGCCGCCGGTGCTTTTCGCGAAGACCTATTTTACCGCCTCAACGTCATCGCTTTTGCCATGCCGCCCCTGCGCGATCGCAAGGAAGATATCCCCCTGCTTTGCGACCACTTCCTGCATCGCTTCGCCCAGGAAACCAACAAACCGATTCGAAAGGTTTCCCGGGAGGCCATGGATGAAATGATGCTTTTTGACTGGCCCGGGAATATCCGAGAGTTGGAGAACGCCATCGAAAGAGCCGTGGTGGTTGGCAAAGGCGCTCAGGTGATGCTCAATGATCTGCCGATTGTCTGCGTACCGGACATCAACAGACCCTTTGACCATAGCCTTAAAGCCATGGAAAAGAGCCATATTTTGCAGGTACTCACGGAAAACGCCTGGAACATTTCGATTTGTGCGAAAATTCTGGGGATCGATCGATCCACCTTATATAGTAAGATCAAACGCTACGAGCTGCAGAGCCCATCTTGACAGCCATTCCCGAAGAGACAATTCTGATTGCTCCCGTCGGTACATTCGACGCCGACATTCTATCTGCCGTTGAACAAATGGTTCCGCAGATTTTCGGCATGTCATGCCGCATTGAAACGCTGCTCGACGATATCGATTTTGCCTGGAACGCAGAGCGCAGGCAGTTTCACTCGACCGCGATTCTTACCAAACTGTCCGAAAATTCCCCCACCGATGCGTTCAAGGTCATCGCGCTGACCCACAACGATCTTTTTATCCCCATTCTTACCCATGTGTATGGAGAGGCCCAGTTGGGGGGCACCAGCGCGATTGTCTCCACCTGTCGTCTGGCCGGCGGGATCTCCCCGGTCGGGCAGCGGACCCTTTATCTTGAGCGCATCACCAAAGAAGCAGCCCATGAACTGGGGCATACCTTTGACCTGCGCCACTGCAAGGATCACCAGTGCCTGATGCACTACTGCCGCAGCATCAAGGATGTGGATGGAAAGACCAACCAGTTGTGCCGTTATTGCCAGGTGCTGCTCAAGGACTATTTGAAGGTTGTCAGTTCTTAAGAAATTGCCGGGCCATCTCCGCCCAGCAGGTCGGAGGTAATTGCCCAAGGATGTCATCGGCAAGATTTCCGCCGTCTGCCGCCAGCGGCCCCAGGTGGGTTTCGACGGCCTGGTACAGGTGCTCGATTTCGGTTTCGATAAAAGCCGTGGCCTCGGTGCCCATCTGCAAGGTGGGCAGCTCTTCACGCAGGCGATCCGGCTGAACCATCAGCAGCCAGCCATTCCCGTAGGGATCGGCCGGCAACACCGCAGGATCGCTGCTTATCTTGGGATTGAAGGCCGTGACCACACCGCTGACCGGCGCCAGCAGGCCGGTTTTAAGATCGCCGCGATTCATGCGTATACCCACCTGATCGCGCTGCAACGGTTTGCCCATCAGCGGCAGGTCGATGCGGTCCATCGGCCCCAGTAGTCTGGCGGCAAAGGCGTCGAGCCCGATACGGACCTGGCCGCCGGAGGCCATTCCCACCCACGTATGACCCCGGTGAAGATAGATCCCCTGGGGAATCTTGATGCCCTGTACGTCTTTCATACCGACGGGTTTGAGCACCGCGTGGACCGTGTATTCATCCTGGAAATACTGGTCGAACTCACAGTTGCTGCACAAGTAGTCGTTGGTGCAGGCACGAAAGCCAATGCGGCCCTTGAGATGATGCAGGCAGGGGCGCCGCTTGGCGGGCAACGCCCTGAGTTTGTCGGCCCAGTAAACAATACGCCCACGCCGGCCGGGAACCGCTGCGCCTGCTGACGATCGCTCGTGGTTTTCCTCTGCCAGGTGACGCAGGGCTTTGTCGAACCGGCAGCCGGTGCAATCGAAGGCCCTGCGGCACATTTTGGTTTTTACCACACCGGCCTGCATCCAGATGCAGGGGCCGGATGGTAGTGTGCGCTGTTGGTTTGTCATGGTCTCAACCCGTTTTCAAGAATGCTTGGGTCAATTTTTGCCAGTCCAGGCCGGGCAGGTTGCCGTAGAGGTCCGGCCCGAAGGTACCGCCGTCAGCGGCCAGAGGGCCGGCGACCTCGGTTACCATCTCTTCCAGAACACCCACTTCGCCGTTGATCCAGTCGACACTGGCCGCATCGCTCATCAGCCGTTTGGCCGCCGATTTGACGTCCGGGGTCCGCACCACAAACAGCCACCCATCTCCATAGGGCTCACGGTTGGCCAGTCCGGGATTTTCCATCACCCGGGTATTGACTTCCATGATGACCCCGTCGACAGGAGCACGCACATCCGCCAGATGATCGCGCCTTTTCAGTCCCCAGGCGATCTGGTCATGGTTCAGTTCCTTGCCCATGAGGGGCAACTCGAACCCATCGGCCTGGCCGAAGACCTTCAGGGAAAAATCATCCAACCCGATGCGCAAACAGCCGCCACTTTCAATCCGCGCCCAGGTGTGGCCATTGTGGAAATGATAGTGACGGGGAACATCGAAGCCCTTGACCGTTTCTACGATGGTTGGCATGCTTTTGGTTTTGGCGGCAAGAACATCTTCAAAATATTGGTCGAAGTCGCATTTGTCACAGCGAAAGTCATAGGCGCAAGCGCGATTGGCGATCCGTCGGGTCAGACTGTGCCGGCAGATGCGATCCAGCGCCGGCTGCCGACGCATGGCGTCCTGCCAACTGATCTGTTTACCTTGGGAAACCTTGGCCCGCAGGGCGTGGTCATACTTGCAAGTGGTGCAATCGTAAAAATTGTTGCAGCTTTTGTACTTGACCGCCCCGGCCTGCATCCACAGACAGGGATTGTCGGCCTGGGCCTTTTTATCAGGTTTGATCACCCATACCTGGCCCCCGAGCACGGACCCGATCCCGGATTCCTGTCCTATTTCATGGCGATCCCCGCGATGATAAGACGATCCGTAACCGATGTGGCTTCTTGGATGTCCGTTACCTTTTTTAGTCATTTTTGCTCTCCTTTGCTGGTTATTTTGTATATGCTTGATCTTGTGTTAACGGGTTGTCTTGATTCGGATCAACCGGGTGTGGTAAAACCGCGCCACATGGGTTGCCTGTCTTGTTGGTCCATGACAAAGCAAACAACGTGCCATATTTATAACATATTGATTTAAAAGTTAAAAAATATATATGGCGGCGTTTATTGCAACAAGAACCGGGGGAAGTGTAGTAATTTCCAACAAGGCCACAAGGCAAAAACACACCCTGGAGCTTGAATAGGCAGAATAATAAATAATTACAGATAACTATAAGGATGTAGGATTTTTCTACACCCCGAGTCGGAAATTCCTACAGCCGGGAACCATGATATTGATTCGGTCCATGAGGGCCTAACAATTTGAGAGGAAAGAGAGGACAATACCAGATGGATTTTCAAAACCTGGAAGCACTAATCGCTTTCGCCATTGAAAATGAGAAGGAAGCCGCGAATTTTTACGAAGAAAACAGCGAATCCGAAATGATGTCCGGCAAGAAGCAGATGCTCAAGGAGTTTGCCACCGAGGAGCGCAAGCACCAGAAGATGCTGGAAGATTACCTGGCAACCGGTGTCGTCGACAAACTCGACGATTACCGGTTTAATTGGATAGTCGACATCAAGCGCAGCGATTATGTGGACGCCGTGGAATACAAACCGGGCATGGCCTACAATGAACTGCTCATGCTGGCGATGAAGCGTGAAGAGGCGGCACTCATGCTTTACAACCAACTGCAGGACAAAGCGGAGAGCGACGGCGCCAAAAAGCTCTTCAAGATGCTTTGCCAAGAGGAGGCCAAGCATAAGCTCGCGCTGGAAACCATGTATGACGACTACATGGCCAAGATGGGTGACTGATCGTTGGTTCAGCCTTCGCCCAAATACAAGCTTATCGTTGTTTGCGGACCCACCGGGTCGGGTAAGACCGGCTTTGCCATCAAGTTGGCCCGGCAGTTCAACGCCGAGATCATCGGTGCCGACTCCATGCAGATCTACCGCCATATGGATATCGGTACGGCCAAACCGACTTCGGCGGAGCGTGCGGCGGTTCCCCACCACATGATCGACATCGTGGACCCGAACGAAGATTTCGATGCCGCTGCCTATGCCGACATGGCCGGAGGAGTTGTTCGGCAGGCGATGGCTCGGGGGCGGATCGTCTTTGTCGTGGGGGGGACCGGTTTTTACATCAAGGCGCTGATTCACGGTCTTTTCGAGAAAGGCCCATCGGATCCGGCGGTTTGCCGGCGCCTGAAGCAGCAGGCCGAATCCGAGGGGACTGCTGCTCTTGCCCGGCGCCTGCGGGAAATTGACCCCCTCGCCGCCGAAAGGATCCATTCCAATGATACCTATCGCCTCATCCGGGCACTGGAGGTGTTCGAGGTTACCGGCGAATCCATAACTGTTTTTCACCAGCGCCACGGGTTCCGGGAACAGCGCTACAACACTCTGGAATTGGGTCTCGGCTGGCCCCGTCCGGTGCTCTACGATCGAATCAACCGGCGGGTTGATCTCATGATGGCCCAGGGTTTTCTGGATGAGGTGCGGCAGTTGATGGCCAGGGGCTACGGCAGTGAACTCAGATCCATGCAGAGCCTTGGATATCGGCACCTGTCTGCGGTGGTCGGCGGTGATACCAGCCTGGCGGAGGCGGTGACGATGTTGAAGCGGGACCACCGTCGCTACGCGAAACGCCAGTTGACCTGGTTCGGTGCCCGCCAGTCGGTCCACTGGTTGACCCCGAATCAGACGGCGCCGGCGGCTGACCGGATCCGCGCATTCCTTTCATGAAAGGTATCGACGCCATCTTCAGCTCGCCGGCCAGATGACCCGTGGTTTGATGTTTATTCGTCAGACGGGACCGCTGGGCCCGGATTCTTTAACCGCGTTTTGATTGTTTTCAATTATGGGCAGGGTGGGTTCAGGGTTCATTTCAACTTGGTGTTTGGGAATTCGGACCCTGAAGAGAGACCCTTCGCCCGGTTTGCTGGCCACCGTAATCGTGCCGCCGTGCTGGCCGATGACACGATTGGCGATAAACAATCCCAGACCGGTACCCCTTCTCCCCTTGGTCGAGTAAAAGAGGCTAAAAACCCGGTCGCAAATATCCCTGTCCATGCCGATGCCGTCGTCGGCAATGCAAAAAACGATTTCATCGCCCGGTTCGGTGATGCTTAAATCGATCTGGTGTGTCGGCATGCGGTGGTCTTTTAGACAGGCGTCCACGGCATTTTCCAGGATGTTGACCAGGGCTGCCTGCAGGTAATCGGCGTCCACTTGCATGGTGCCTGCGGTTCTGTCAATATGACAAGCCAGCCGGATGCCGCATCCGTCAATGCGAGGCTGGATGACCCGGACCAGATCCTCGACAAAATCGGCGATCCGGACCGGAGCTCGATTCAGTTCCCGTTCCTTGGCATAATAAAGGATATCCAGCACCATCTTGCGGATGCGTTGGACCGTCTCCTGGGCGGCCTGGCAGCCCTCTTCCACCCGCTTGAAGTCTTTTTTGTTCAACCCGGATGACACCAGGTAGAGACCGCCGTCCAGGCTGGTGAGCAGCCCCTTCATGCCGTGGGAGACGGACCCGATCATCAGGCCCAGGGAGGCCAGGTGATCCTGGAGCTCGGTCTTCTCTTTTACCAGCTGCTCAAGGCTCTGGGTGTAGTCCTGCAGCTTCCGTCGCATGGCGATCTTTTCCCGAGCCCGGCGCAGGGCGATTTCCAGGGCGTCCACATTGATGGGTTTGGTAATAAAATCGGTGGCTTCGTATTTCAGGCTTCGGATGGCCAGATCCATGTCCCCGTGGCCGGTAATCATGATCACTTCGGTTTCCATATTTTCGTGCTTGATTTTTCGCAGCAGTCCGATGCCGTCACCCCCGGGCATCTTGATGTCGGTGACCACGATCTGGGGATTTTCTTTTTGAAAGAGGTCGAAGGCCGTTGCGGCGTTTTCCGCCTCCACGGTGCGGTAGCCCATGTCTTGCAGGGAGATGGCCAGAACCTCCCGGATATCCGGTTCGTCGTCGACGATTAGAATGGTTTTGCCGCTGGTGTCATTCATGGGAAGTCTCCGCCTTGCCGTCAGCGGATGCGCTTGTGGCATCCGTTGCATCGGTGATTGGGAAACGCAGGATGAAGCAGGTGCCATGGGGCTTGTCGGGCACTGCCTCGATGGTTCCGCCACACTCCTTGACGATGCCGTAGCTGATGGAAAGCCCTAGCCCCGTGCCTTTGCCCACTTCCTTGGTGGTGAAAAAAGGCTCGAAGATCTTTTCTGCCAGGTTATCCGGGATACCCGTGCCCGTATCGCAAACTCGGCATGCCACCCACCGACCCTCGATGCCCGTCCACAGGCGGATGGTCTTCTCCCCGTCGGCATCACCCGCCGGCTGGTTTCCGCATCTGGATTCGATGGCATCCCGGGCATTGAGCAACAGGTTGATGAACACCTGTTCCAACCGGCTGGGGTCGGCATGGATGCGCGGCAGTGGTTCAAGGATCTCCCAGACCACCTGGATGCCCCGCACCTTGAGCTGCTGGCTGAAAATTTCGAAGGCGCTTTTTAAGACTTCATTGAGCTGAACCATGACCATCTCCATATCCGATTTCCTGGCAAACTGGCGCATGTGGTTGATGATCCTGGCGGCCCGGTCCACGTTGCCGTCCACCTTGTCCAGCATGGTGGCTAGCACGTCCGGGGCGATGGCTTCCGATGCGTTGAGCTTTTTCATGAAAAAACTGCTCACCGTCTTGATCACGGAGAGGGGCTGGTTCAGTTCGTGGGCCACGCCGGTGGCCATCTCCCCTAGCGTTGCCATTTTGCTGGCCTGGATGAGCTGCTGTTCGGTCTCCAGACGCTTGGTAATGTCGCTGGTGGTCACTAGGAGCACTTGCTGGCCTGAGTATTCAGACGGCGATATGCGGATGTTGACGAATAGCCCCTTGCCGTTACGATCCAGATGGCGGGCCTGGTTGATGACCGAACAGGTGACGATCTTGAATGCATAATGATCTCGCTCGTCTTTGTGGAACAGTGTCATGAATGAATTGCCGGCAATTTCTTGCACCGTATAGCCGTAGACGGCGGTGACGCTTTTGTTGCAGTCCATGATCTGCAGCGTCTTCACATCCAGCACGAACACCGGATTGGGGATGTTGCTGAAGATGGCATGGTACTTCTTTTCGGATTTTTCCAGATCCACCTCCAGCTGTCTATGCTGGGTGATGTCTAGCGATATCTCCATGGCGGCAACGACGTCGCCGCTGGCGTTTTTGATCGGTGACGTCCGCACCAGCCAGTGTTTCACGGAGCCATCCTTGTCCACACCGCTTTCCTCGGCCTGGTGGGACAGGCCGTCGGCAAAGGTCTTCTCCACCGGACAGGAGACGCATTTTTCCGTCCTCCCTTTGTAGGCATGGTAGCAGTAGTCGTCGGGTTCGGGGGCAAAGCGTTGGAAGAACTCCCGGTTGAAACGCAGCATCCGGTAATTGCGGTCCTGGACGGTGATCAGGCAGGGAACCCGCTCGAACAGGTTCTGGTACTCGTCTCGCTGCTTATTCAGCTCATCTTGACTGGAGGCGATCTCGTCGGACA
>NZ_JASJGN010000377.1:0-9125 GCF_033791525.1 Desulfosarcina sp.
TTGAACACCGGTGCCAGACGCTTGACGATCGACTCACGGTTATTTCGTAGGAACTGGATCCGCTGAATGGGTCTGCTGCGGAAAAAAATATTCAGAAACGGCCTGACCGATACCAGCAGGACATAGCCAAAAAGAATAATGTACAAGGAGATTACCGACGATTCGAACACGTACAACGCCAGGAAACTATAACCGAGTGCCTCGCTGAGAAAAATTCCCACAAATAGAATCCCGCCGAGGCGCAACACCCATTCGTTCGGGGCCGCCGGTGACGAAGTGGTGCTTTTGATGGTCGGCCGGAACCAGAAGATCGCAGCGGTCAGGGCGGCAACGGATACGAAAATTCGAAACAGAGGCATCGGCAAAATGATCAGCCGGAAGAGCATGGTGATGCCAACGAATACCGCCAGCCCATAGAACAACCGCCCTTCCCATAGGCGGTCCTCGATGCCGCCCAACAATGCCGCCCCCGAAACGGCGATGATGATCCCAAGAATCAACCCCCAGACCGGTGGGGTCGCATTGAACGCCCCGATGAAAATGAAAAAGCCGATAAAGGCACCCGCGGCGATGGGTCGGCGGGCGAGAATACCCTGACCCGCATGTGTTTCCAGGTATTGACGGTTGCGCCGGATTACACCGATGATGACCGACATGAGCAGAATCTGGGCCATGATCACCCATGTCCCTAGAATAAGAAACGTGTTGCCCGGCCAGGCCACCCTGCGGATACCTTGACTCAATTCCACCACTATCTGTCGATTGAACGGCTTGTAATAGGCAGATGAAAACAAGGGCGGCGTCGTTTGGGTAAGGTACTTCAACGGCGCCTTGTCAATAAACCGGTCTCCGATAGCGCTCAGGGTGTGGATGCGGCTTTGGATGTCGATGGAATCGATTTGGGCGGTCAACAGCCGGTCGACGTTTTCAGTGATGATTTGTTGGGCGCTGTCGATGGTCTGGCTGGCTGTATCAACGGCAGTCGATACACTGGCGATGGTCATCCGGGGCGGTAGGGCCGCCTGCAGTTCAAGCCAACGGCTCTGCTCTTCATCCCAGAATTGCTGTGCCTGCTCAAGGTCGTCTATGGCCGATGTTATCGGCCCAAGAATCTCTTCAAATGCCTTCTTCTCAGCATTGTGGATAAATTGCCAACTGGTTACATAATCGAAATTCAGGTATAATCGATCCGGATCGAGCAATTTTATTTTCGTTTCAAGCACCGCCAAGTTCTCTTTGATGGCGGCAAAGGAGCCGGCGGACGCATCGGCGTCTGGAAAAGCGGCAACGCGATTTTCCAGGTCAGTCAGCCGCACTTTCAATTCGGCGGCCCTCACGATCATTCCGGCCACCGTCAGCGAGGGAGCGGTGGTATTTTCCTTTAACGCGGCTGGCGCGGTGGATTGAATGTCTTCTGCGTGCACGTTCGCAGGCCATAGACAGACAAGGCATGCCTGAAAAAGTATAAACACGGATATGCGTGGGTTACGGTATATGATAATTTTGTTCTCTGATTCAGGTTTGTGTGCTTTGGATTTATATGCCAAGATGGCTGATAATTGAACAGTCTGGTTCTCTATTTCGTCGAAATGAAATTCTGACAAAATGGTTCTTTTTGCCGCTGTCACACTCAGGGGTAATACCTTCTACATCTGGCTTTCAGGAGCGATTTTCATAAACCAGGCCTTGAAACGGCGCCACCATCTTGTCAACGGTTCCTTGGTCTCGATCACATCTTGGTTGTCGATCCGGGCGTGCCATTCAAGCTTACCCTCGTCGTTTTCGAGTACCCGATAGGCAAGGGTCGACATTCGCTCATCACCGTTCTTTGTATACTCTCTGGCCATGGGTTCAGAGTCAATGAGCAAGCCCATCTCGGCGTTGATTTCGATCGAACGCGGATCAAGATTCAGAGAACCGATGAACATGTATCTGTGATCAATTATAATGGCCTTGGTATGCAGGGTAAGCGCATTTGGATCATCTTCATTACCGCTCAGTTCACGGGCCGCGTTGGCACGCATTTCATACAGTTCGACACCAGCTCTGATGACATCCCGGCGATAGCGCGCATAAGCCGAATGCACCGGCACATGATTGGTCGAAGCCAATGAATTGGTCAGGATCACAACCCGCACCCCCTTGGCCACAAGATCACGAACAAACTGCACACCGCTCTCACCGGGAACATAGTAAGGGGAGATAAAGATGATTTCTTTTTCCGCGGCTTCCAAGATTTGACCCAGGTCTTGGGCGAGTTTCATGTGCGCTTCGTCAATCACGTTTACCAGTTTGTCGGGATCGTCGGACAGCACCCTTGCCGGTCCAAAATACAGCGGCTTTCGATCTGCGATGAGATCCTGAAGCAGCTGGCTATTTAGCGCTTTTTTATATACGGTATCATAGATGCCATCTAGTTCTTCGGCGATGTCCGCCCGAATGGTTCCCAGATCTTCACTTTTTTTATCCTTGATGAATTGTTCGATGGGCACGGCAAGTGAGTGGTTCCAGTATTGGTCGAAGGATTCAGATATTGCTGCCGCTATGGGGCCCACCGCCAAAACGTCGAAGTCGACAAACACCGCGTTTTCTTTGAGCTGAAAGTATTCATCGGCAATATTTCGTCCACCAACGACGCTGATCGAATGGTCCACCGTAAATGATTTATTGTGCATGCGCCTGTTCGCCCGATTGAACTGGCCGACAAAGTTAAACACATATATGCCGCTTCGGGAGACGGGGTTGAATATCCGGATCTCGATATTGGGGTGTTTATTGATCAATAGAAAACTGTCATCAGGAACGGTAGTAAAGACGTCATCCAGCAAAAAACGGATTCGAACACCCCGATCCGCCGCTTTGAGCAGCGCGTTGGCCATCACAGCCCCTGCAGTGTCGTTTTTCATTAAAAAATACTGCAGATCGATACTTTTTTCTGCTTTTTCGGCCAACCGGAGTCGAGTTCCCAAAGCGTCCATGCCTTGAATTAGAGGATAGAAACCGGATTGATTGACATGTTGAGCGGTTTTGTTAGCAGCGTATTTGCCCAACACCGTATCATCCGTATCGGTGATTGCTGTGCTGTAGGATTTTGGTTGTTCTAAGGATACCGTCGCACAACCGGCCAATAGTCCGATAAAAGCGAATATTACGGAAATTTTGCATAACCTAAAAGTCGTCATTTCAAGACCTCCCAATAAACAACCGAACCGTCCCAATTTTTTTTGCCTTACCCCAGAGCTTCCCGGGGGGACTCACGGCACTGACATACCAGTTTCAACGGGAGACCGTCAGGACGAATCCTCCGTAGGATCCTCCGCAGGAAGAAAGGACGCGGCCTGCGTGAACCGCCTCGCCTACAGCACTAAACCTTACACCAAACGGATCCGTTTTTCCCAACTCTCATCATTTTTCAATTTCGTGCGCAACAATATCAATCCTGATTCAAAAAACCCATGTGATAGGCCCATGATCCGGAAGCTTTACTAGGAGAGGGTGACCTCAAGATGGAAAATTACCGAAAAGGAAACCATCGACGCATCATTTTTCGCACCACCAAAGTCCGCAATCGTTTAATCCTCGAATTGATGGCTCGGGGGGTATGCGCATCGGTGAAGTGCTTAAGCTCCGGAGCCCGCTGTTTCCTTCCGTTATCAACCTATAGTCCTCGGACTTCACCTTCTGACCTCAGCTCTCAGCCTTCGGACTTCCACCTAATCATCCGGGTACATTGCGTTGATCGTTTCCTCGTATTGAGTGATTGCCAAATTCTTTTTGAGTTTCATCGTTGGCGTCAGCAAGCCGTTTTCGATGGTGAACTCCGGTACGATGGTAATCTTCTTGATCGTTTCGAAACTGGCGAAATCCTTGTTCTTCTCGGCCACTTCCTTTTCGATCATCGCCCGCACCTTGTCGTTGGTCATCAACTCTTCCAGTGAGTTGAAAGTGATGCCCTGGGTCTGTGCCCATTCCGGCACATTGTCAGGATCGATGGTGACGATCGCGCTGAGGAATTTCCGCTTGTCGCCGATGATGCATATCTGGTTGATGTACTTGGACGTGGCGATGACCCCTTCTATGGCGGACGGTGCAATGTTTTTACCGCCGGCAGTGATGATGAGATCCTTTTTCCGACCGGTGATTTTCAAGAAATTTTCGCTGTCGATCTCACCCAGATCGCCGGTGTACTGCCACCCGTCGGGTGTTATCGTTTCAGCCGTCTCTTCCGGCATTTTATAATATTCCTTCATGACGTTTCTGCCACGATAACTCACCTCACCGTCGTCGCCAGTTTTCTGCTCGATGCCGGGACCTGGAGGGCCGACCCAGCCGAAACGATAGTTGTCGAAGCGGTTGAGATTCGTAAACGATGTGTTTTCCGTCATACCGATGCCCTCAAGAATCAGAATGCCGGCGGCGTGGAAGAACTTGGCAATGGAGGGGTTCAACGGTGCTGCGCCGCTGATGCACCATTTGACCCTGCCGCCTAATGCTGCCTGCACCTTGCTGAAGACCAGCTTGGTGGCCAATGCATACTTGATTCCCAACCCGAAGGGAATAGGCTGTTTGTTGAGTTTGCAGTCGCTGACCGCTTCTCCCACTTCACAGGCCCACCGGAATATTTTCAGTGCTACGCCGCCCTTTGCTTCCGCGCCACTGATGACCTTGGAGTAGACTTTTTCGTAGATGCGGGGCACGCTGGCAAACCAGTGCGGACTGGCCACCCCGATATCTTCGACGATGGTTTCCATGCTGCGCGTGAATGTCGTTGCGCAACCGGCAAGCAGGGTGGCGTATACACAGGTGCGGGCGAAGACGTGAGCCAGCGGCAGGAATAAAAATACTTCCTCCCCTTCGCTGATATTGGTGCTGCCTTTCACCGACTGGGCCGTAAAGGTGATGTTGTCGTGGGTCAGCACCGCGCCTTTGGGAACCCCTGTCGTACCGGAGGTGTATACGATGCCCGCCGGGTCAGGCGGTGTCACGGCGTCCGCCCTTGAATCGAAATCGGCATCGGCGACATCCTTGCCCAACGCCAGGAAGTCTTC
Organism: Desulfosarcina sp.; assembly: GCF_033791525.1. Taxonomy (GTDB): domain Bacteria; phylum Desulfobacterota; class Desulfobacteria; order Desulfobacterales; family Desulfosarcinaceae; genus Desulfosarcina. Next base: position 5,049 of record NZ_JASJGN010000377.1, read on the forward strand.
GAAGCTGATGACCCAATCGTCTGCCGGTACGTCTCCGGCAAACAGAACCACCTGGCGGATGTCGGGAATCTCGGCCCGGATTTCCATCAACTTGGCCAGTTGTGCATTGTCCTCGGCGAAAATCACCACCGCATCTGAGTGATCGACGACATAACGGACATCCTTGGGCAGGTTGGACTGGTAGATGCCCACCGCCACCGATCCGATGCTGGTGATGCCCATATCGCAGAGCACCCACTGATAGCGCGAATAGCTGAGAATGTTGACCTTGTTGCCTTTTTCCACCCCCAGCGCCATGAGCGATTTGCCCACCTGTCGGACCTGACCGTAAAACTGATTCCAGTTCACCGAATCGGTTTGCCCAGGCTCCGTAAACCACTTGTAGGCGGTGGTCTCACCATATCGGTCGACCGTTTGTTTAAGCATGGCGTGCATGTTGGAATAATCGATAAACTTCATATGGTTTCCTCCCCCTTTGTGCGGCAAAGGCCTGCCGCGGTCCTTATGCGTTGCACATAAAACTCCCCCAAACAACTCATACCACAGCGCGATGAACCTTGTCCATGCGGAGGCGGAATCTTTTGAGCTTAAGGTGAATTCGCGGAAATAGTCCGCTCCTGCAGGGCGGCGATACCAGATGCCCTATCATTAAGTACTCTTTCAGAGGGGGGAGATTTTGTTTGAAGGAAAAGTCTGAGCATTTTCGAAACCGCAGGCGAAGCAGACGCTAGATTGCGGCATTCCTAAAAACGGCTTTGCCAGGGTGCGATGCGGGGATTGCGGCTGCGAGTATCTGCTCGCTTTCTCGTGCAAACGCCGCCACTTGTGCCCGTCATGCCACCAGAAACGGGGTGTAGAATTCGGTGATTGGTTGTAAAGGCGGTTCCGCACCGACACGTGGTGCTCATTATCCCGAGAATCCTGCGGCGCTATTTTCTTTATGACCGTAAGCTGCTGTCCGAACTCAGCCGGTGCGGGTGGGCGTCGCTTAAAACCTACTATAAAAGTGGAGACCCCATCTCAGGAATTCCTGAAGACAGGGTGTGAATTTCCTGTTCGACCTTGGCGCCTTGACTCCTGATCCCACCAGCTTTTGCAACGTTAGAGATACTTCACCGTTTAAAAAGAGGAATGGACGACGGACACAGGTCGTTCATCTCCGCCAAATCCGCTTGAGAACAATACCCTTTGGATAGGTAGCCCCGGTCCAGGCCCTTCTGGGTGATGGTCTGAATGTGAGTGTGGTAAAACCAGTTGCCGTTTTCGTGGAAATCACCGATCTCGGCAAAAACCGCACCGGCCTCAAAATCCTGGCCGGCGACCGGCAGACGCGATTTGCACAGGTGGCCATAAAGGCTGTAAAACGTTTCGAAATGGGGATTTGCGTGTTTCAACAGTACCCAACCACCGTAGTTGCCCTCCCCTTCCTCATACCCGCTCTGTGCGACAGTGGCGTCCAGCGGTGCATGCAGGGGCGTACCCAGGCCGACGATCACATCCAGGCCCAGATGGATGAATCGCTGGTCGGCCACCATCTGCGGGCAGTCCCCGAGCAGGGTGTCACGCCGCTCCAGGTAGGGAGAAAACCCCCATCGGTATGTCGACCCCATCTTCTCGTCAAGGACCCGTTGAAACCCTTTCTGATCTCTTACATCCAAGCTGCGGAGAAGCGGGCTGTTGGGAGAAAGATCCGCGACATAAGGGTCCCCCTGCAAACCGGTGAAGACCGGACGGTGGTCAATGTTCTCGTTGAAAAGCAAAAATGGATAGTACATCAGGCCTCCTGCCTAAGACAAGGCAAAATCCGTGGTTTTCAGCAAGCCGGCAATCGGCACGACGGGTTTACCGTCGACATCTTCCGACACATCAGCCGGCCAGGTAAAATCAGGCTGCATGGCGGTAAAATAGGATAAATCGTAAGGCAGCAGTTTGACCGAAAGGTCACCGTCCCGGCCAAGGATGGTAGATGACAAGCCGAAATCAACCTCTCCCAGGACGGTGCGGATGATGTACCTGGGCACCTCACGACCGCTGCCTTCCCGCCGCACCCGCGTGGCGATATCGACCACATCATACAGGGCCACCGGGTTATCCCGGTTCCAACGGTCCTGGACAGGCAGACCGGCCACATAGAGGTGATGAAATTCAATGCCGGCTTTCCGGCAGCCGTAGGCAAGTTGATTGATGGCTTTCGACGTATCATTTATCCGGCCCAGCAACGGAGTGTTGCAATAAACCGTAATGCCCTTGTTGTTCAACTGCCGGGCCAGTCGCTTGTGTGCTGGTCGGAATTCCTCGGCAGCCAGAAACTGGGTCTCTATTTCCAAGCGCAGGGGAGACACCATGGTCAGTTTGTTCAGGTGGCCAAGTTCATCGATCACAACAGGGGTGTACCTTTCCGGTTCATAATTGAACTTGAGACTGCGCAGCCGTACCGCATTGACGTGGGGTATCTTTTCGAGTGCGCGAACGATGCGGCGGATTCTAAACAGGGAGTCGACGGCATCCGTTGCAGAAACGATCACCACATCGGTGATGCGGTCCTCGCCGCGAATAATGTCAAAATCCTCATCGAGAGCCTCGGTATCCATCTCCACCCGGGTCTCATGGACGCGAGAAATCATCGAAGACCCGGTATCTACTATCGATGGCGCAATTTTCTCACCGCTGCGGACCATCGGCAGTATTGTCTTGGTACTTTGCGGCTGAGTCGTCACACCACCGCCAGGCCGAGGTGGCCGCGCGCCCAGAAAGAGCGATTCATCGCCAATTTGGGCCATGTACTGGATGTCGATGGTGCCCTCGTCGTTGATGCGAATATTATCCAGATCGTTGGCAATGGGCGCAAAGCGCTTGAAATACGCGGGCGTGTAGGGCGTTCGAATCCACATGAAGTTCTCGTTTCCCGCCACCGGTTCCACGGCCCAGCCGCTGGTATGCCAGTCCATCTTGCCGATGGGGGTGGCCGTGCAGATCCTGGGGATCACGCGATCGGACAGGTGCGCCCGTAGGTAGTTGCCCACGGCCAGCCCTTTTGAAATCGGCGACCAGTATACGTTGTTTCCATGGATGGGCCTGCAGGGGATGTAAATATAGTGAAGTTCCGCACCGGCGCCGCGCAGCAGGCTGAACAACCGGACCAGTTCGGGGCCCTCGTCGTTGCAGCCATTCAAAAACGGCGTCTGGACGTATACCGCAATCCCGCTTTTTACCAGATCGGAAATGATCATCAGGCTCTGCGGTGAGATTTCATCGGGATGAATGAAATGGGTAGCCACTTCCATGCGCTTGCCGCGCTGCTGAAGGTCGAGGTTTTTTCGTTTCAAGTAGCCCAGCAAGGCCGCATCGTCAGACAAAAACAGATGGGGGTAATAGGCGATGGAACGGGTGGCCAGGCGCAGGGTCTGAACGTGGTCGACCTCCATGAGGCCGTCGATGGCCTGGGCCATGTTTGCCCGGTTCATGAAGGGGTCCCCGCCGGTGATCACGATTTCTTTGATGGATGGCGACGCTGCGACATGCGCGACCGCTTTTTGGACACCTGCCGGAGTGGGGTTGGTTTCGTTGCGGGAGTCTTTGTGCTTGCGGAAACAGAATCGGCAGTAGACCGGACAGCTCATGTTGAGCAGAAAAATGACCCGGTTCTGATACATCTGCTCCAGCAGACCTTGGTGGAACTGTCCGATCCAGGTGTTGGTGTGTCCCGTGTTGTCCAGTTCCTGAACGAAGGGTAGATACTGATAGGCCACGTCGCCGGATACCCGCATCTGGCGGATCGTGTGCATGGAGAGCCGGACCGGGTACGTATCGATAACCGACTGTATGTCCGCCTGATCGGCCTCTGGGATACGGATATTGGCAACCTTTTCCAGTTGTTCGGTACTTTTTATGGATAGGAATTTATTACCGGGCAGGACGACTTCCAGAATGGCCATGAGCATCAAATGAGGCAGCTCGATGCCGTTGACGGCAATCTTTCGGGTGCCGTCGGCCGTTGCCAATTGAGATAGCAATTCGGAAAAAAACCCTTCGGGATTTCCACTATGCCCGCACACGTCGAGTAGCCGACTGAGCTTA
>NZ_JASJGN010000378.1:0-14889 GCF_033791525.1 Desulfosarcina sp.
GGAAGGCACCACTTTCAGCATACGATTTCCGGCCCAGGCGCCGGAACCCGTCAGCCTGAACTGAACGCCGGTTAAACCGTTTAGCGGTTCGGCGCTTCAGGGTTCATCGTAATCTTCAGCCACGGTCAACGAATGAGAATAACCCAGAACCTCAGAACGCCTACAATATCGATGTTAACCTTTAAGGAGGCCTCGAGATGAGTAAAAAAGTATTGATTGTGGACGACGATCCCGATGTAAGATTGTTTAATGCCACTGTCGTGGAAGAGAGCGGCTATACGCCCATCGAAGCGGCCAACGGGGAAGAGGGGTTGAAAGTCGTCAAAAAGGATCGGCCGGATCTGGTGATCCTGGATGTACTGATGCCCAAACAGAGCGGCATTCGCCTCTATCGAGAGTTGAAGACGGATAAGTCTCTGATCGGTATTCCCGTGATCATGCTGTCCGGAGTGGCCAAACGCACCTTTCTGCGATCCCAAAAGGCGCTCACGGAATTCGGGGACAAGCCGGTGCCCGAACCGGAAAACTATCTGGAAAAGCCTGTCGAACCTGAAGAACTGGCTCGTGAAATCAAGAAACTGTTGGGTTAGCGTTCCGGCAACCGGGATCCGCAATGATCGTCATAGCTGGCAAGGATGAGATAACATGGAGATAAAAAAACTGTTGTTTGTCACCCGTTTTGACAACCTTCGGTTCGATGCCCTGCAGTCCCTGATGGACTTGAAGAAATCTGCGCTCAACCACGTGGTGTTCCTGAATGTCATCGAGCGTGACAAGGTGGCCATGCGGCGGGGTAAGGGCTACGAAAAAAGCGCCGAAATCAGACTCCGGGAAAAGGCCAACATCCGGTTTATCGATTGGGCGGAAACGCTTTTCGAACAGGGTATGGAGGTGGGCGTTTATATCGTCGTCGGCAGTTTCGCCGGCCAGGTGATCCAGGCTGCCGAGAAGGAATCCGTGGATCTGATCGTCCTGAGCCCTGAAAAAAAGGGGCGCCTCGAGCAGCTCTATTCCGGATCCGACATCACCGAAATCGTTCATCGTTCCGCCACCCCCGTACTGGTCTATAAATATCTCGCCCAGAAGGGGCCCCTGGCGGAAAATCCATTTGAAAAACCCCTGCTGGCCACCAACTGGTCCGAGGCCAGCCAGCGGGCCATCGACTATCTGAAGTCGCTCAAAGCGGTAATCCGCGAAGTCGATGTGGTCCATGTGGCCAGCGAAAAAGACCTAAAGGAAACCTCGGCCATGGGCATCCAGAAGACCCGCAAGGAGAGCCGCCAAAAACTGGACGCCCTGTGCGACGACCTTGAAGATTTCGGCATAACGGCTAAACCCCACGTCTATATCGGGGATACCGTCGCGGAGATCGACAAAGCCGCCAGAGAGTGCCAGTCTTCCATGATTATTGCCGGTTCCCCGCGCAAACGCCTGTGGAAGGACCGGTGGGGAACAAGTATCAGCAAAGGGCTGGCTGAACGATCAATTTTCCCGATCCTGCTCATTCCTCCCAAAGAGGGGTAGTGGCCGGCACGGCAGTGTAAGACGATCCTAACCCGCAACGAGATTGAGGAGGCACCCATGGCGGTCATCACTATTTCGAGGCAGTTCGGCGCAGGCGGTATCACCCTTGGCAAAAAAATCGCTGAGTCCCTGGGCTATACCTTTGCCGACAGCGACATACTTCAGCGTGTGGCCAAGGAGGCCAATGTTTCCACCCACTGGGTTGAATCCTTTGAAAAGGAGGCCGGCAGCAAACTTTCCAGATTGATTTCCAGCATGGTTTCCAAGCGCTGGCTGGACCGGGTGCTCGCCGATGAGCGCGGCTATCTGGACGAACAGATTTATCTGGACTACCTGGTGCTGATCATTGCCCAGTTTGCCGATGAAGGCGATGTGGTCATCCTTGGCCGGGGCAGCCAATACATTCTCAACGACCATCCCGATGCCGTCCACATCCTGCTGGTGAATGAATTTGAAAACCGGGTGAATTTCATGATGGACCGCTATGAAATATCTCGAAAGAAGGCTGAACGAACGGTGGTCAACGAAGATCGGCGACGGGTGAGCCTATATAAACGGCTGGGCAAAAGCGACTATGAAAACCCGCAATTATACCACATGGTTTTGAACATGGGGCGGCTGGATCTTGAAACGGCCAGCGACATGGTCTGCAAGCTGGTGGGGCTCAAGCTGGCATTGAACCCGGCATGATCAGTCTCGACGTCTGATCTGGCGAAACCACCGCACGGTGAATGCCAACCGGCGTCCCGGGTCATCGTCCTCACCAAGCAAAGCTGGTAAACGGCTTTGCTTTTCGTTTTTAAGGCAACGTCATTATTGACATTTATGAACGATTACACTACTGCTGGCCTGCCTAAACGCCAGCGGTCACATTATGTCGAAAGGCCGGACGCCAAAAAGAAAACAGCTTCAATGCTAAGCGTTGGTTAACCGGAAAAAAGGAGTTTGCCATTCATATCTTTCGCGCCATCAACCAGATGCGACGATTCTCGGTTGATCTGCGCCGATCGGGCAAGACCATTGCCTTTGTACCCACCATGGGGTTCTTACACCAGGGTCACCTCTCCCTCATGGAAAAAGGCAAATCATTGGCAGACCGTTTGGTGGTGAGCCTCTTCGTTAACCCCACCCAGTTTGGCCCTAACGAAGACCTGGCGGCATACCCCATGGACGAAGCGCGGGATCTGGAACTGACCCAAAAAGCCGGTGTTGACGCGGTTTTCATTCCCGACGTGCAGCATATTTATCCCTCTGGATATCAGACGGTTGTATCCCTGAAGTTCCTGTCCGGACACCTTTGCGGCCTTTCACGCCCGGGCCATTTCGACGGTGTCGCCACAGTGGTCACCAAGCTGCTGGGCATTGTCAGACCGCACCTGGCCGTTTTCGGGGAAAAGGACTTTCAGCAGCTGGCAATTATCCGACAGATGGTTAAGGATTTGGAGATGGACATCGACATCGTCGGGGCACCCATCGTCCGGGAAGCCGACGGCCTTGCGATGAGTTCCAGAAATATGTATCTTACGGGCGACCAACGGCAGCAGGCCACCTGCCTTTTCCAGGCCCTGACGGCATCCCGGCAGCTGGTGAAAAATGGAGAGTCCAGCGTCGAAGCCATCACCCGGACCGCTGCTTCGACGATCAGCGCGGTTCCCGAGACAACGATCGACTACATCACCATCTGCGACCCTCAGACCTTGGAGGATGTGTCGTTTGTCAGCGGTCCGGTGCTCATGGCCATGGCGGTAAAGGTTGGAAAACCGCGACTTATCGACAACATGATGCTTACCCCGTGATCCATAGCGGAATAATTATTTTAACAAAGGAGACCATGTATGACCAACAAATTTCTATTCACCTCCGAATCGGTAACCGAAGGCCATCCGGACAAAGTGGCCGATGCCATATCCGACGCGATACTCGATGCCATCATGGCCCAGGACAAAGGCTGCCGTGTGGCCTGCGAAACCCTGGTCACCACCGGTTTGGCCTTTATCGCCGGCGAAATTACCACCGAGTGTTACGTGGATATGCCCCAGATCGTCCGGGAAACCATCAAGGACATCGGCTACCACTCCTCTCAGATGGGTTTCGACTGGCGCACCTGCTCGGTCATCACCAGCATCGACCACCAGAGCCCGGATATCGCCCAGGGTGTGAACCAGGGCGTAGGCCTCTACAAGGACCAGGGTGCCGGTGATCAGGGGCTGATGTTCGGGTTTGCAGCGGACGAGACCCCGGAGTTGATGCCCATGCCAATCATGTATGCCCACAAGCTGACCCGCCGCCTGACCCAGGTCAGGAAAAACGGGGCGCTGGACTTTCTGAGGCCGGACGGCAAATCCCAGGTTACCATCGAATATCACGACGGTCAGCCCAAGCGGGTGGACACCATCGTGGTTTCCAGCCAGCACAAACCGGACGTCACCCATGAAGACCTGCGTGAAGCCATCATCGAGGAAGTGATTAAAAAGGTCATCCCGGCCGGGATGATTGACGGGGACACCCGTTATTTCATCAACCCTACCGGACGGTTCGTGGTGGGCGGTCCCATGGGTGACTGCGGGCTCACGGGTCGCAAGATCATTGTAGACACCTATGGGGGTCAGGGCAGCCACGGCGGCGGATGCTTTTCGGGCAAAGACCCCTCCAAGGTTGACCGCAGTGCCTCCTACATGGGGCGTCACGTGGCCAAGAACATCGTGGCCGCTGGCCTGGCTAAAAAATGTGAAGTCCAGATCGCCTACGCCATCGGCGTGGCCGAACCGGTGTCGGTGATGATTGACCTCATGCACACGGGCAAGGTGCCCAAGGAACGGGTGGAGGAGATCGTCAGGGAGGTCTTTGACCTGCGCCCCGCGGCGATCATCGAGTACCTCGATCTGCTGCGGCCCATCTATCGCAAAACGGCTGCGTACGGCCACTTCGGAAGGACCGAGCCTGAATTTTCCTGGGAACAGACCAACAAGGCGGAGATTATTCGAGAAAAGGCCGGCTTGTAATTGGCGAAACGACGATTATTGTATAACACATCTCAAAAATAGTCTAAGTGCCCACGGCGGCGTTATGAAACGACTCAACATGCTCACATACTACCTGTATGCTGCGCTTTTTCGCCGTTTCATGCCTTGCCCTGAACCCTGATCCTTATTCTTGAGATAGGTTCTATTCGGATCAGATAAAGGGGGCCAGTGGCCCCCACCATTTACGGAGGAACACGCATGACACTTGCCAAAAACGTGGTGGCGATCGATGGCCCGCCAGCCTACGATCCGTCGCTGCCCTATAGAATCGCCGACCTGGCCCATGCCGACTTCGGTGACAAGGAGATGCAACTGGCCGAAAACGAAATGCCCGGGTTGATGGCCGTTCGTGAAAAATACGGCCCACAGCAGCCGCTCAAAGGCCTGAAGGTTACCGGCAGCCTGCACATGACCATCCAGACCGCCATGCTCATCGACACCCTGAAGATTCTCGGCGCCGACATCCGCTGGGCTTCTTGCAACATCTTTTCCACCCAGGACCATGCGGCTGCGGCCATCGCCCGCAAGGGGTCGGCATCCGTTTTCGCCTGGAAAGGCGAAAGCCTGGAAGAATACTGGTGGTGCACCGAACAGGCGCTGGTATGGCCGGACGGCAGTGGACCGGACCTGATCGTGGACGACGGCGGCGACGCCACCATGTTCGTCCACCAGGGGGTGGCGGTGGAAAAGGATCCGTCCCTGCTGGACAAAGCATACGATTCCGATGATATGCGATTGTTGATGGCCCGACTGAAAGCCGGCTATGCCAATGATTCCGGTTTCTGGACCCGTATCGCTGCATCGATCAAGGGGGTTTCCGAAGAGACCACCACGGGTGTCCATCGGCTCTACCAGCTGGCCCAGCGCGGCGAGCTGCTCTTTCCGGCCTTCAACGTCAACGATTCGGTCACCAAGTCCAAATTCGACAACCTGTACGGTTGCCGCGAATCCCTGGTCGACGGCATCAAGCGTGCCACGGACGTTATGATGGCCGGCAAGGTGGTGGTGGTCTGCGGCTACGGCGACGTGGGCAAGGGCTGCGCCCATTCCATGCGCGGCTACGGATCCCGCGTGCTGGTGACAGAGGTCGATCCCATCTGCGCCCTGCAGGCGGCCATGGAAGGTTTCGAAGTGACCACCATTGAAGACGCCGCGCCCCTGGGCGACATCTTCGTGACCGCCACCGGCTGCTACCAGGTGATCACCGGGGCGCATATGGAGCAGATGAAAAACGAGGCCATCGTTTGCAACATCGGCCACTTCGACAACGAGATCGAGATGGGCTACCTGGAAAAGCGCGCCGATTGTAAGAAAACGCCCATCAAGCCTCAGGTGGACAAGTGGACCCTTAAATCCGGCAGGTCCATCATCGTCCTCGCCGAAGGGCGGCTGGTGAATCTGGGATGTGGCACCGGCCACCCCAGCTTTGTCATGAGCAACAGCTTCACCAACCAGTGCCTGGCCCAGATCGAACTGGCCGCAGGCGGCTACGAAAGAAAAGTTTACACCCTGCCGAAAAAGCTGGACGAAGAGGTAGCCCGGCTCCACCTGGCCCGACTGGGGGCGAAACTGAGCACGCTCACCCCGGTTCAAGCCGACTATCTGGGTGTCTCCGTGCAAGGTCCCTTCAAACCGGACCACTACCGCTACTGATAAAAAGGGGCAGGGGTAATATACCCCTGCCCCGTCGGTATGCCTATTCGATATGCACCCGTTGTGGTCAATTCTGAGCGGTCGATCGCATCCCTTCCAGCGTCTCAAACCCACGTTCGACGCTTTTGGCTTCATCCGGCGTGGCCGCTATACCTCGGGCCTTGTTCAGCATCTCAACCCCCCCATCAATATCGCCCCGATGACCCTGAACCAAAGCAAGACCGACATAGGCCGGGGCATACCCATCGTCCAGGCTTTTTGCCCGAACAAACTCGGCATTGGCGGCATCGATTTTGCCGCGTGTTAAAAGGCTGTGCCCATTTTTTACATGCTGTGCCGGCGTATCCAACGCCGGTCGGAGGAAAATGGTATCCGGACCGCAGGCCACAACAAGAACCAAAGAAAAAACCAACAAAGCAAGATAGTTGCGTTGGGCCATGGTGCCTCCTCATTCGCCGATTAGCGGCATTTCATAGATAGTGCAATCACGATTACTGACTAGCCTCCGCATCCATGACGATGCTCACCCGGCAGGCTTTTAGAAAATTCAAGTGAACCACCGAACTTCGCAACCGCGCCCCATCGGCGCTAGAGACGACCAGGTCCGTCTTTCCCGTGGACCGGGTTCTGACAGCCTTGACAACCAGAGGCCGCGGTCCCACCCGTTTGTCGCTACGGGCAGCAGCCAATGTCGTGGCAAAGCCGCTCATTCCCCGGGATACGGCAAATTCGCGGCTGACAAAGGCCGGTCCGTACACCACATCTTCCGACTCATCGACGACCAACGGCACCAGGGAAGGCTTTGCACCGATACCGGTGGCATCGATGATCAGCCCTGTATAAGCGCCGCCATCGCTTCGCGCAACCGTTTTTACAGGCTGATCCGCATCCGTTTCGGCCGCCGTCATGGTAACCACCGAGTCCACCTGGCGAATTTCTTCGGGCAGCACGAATTGGCTGAACCCGCCGGTCAGATTCATGGTCAATTCTATTTCCACGGTGCCGTCGGATAAATATTCCTGGCGGGTGAGGGACGCATTTCGGGCAAGTGAGATCAAGCCGTCTCGAAAGTCGGTGCTTTGGGCCATGTGGTCCGCTATCCGTGAAACGGAATTGATGGGAATGACGCTTGCGGATTCAATCAGGTTGGACTGAGCCGTCCGCCGGGCGGCATCAAGCATGTCCGATGGTAAATCCGGCGACTCGCCAACATGAATGGTGGCGGGGGCAGCAACTCCGCGCACCCTTATGGTTCCGGCACTCCAGTCGATGCAACCCGTGTTCAAGACTTGAACCAGTGGTCCGTCGGCCACACCGGGTGCGGCTAAGGGCAACACGAGTAGCAAGGAGAGCGACAGGATGTGAAGAAAGGTAAATTTTACTTTCAATTCTTGATAGTTAACCCTATGCTATTGACCCACGTGAATTATATATTGTAAGAATTTGGATAAGTCAACCAATGACCCCTTTTGCGGGTATTCCATACAGGGAAAGAGGATTTGAGGCAAAATTGAAAATTTCGTCGGCGCCTTGGGCAGAAAAACCATTCGATCCGCCAACCGGCTGATGGATCTGTGTGCGCTGACCTACCGGCTGACCGCCATCGCTTTCCCGCTGCCTCGCACCGGTCGAGCCCTGATCAAGCGGGTGATTGTGGAACAAGTCCACTTTACCGCGGTTCAGGCCCTCCCCGTGATCATTCCCGTGGCCTTGATCACCGGCAGCATGCTGATCGTTCAGTTTTCCCAGTTGTCGGGTCAGGTGGATCTGGGAAAACTGGTGGTGCTGCTGGTGTTGCGGGAAATTGGCCCTCTGGTAACCGCCATTATCGTGATCCTGCGTTCTGCGACGGCGGTTACCATCGAGATGTCTTATATGCGTGTCCTCCATGAGATCGACGCACTGGAAATGGCTGGCATCGACCCCCTTCACACCGTCTGCTTTCCCCGTCTGGTTGGGATCACCACAGCCATCGTCAGCCTGATTCTGGTTTTCGATCTCTTGGCGATCATCGGCGGTTATGTCATCGTCAGTGGCACCACCACGCTGCCCGTGGAAGGATTTTTCCAGCAAATAGCCAAAGGGGTTGTCGGTGCCGATATTGCTGTTGGATTATTGAAGGGCCTCTTTTTCGGAGTCACGATCACCGTGACCTGCCTTTACCACGGACTCGCCCGTAAAAACCAGATCACTCAGGTGCCGGTGGCTACCTCCAAAGCTGCCGTGGACTGCTTTTTCTACTGTCTGGTGATCAATATTTTTATCTCATTTGTTTTTTACGTATAAATGGAATCGGCCCCGACATCGATCATTGACATCAAGGACCTGGCACTGGTGTCGCCAGGTATACCCAGGCACGATGACGCGCACTCGCTGACCGTTGCCCATGGTGACGTGATCACCGTCGTCACCGACTCGCCTGCGGAGGGTCGGCATCTGCTGCGTATTCTGGCCACACTGGATCGGCCGGTACGGGGAGAATACCGTTTCAATGGAAAAATGGTGGATCTGAATGATTATCGGGAGTGTCTGGCCGTCAAACGCCAGATTGGTTATGTGGCCCCCGACGCGGCCATGCTCAGCAACCGAACCCTCCGGGAAAACCTTCTTATATCGAGGATTTACTCTGAAAACGACTTGACCATTGATATGGACAACACCATGGATTCCCTCTGTAAAGGTGCGGGTCTATCCCGGATGCTCAACCGGCGGCCATCCGTATTAAGCGACAGGGAGTTGCTGAAGGCCATCGCCATCCGGGAAATGTGCAAATCACCGGCGGTGATGCTGATCGACAGACCTGAAAATTTCATGTAAATTTCTGAAAATAATAGCATTTTGAACCATCTTAGAAATATGGTAGGCTCCGGAACAGGGGTGGTTTTTGTTTCCCACAATTCTGAAATGAACGGTTTTGCGAACCGACAGCTGACTGTGGCCGGTGGAGAGATACGGACAAGGTTCGATTAACGATTATAGAAAGGCCACCGTCAGACAGGTGACGATCTGATGCAAACCACCTATTCAAGCGCCGAAAAGAGCGTCGGTCTCTTTGTCATCGGCTCGGAATATATCTCCATCGTCCCCGGTGCACCGAACACCCCGAAAATTCCTGTCGGCGGCATGATCCCGTCCATTGAAAAGAAGTCCATTGCTGATATCCTCAAGGAGTTCGAAGTGGAAAAGAAAGCCATGCTGGCCGTCCGGACGATCCAGGAAGTCGCTGACCTGATGATCCTCATTAAAGAACCGCATGGCCCGTTGATGACTACGTTGGCCAACATCGAAAAAACGTCCACCCATCTGGCACAGATCACCGGCAGTATCGGGCAGGGCCAGGGGTCGTTGGGATCTTTGGTGGCTTCCCGGGAACTGGTTGACGGGGTTCTGTCAAACCTGGAAAAGGTGAACGGCCTGCTGGATGATATGCGCGCAACCTCCACCAGGGGGCCGGTTTTATGGATCAGGTCAGCGACAATCTGGCCACGATCCAGACGGCCGGCACCGGGGTGGTGGAGAATGTACAGGCGCTGAAAGGCATTTTGGAAGAGGCCCGGGGATCCCTTGAAACCATTCAGGTTATTCTGGAAAACTTGAAACAGGGCAGCCAAGACATCCCCCGGGTAACGATAACCGCCAGGGAAGGCATCCGGGAAATCCGTGAGGGTGTGGCGGATATCGATCGGGTGGTGCAGAGTCTGCAACGCAATATTATCATTCGCTCCAACCTGCCCGACGAACCCCTGTCGATGGACACCGATGCCGGAATCCGGCCCTGAGCGACCATGCCGGGAACCACTATAACTGGTCTAAGAGGGCGCTGATCCGTTGGCTCGCGGTCATCCCGGTTTGCCACGCCTCGGGAATGGCCACCATTCCGTGGGCGGCGCCCAGAACCATACCCGCGATCATTCCCCGTGCCGACGAATCCCCGCCGGCCATTACATTTTCCACCATGGCCGTCTTGAAATCGTCGGCATAGCGGGAGATCAGGTGAACCGCTCCGGGCAGGCCGGCCTCCACGCTGCACATTTGACCGAATTCGGCGATGGTTTCCCGGGTATCGCGATCGCGGCTCTCCAATCCCATGGTGATCAACGATGCAATTGAACTGTCGGAAAAATGGGTGTCCAGGGTGGCCTGAAGGGCTGCCTGGGGTGGCTGCCCGCCGAGTACGGCAAAGACGGTGCGGGCAAAAAAATCGGCACTTGAAAGCCCCCGGTCATTGTTGTGGGTGATGCGGGTCTGTGCACGGGCAGCACCGACCAACTGCTCCAGATTGCCATGATAGACAGACACCAACGCCGCCAGGCGTGAGGCCCCCGCCAGGTCGTCCGAATCCGAGGCGCTTTCGGTCAGGTCTTTGCCGGCATCCATATTCTTCAGGGTCGTTTTGGTGGCCTTGTCGAAATAACCGCCGTAGTCGGCAAAAAAGGTGCGCCACATGTCAGCAAACCGATTGGCATCAAACCCGCTGCCGCTCATCGATTCCAGCAGCACCATCATCTGGTCCCCGTAGTGAGTGAAATCTCCGGCTTTCTTGCCCGTGTGGTAGGAGGTCATTGGATCGTAATAGTGCTCCACCCGACCCAATTTCTTGTCGATCACGTCAGTGTTGTACACCCAGTGTACACCCAGGGACAGCGCATCGGCTACAAACGCACCGATGACTGCTGCTTTGATTCGATTGTCTGTCATCTGTTCCTCCGCTTCTCGGTTGGCCTTGGTTTAGGCCATACTATAAGCCACGCATCGCTGATTTTCAAATCAGAAGTCCGAAAGTGCCGTCTGTGGCAACCAGGGCTACGGCATATCCGTGCGAGAAACAGGCGTCATAAACGATTCTGTCTCGAAATGCCCAACACCTCCCGGCAGTAGCGGACGCTGCGCCGAATGGCGTCTATCTCCATGTCCAGGGCCCTCTGCATGTTGTCCAACGGCGTTTCCAGCTCGGTTTCGATGTTGATCCGGTCCATGCAAGAGCGATCCCGGAACAGCTCGTAGGCCCGGCGCATGTCGATGTCTCCCTCTCCCACGGCAGTGCCCACCAGCTTGAACCCCCAGCGTTGGAATTCAATGCGGTCATCCCGAAAATGGTTGGTAAACGCACGGGGCGTCAGACGTTCGATGGCGGCCATGGGGTCTTCGGTGACGTGCAGGCCGTTGACCGTATCGATGCAGGCCCCCACCACCGGGCTGTCCACCCGGGCCAGCAGCCAGAGGATCTCTTCGGAAAAGCAGTCGCAATGGTTCTCCACGGCCAGACGGATGCCGTGCTCGGCGGCCATTGGCGCCGCAGTTTTCAGCAGATTCCCAACCGCTTCCAGCTGTCCGATAACCTGGGGGTGAAACCGGCTGGCGGCCAGGGGCCGGGGGCGGCGCAGGTCCATGCTCATTTTGACAATGTCCGCGCCTAAATTGCGGGCGGTTTCGATGGCTGCGGATAAATCGTGCTGGATACCGATGCCGAATCCGCCCCGATCCAATGAAAAATTGTACTCCAGGTAGAGCCCGGCATCCTTGGCCGCCGCTCCCACCTCTCGCAGGTATCTCGGGGTCAGATGTTCAAGTACCCCGTCATCCAGGTGGACCCCCTCCAGATCCAGATCCACCAGCAGGTCAAAGAGCTGGAAGGTCGAGAGCTGCCTGGGCCAGGGGCAGGTGAAACCCGCCCATGCCTGGCCGATGCCGTGCAGATTCAGGCTGTAGGTGTGGAGGCCAAGCTTCATTTTCTCCTCAATGGTCTTGTTTCAAGGGTAGTAAATCGGATTGCTGACAGCATTCCTACCGCATTACCATGCAGATCGCAACGGTGGTTTAACCTTCAGTAATTCTTATTAGAAAAACCAGGCGGAGCAACAATCGCTACTTTAGGTCAAAAGAGCCCTTCATTGACAAAGCCGGCCCTTTTGACTATGGTGCCCTGTATATCATAATTCAATAAGGCTTTCATTCTCACACCCCCGTTTTGTATATTGGCACATACGGTGTCTGTCCATCACGTTGCCTTCAATGGGAACGCAATCTGGGACGTAACCGATGACGCCCCATGGCGGATTTGTTTTTCTGGGGCAGGGATTGTCACTTCTTTTCAATCTCACCATTAATACCAGCCTGTTTTGATGAATTGGGCGTTTATTGATCTTACCTACGAAGGAGGAGAAAGACATGAATCAAAAGGAGAAAATCCATCCAGCGATTACGGAATTTAAAGACCAGATGGACAAGGGAAAACTATCCCGTCGGGAATTTATTCGGTACAGTGCACTTCTTGGCCTCAGCGTGACTGCCGCCGGCCAGATTGCAGGACTCATGTTGCCGGAAAAGGCGGTCGCCGCTCAACAAAAAATGGGCGGGGTCCTGAAATATGCTATGCAGGTGCAGGAAATGGCCGATCCAGCCACCTATTCATGGACTCAGAAATCTATCGTTTCCAGGCATATTGTCGAATATCTGGTGATCACCGGGCCGGATAATATTACCAGACCCGGTCTGGCAGAGAGCTGGGAGGCATCTGATGATCTGAAAACCTGGACCTTCCACCTTCGTAAAGGGGTCAAATGGTCAAACGGCGATGACTTTATTGCAGATGATGTTGTATTTAACTTTACCCGTTGGCTTGACCCCAAAACCGGATCGTCCAACATGGGACTGTTTAACGCCATGATCGAAGAGACCGGCGAGAAAGATAAAAAAGGCAACCCTGTCAAGCGCATGATCAAAAATGCGGTGGAAAAAGTAGACGATCATACGGTAAGGCTGAATCTGAAATCAGCGGTTCTGTCAATTCCTGAAAATCTTTACAATTATCCCACCGGCATTGTCCACCGCAATTTTGTAAAAGAGGGAGGGGATCTTACTAAAAACCCGGTAGGTACCGGACCCTACACGCTTTCTGAGTTTAAAGTCGGTGAGGTCGCCGTATTGAAAAAGCGCAAAGAACCCTATTGGGGCGGAGACGTCTTTCTCGATGAAATTCGTATCATTGACCTGGGTGAGGATGCCGGTGCTTATCTTGCTGCAATCGCTTCAAAACAGGTGGATGTACTCTACAACCTTGATTTGACAACCCTTGAAGCTGCCAAGAATATTCCGGGAATCAAGGTTGTCGAAATTCCATCTACACAAACCGGCGTTATCCGCATGAAGGGCACTAAAAAACCCTTTGATGACATTCGTGTGCGCAAGGCAGTTCAGAAATGTTGTGATGCCCAAAGAAATCTCGATATTGCCCACCAGGGTTTAGGAATTGTTGCCGAACACCATCATGTAGCCAGCATCCATCCCGAGTATTTTAAACTTCCGCCGTTTAAGCAGGACATTGCAGGCGCAAAAAAACTGCTTGCCGAAGCAGGGTATCCCGATGGCATTGAATTAACCTGCAACGGGGGGACCACCGATGGTGTCTGGGAACAGAATTCCGTTGCAGTACTCAAAGAAGATGCTGCTAAAGCCGGGATCAACATTATCATGAATGTAATGCCGATGGCGCAATATTGGGATGTCTGGACAAAGGCACCCTTGAGCCTCACCTCCTGGACCCACCGCCCTTTGGGTGTCATGGTACTCAGCCTTGCCTACCGTTCAGGTGTGCCCTGGAATGAATCCAGCTATAATAATCCTGCCTTTGATGCAGCCCTGGACGAAGCGGAAGCAGAATTGGATATTGAAGCCCGTCGGGCCAAGATGGAGAACGTTGAGAAAATCCTGCAGGAAGACGCTGTCATGGTACAACCTTTCTTCCGGTCTGTTTTCACGGCGATTTCAGATAACGTGGTTGGCTTTGAGATGGACCCGGTCAGATACTATCGCTTTCACAAGGTCTCTCTGGCTTGATTGAAACCAGTGTAATGTCTGGTAAGGGCTGTGTTTCGCCCTTACCAGACACAAAAGCCAAGTCGCAGAATTAAGGAGTCAAAATGATCTTGCTGCTTTTAAAGCGGATCGGTTTCATGCTTTTTACCATGGTTGTCGTATCCATTATTCTCTTCCTGCTTTTGGAAACAGGTCTTACCGGTGACCCTGCCACCCGTGTCCTGGGTAATTTTGCCAGTGATGAACAAAAAGAGATGTGGCGGGACCAGCATGGGTATAACCAGCCGACGGTGGTGCGCTATGCAAAATGGCTGGGTAATTTTGCCACGGGCAACCTTGGAACGTCCATACGCTACAAAGGCCCGGTAAAAGAAGTGCTCTTGCCGCGGTTATGGAATACCGCAATCTTAGGCTTCTGGACCTTTGCCATCATGATCCCTTTATCATTAATTCTAGGTGTCTTGTCAGGAATGAAGGAGGGTTCCATGCTGGATCGTACCATATCCGTTTTTGGCATTTTAACCACATCTGTACCGGAGTTTGCCAGCGCTGTATTTTTTTCAGCCCTTTTTGTTTTTGGTTTAAAGTGGTTGCCGGGAACCAGCAGCATGATAGGCTTGCCATGTGGGTCGTATGCTGAGAATCGTCAGGAACGATTCCAGTGTACTTTTCGTACTTCATTGAACTTTTTTTACTTCTTCGCGCCCATATCCAGTGCGCGCTGTCGTGATGTATTTGCTTCTAACGCCAGTTTGCCAGCATTCCAGTTAGGCATGGTTTCCGGCCAGCCGAACATGTGGGCGGTGAGCACTTCGCACAGCGCGTTTATATGGTCTTTATTATCGTTTAAGCAGGCTATGTAATTAAAATGTTC